>JBKKAZ010000273.1:0-6798 GCA_046714435.1 Casimicrobiaceae bacterium
TGCCCCACTCTTCGCCTGCAGTTCGAGCGCCGCCAGCCGATCCTCCAGCTGCCGCTGGATCTGCGCGAGCCGGGCGTTGGTGTCGGCGATGCGCTTTCGCGCCTCCTCGTCGTCGAACAGCGCACCACTCGCGGCGCCCGCACACAGCGCGAGCGCGAGTACTGCGCATCGGGTCCGGAACAGATTACGCGTCATCTCAGTCCCTCACTTCGCCCGACATCCGCATGCGACACCAGACAGCAAGCATGTTCGCCCCCATCGCGGACGCGATGGAGGCGTCTAATCCCTCGTAGGTTCTTGTTTACCCGCTACTCTCCGGCGTGAACGATGTCCCCACGCCGGTTCTGCGCCCACGCGGCCTCGTCGTGGCCGACGTTGCGCGGCTTTTCCTTACCGAAGCTCACGGTCTCGACCTGGCTCTCCTGCGCGCCGATCAGGGTCATCATCCGCTTGATCGCGTCCGAGCGCCGCTGGCCAAGCGCGATGTTGTACTCGCGTGAGCCGCGCTCATCGGTATGCCCCTGGATAGTCGCACGCGCGCTGCGGTTGCCGGCGAGATAGCGCGCGTGCGCCTCGACCAGCGGCCGGTACTCGTCCTTGACGACAAAGCTGTCGAAGTCGAAAAACACGCTGCGTTTGGAAAGGATGTTGCTGGGATCTCGCAGCGCCGCGGCGCCGGTTCCGGTCCCGGCCGCGGACCCTGCGCCGGTACCTGTGCCGGCGACGCCACCGGTTGCGGCACCAGCGGTGGTGGCACCGGGCGTTCCGGACGCGCCCGGCGTGCCGCCCAGTTCGTCGATCGGTGCGGTCGGCTGCGAGGGCTGGCTGGTGCAACCGGCGAGGAACAGTGCCACGAGAGCGGCCACGGCGAATTTGCGCATACGGACCTCCTGTTGGTGTTGTCGCATCCGAAACCGGATGCTTCGATGTTCGATCACGACCGCGGCAACGGTCCCCATGCGGGCTCGCGCACGTCGGTCGCCGGCGAGGCCAGCCGCTGTTTCACGCTGCCGTCGGTCGACACGGCCGCGAGCACGCCCCGGCCGGCTTGCTCATTCGCGTAGATCACGAGCTTGCCGTTCGGCGCGACGCTCGGGCTCTCGTCGAGCGGCCCCTGCGTCAGTACCTGCACCTGGCGCGATGCGTAATCCATGACGGCGACCGAAAAGCGGCCCCCGTCACGTCGCACGAACACCATGCCCTTGCCGTCGGGCAGCGGGCGCGGCGTGACGTTGTAGCTTCCTTCGAAAGTGAGGCGCTCGACGCTGTTGCTCGCCAGGTTGAGCCGATAGATTTGCGGGCTGCCGCCGCGGTCCGAGGTGAACAGCAGCGATCCGCCGTCCGGCGTGAAGTACGCCTCGGTATCGATTCCGGCGCTTTGGGTGATCCGGCGCACGTCGGTACCGTCGGGGTTCATCAGGTAGAGCTGCGAGCCGCCGTCGCGGGTGAGCGTCACCGCGAGCCGGCGTCCGTCCGGCGACCACGCCGGCGCACTGTTGCTGCCGCGGAAGTTGGCGACGGCCTGCCGCGCTCCGGTGATCAGCGACTGCACGTACACGACCGGCTTTTTCTGCTCGAACGATACGTAGGCGATGCGGTTGCCGTCCGGCGCCCAGCGCGGCGACAGCAGCGGCTCGTTGGAGCCGACAATGGTCTGCGGGTCAAAGCCGTCGGCATCGGCCACCTGAAGCGAGAAGCGCGTTCCCTGCTTGGTGACGTAGGCGATGCGCGTCGAGAACACGCCGGGGCTGCCGGTCAGCTTCTCGAAGATCGCATCGGCGATGCGGTGCGCGGTGGCGCGGAACTGCGCCGGCGTCACGGTGTAGACCTGGCTCGCGAGCGTCGCCTGCTTGACGGTGTCGACCAGCGCGAAGCGGACTTCGACGCGCCCGTCGCCAAGCGGGCGCATCGTGCCGACGGCAACCGCGTCGGCGCCGCGCGCGCGCCAGTCGGCGGATCGCACGTCCTCGGCGCGCACCGGACGCGGCACGACGCCGCCCGGATCGACGAGCCTGAACAGGCCGGAGCGCGCGAGGTCGGCGCCGACGATGCCGCTGATGCCGAGCGGAAACGAGGCCTCGCTCTCGAACGGCACGATCGACACCGGAACCGTCTGGCTCGCGCCACCGACGATCTCGATGGTGAGCTGGGCGCGGGCGCTCGTGGCGGCAAGGAGCGCGAGCGCGAGGAGGAGGAAGAGTCGGCGGTGGAGACTATGCATCAGCTGGCGGGTCCGGCGATCCGCGTTGTCGACACGCTGTCGTCGTCCGGCGACAGGCCATGTCATGCGAATCGTCGCTGCGCTGGTGATTATAACGTTGTCATAACCACAAAGGGGTTGCGCCGATGCATCAGTTGTTGCCAACCGTCGTCGCGAACCCGAACGCCCGCTCGATGCGCTCGGCGACACGCCTTGCTTGGTCACGCTCGGCGTAGGGACCGACGTAGACCCGCCACAATCCCTGCGACTGCCGCACCCGCGGTTCGACCGCCGCCTGCGCGGTCTGGTTCTGCACGTGGGCGACAAAGTTCTGTGCGTTGGCGTGGCTGGCGAACGCGCCGAGCTGCACGACATAGCCGCCACCGGCCGGCGTCGTCGAGGGTTCCGCAACGACCGGGGTGGCGGCAATGACCGGCCCGGTGACCACGGCCGCGCCCGTCAAGGGCGGCAGCGGCGCCGCGGCCACGACCGAGGTTTCGCCGGGAAGGATCGCCTCGACGATGACTTCGCCGCTGCCCTTCTGCGCGATATCGAGCCGGTGCGCGGCGGCATAGGAAAGATCGATCACCCGCCCGTGCAGGAACGGACCCCGATCGTTGACGCGGACCACCACGCTGCGGCCGTTGCTCGCGTGGGTGACCCGGACGTACGACGGGAGCGGCAGCGTCGGATGCGCGGCGGTCATCGCGAACATGTCGTAGACCTCGCCGATCGAGGTCTTCTGGCCATGGAACTTGCGCCCGTACCAGCTTGCCATGCCACGCTCGCGATACGGCCGCAAATGCGTCGCCGGCACGTAATCGCGCCCCAGTACCGTGTACGGCCGGTTCGCGAACCGGTGCAACGGTTCGGGCCGCGGCACCGCGTCGGGGATGCTGTCGAGGTTCGAAGGCGGCGACAGCGGGGGGCCGTCATCCGAATAGTAGCGTGACGACGTGGGTGGTGCCGGCGAGGGGGACAGCGGCGCCTGCTCCGGCTGCGCCGCGCAACCGGCGAGCACGGCGGCGATCGCGGCGAGCAGGACGGTGCGATAGGGCATCGGCGCGCACTCTACCATCGCCGCGGCGCAGACGTGTGGGTCTTTCTCTGGCGCTTGCGGCCATCGCGACCCCGGCGCAGACTTTTCGCGCGACCAACCCGCTCTTGCCGCAGACCCGATCGCCTCGATGCTCCCGCTCGAACCCGCTTTGCCGGCGATGGCCACGAACTGATGCTGGTCAGCACCCACCTGTTCGCGTGGAACCCGAAGCTGTGGGACTGGCCGGAGCTGTCGGCCGACATCCGCAAGCTCGGACGGCGCGGCCACCTCGACACCGAGTGGAGCGCGGGCCGCGCTCGCAATCTCGAGCCCGGCAGCCGCGCGTTCCTGGTCCGGCTGGGCGTCCCGCCGAAGGGCCTGTTCGGCGCCGGCACGGTGATGACCGCGCCGGTCGAGCGGGCGCACTGGCGCGCGGACAAGGCAGCGCTGGGCCGTACCACCCACTACGTCATGCTGCGGCTGGACTCGATGTTCGCGATGCCGCCGGTCTTGTTCGACGATCTCGGCAAGCCCCCGTTCGCCCGCTTTCGCTGGGCGGTGCGCCAGTCCGGTGTCCGCGTTCCGGGATCGCTCGCGGACGCGCTCGAGACGCTCTGGGACAAGCGAGTCACGGCGCTGCGCGCAGGTCCGGAGAAGCCGCGAAGGATACGATGATCGCTGGTTTCGCTGCCGATGCGGTCGTGGTCGTGCATCTCGCTTTCGTGGGGTTCGTCGTGCTCGGCGGGATGATGGCGTGGCGCGACCTGCGCTTCGCGTGGCTGCACCTGCCCGCCGCTGCCTGGGGCGCGTACGCGGAATTCACCGCGACGATCTGTCCGCTCACGCCGCTCGAGAACAGGTTGCGCGAGATTGCCGGCGCCGCCAGCTACGACGGGGGCTTTATCGCGCACTATCTGATGCCGGTCCTGTACCCAGCCGGACTGACGCCCGCGCACCAGCGCTGGATCGGCGTCCTGGTGATCGCGGTCAACTTGGCGATCTACGGCGTTGCGATCGTTCACGCGCGGCGAAAGTCCGCCCGCGCCTGACGCCGGCGGCAAAGCGGGGTAGCATCACGGCTGGCGTTTCCCAAGGAGAATGGTATGACGATTTGTCCGATTGCCGTGGTCGTGGGCTGCAGGAAGTGCCCGGCGTTTCGCATCTGTCCGGTGAAGAGCGTGATCGGCGATCAGCCGAAGAGCCCGCCCCCCACCGAACCGCAGGAGAAATCCGCGCCGCGCAAGCGCTCGTGAGCGGCCGTCGTCGCGCGCTCGTCGCGCCGCTGATCATCGGCGCGGCCGCGGCGTTGGCGCAGGCCCCGCCCGCGCTGGACGCGAGCCGCTATCCCCAACTCGCCGCGACGAAGACCTGGCTCGAGCAGGGCTCGGCGCAGGCCAAGCACTGCGCGCTTTCCGGCGGACTGTTCCTGGAAGCGAACCAGCTCTACCGCGTCAACCGGTCCGAGCCGAAGACGGTCGACGCGATGATGCGCGCCCACACCGAGAAATTCAGCAGCGCGGAGCGCAAACGGCTGCGAACCATCATCGTCCACGTCACCGGCATGGCGGCGGGCTTCGCCGACCTGCATGCGGACAGCGCGCCAGTCGCCTTTTCGCAGCTTTGCATGGGACGCGCGCAGAAGGGCGGCGAGCTGACGACCGAGCGGCTTTCGGCCCAGTTCGCCGTGGCGCAGAAGTGCGAGCGCGACTACAGCGAAGGGAGCCTCGATCGCAAGGAATGCATCGCGGTTGCGTTCAGGGTCAAGTGACGCGCACCCGGGCCTGACTACGACCATGCCGACGCCGCCGCAGCCGGCCGCGCCCGGCGCCCCGGTCGAAGCGTTCATTGTCCGCTGGCAGGAAGCCGGCGGGAACGAGCGCAACAACTACACCATTTTCATCAACGAGCTGTGCGAGCTTCTCGGCGTCGACAGGCCCGGCCGGGCCTTCGGCGACGCGGAACGCGACGACTACGTCTTCGAGCGGCAGGTGACGTTCATACACGGGGATGGCAGCGCATCTCCCGGCCGGCTGGACTGCTATCGTCGCGGCGCATTCGTCCTGGAGGCGAAACAGACTAATCTCGTAGCGGGCCGCCGCTTCGACGACGCGATGCTGCGCGCCCGCAGCCAGGCGGAGCAGTACGCGCGGGCCCTTCCCGCCACCGAAGGCCGCCCGCCCTTTCTGCTCGTCGTCGACGTCGGCAACAGCGTCGAGGTCTACAGCGAGTTCACGCGCACCGGTGGGACCTACACACCGTTTCCTGATCCGCGCTCGCACCGCATTCGCCTCGCCGATCTGCGCGACGAAGACGTCCGCGAGCGGCTGCGCGCCATCTGGACGGACCCGCTCGCTCTGGACCCGTCCCGGAAGTCGGCCAGGGTCACGCGGGAGATCGCGGAGCGGCTCGCGACGGTCGCCCGTTCGTTGGAGGCCCAACACCATTCGCCGCAAGCGGTCGCAAGCTTTCTCGGCCGTTGCCTGTTCACGATGTTCGCCGAGGATGTCGGATTGCTTCCGAAGCGCTCGCTCGGCGACCTGCTCGCGCGATTCCGCGACGATTTGGAGACGCTGGGACGGATGCTCGGCGCGCTCTGGGCGGACATGGACCGGGGCGGGTTTTCCCCTGCGCTTGCAGCGGACGTGCTGCGGTTCAATGGCAAGCTGTTCAAGGAGCGGGATGTGCTGCCGCTCGATCAGGGCCAGATCGACGAGCTGATCGCCGCGGCGCGCGCGGACTGGAAGCATGTCGAGCCATCGATCTTCGGGACACTGCTCGAGCGCGCGCTCGATCCGGAAGAACGCCACGCGCTGGGTGCGCATTACACGCCCCGCGCCTATGTCGAGCGCCTTGTCCTGCCGACCGTCGTCGAGCCCCTTCGCGAGGATTGGTCGCACGCGCAGGCCGCCGCGCTGGTGCTGGCCGGGGATGGGCGCATGGACGCGGCCCGCGACACAGTGCGTGGTTTCCTGCACCAGCTTGCGAGCGTTCGCGTACTCGACCCCGCGTGCGGATCGGGCAACTTCCTCTACGTGACGCTGGAACACCTGAAGCGCCTCGAAGGCGAGGTGCTGAACCAGCTCGACGAACTGGGCGACACCCAGGGGCGGCTGGAGCTTGCCGGCGTCACGGTCGATCCGCACCAGCTGCTGGGCATCGAGATCAATCCGCGCGCCGCGGCGATCGCCGAGATGGTGCTCTGGATCGGGTACCTGCAGTGGCACTACCGCACGCGCGGCAACGTGAGCCCGCCCGAGCCGGTCCTCAAGGACTTCCGCAACATCGAGTGCCGCGACGCGGTGCTGGCGTATGACCGCATGGAGTACGTCACCGACGAGCGAGGGGTCCCGATCACGCGGTGGGACGGGAAAACGATGAAGCCGCACGCGGTGACGGGTCTGCTTGTGCCCGACGAGCGGGCGCAGGTGCCGGTGGAGCGCTACGTCAACGCGCGGGCGGCCGAGTGGCCGCAGGCGGAGTTCGTCGTGGGGAATCCGCCTTTCATCGGCAATAAGCGCATGCGCGAATCGCTCGGGGCCGGGTATGCCGAAGCGCTGCG
>JBKKAZ010000274.1:0-5456 GCA_046714435.1 Casimicrobiaceae bacterium
ACCCGCCGGGGCAGCGGCGCGTGGGTGTACTCGTCGTACAGCTTCAGGATGCGTGGGTCCATGGTTTGTTACTCCTCGCACGAAAGTTGGGATGATAGCGGCGCGCGCCGCTCGATAGTAGGCCTGCTCGCGCAAGGGTTGCTCAGTGCCGGTACGCGTGATCTGATGCCGCTTCGATGCTAGCCGCAATCCGCCGGTTTTTCGACGCTAACCTGGTCCCCACGGCCGACGATGCGCCCAGCCCGCACCAGCTCAGGGTCGCGGCCGCGGCGCTGCTGGTCGAGGTGATGCGGCTCGACGGGGCCGACGAGGGCGAACGGTCCGCGGTCCTCGACGCGGTGAAGGCGAAATTCGGACTGTCGGACGTCGAAGCGGACGCGCTGGTCGAACTCGCCGAAGCCGAGGCCCGCGATGCGGTCGGCTACTACCAGTTCACCTCGTTGATCAACCGTCAGTTCAGCGCCACGCAAAAGCTCCGCGTCATCGAGTTGATGTGGCAGGTCGCCTACGCGGATTCGACGCTGTCGGCGCATGAGCAGCACGTGCTGCGCAAGATCGCCGATCTGCTGTATGTGCCGCACGGCGACTACATCAACGCGAAGTTGCGGGCGAAGGAAAAATAGGGTCAGACTCGATTTTCACTGGCGATTGCGTCGAAGCCGGGCGTCGACCGAAAATCGAGTCTGACCCTATTTTTCCTACTGTAGCGACGGCTTGCGAAGGAAATCGTCGCGGTCGCCTGACTGGACCGCCGCGGACACCGCACCTGCGCCGCGCGCGAGCGTAAGCGGAACCGTCACGCCGGCCGTTCCCTGCGCCCACACGTTGCGCAGGAACGCCGCGAGCGCGGCGACGCGCGTCCCCGCGACCTCGATCACCACGTCGCCGAGCCGCACGCCGGCTTCGTCCGCCGGCCCACCCTTGACCAGCCCGCGCACCACCAGACGGCCCTCGACTTCGGCGGTGTACATGCCCAGCCAAGGGCGGGCCGGTCGGCTCGAGCGGCCGAAACTGACCAGGTCGTTCTCGATCGGGGCCAACAGGTCGATCGGCACGAACATGTTGCCCTTGATCACCTCTTCGCCGACCTCCTCCTGCACATACAACGAACCGATACCCACGAGCTGGCCCTGTTCGTCGACCAGCGCCGCCCCGCTCCATTCTGGATGCAAAGGCGTGGCGAACAGCGCTTCGTCGAGCACGTACTCCCAGTAGCCGGCGAACTCGCGCTTGGCGAGCAGTTCGGCTTGCAGCGCGTGGGCGCGGCCACCGCGGCCGAGAACGTACACCGCATCGCCGGGTGACAGCGCCGCGGCCGAACCGCGCGACAAGGGCTTCGCCGGAAGCGGCCCGAGCGGCTGCACCAGGCCCAGGCCGCTCGGGAAGTCGTAGGCGAGGGGATGCCCTGCGACCACGGCACCGTGGTTGGTAGTGATCCAGATCGTCCGCGCTTCGGTGATCAGGTAGCCGATGGTGAGGATTAGACCGTCGTGGCGGATGACCACGCCGTTGCCAATGCGCTCGGTGCCCAGGAGCGGCGCGGTGAACGCGTCGTCGGGAATCTCGGCGTGCACGGTGACCACGCTGTCAAGCGCGGCGCCAAGGTCGAACGCGAGCGCGCCCGGCTTGGGCTGGAGGCTGGGCGGGAACGCCCAATGGGTCGTGTCGGCCACGTCGTTGCGACCTGCGGGCGGAACACGCGGCCCGCCGCGGATCATGGTACGCGAATCGTTCGCGACTTGCGAAACGGGATCGACCCGGCGAGGCACAATGGCACCACGCCCTTTTGGAGCCTCCCCGATGCTCAAGCTTGCAGTCACCTTGATCGCGTTGCTCTCCGCGGCGGGCGCCGCCGCGCAGGTCCCCCCCACGCCGGCCGAATTCGCGCAATACGGGGGCCTGTTCGCCGCCGCCGCAAAGGGCGATGTGGCAGCGCTCGTAAACCTGATCGCGTCCGGAGCCCGCATCGACGCGCGCGACGGCTACGCGCGCACGCCCCTGATTGTCGCCGCGTACGTCGGAAGGCATGACGCGATGCGCGCGCTGGTGAAAGCCGGCGCAGACGCAAACGCCAAGGAGCATGACCGCTATGACACCGTCACCATCGCTGCCGTCGCCAACGACCTGCCGACGCTGAAGGTCGCGCTGGAACTCGGCACGAAGGCGTCCAATGTCACCAGCCGCTACGACGGCACAGCGCTGATCGCGGCTGCGCATCTGGGGCATGTCGAGGTGGTACGCGAGCTGATCCAAGCCGGCGCGCCGCTCGACCACCTCAACAACCTCGGCTGGACCGCGTTGATCGAATCGATCGTCCTCGGCGACGGCGGTGCCCGGCACACCGCCACCTTGGAGGCGCTGGTGAACGCCGGCGCGAATGTGAATCTGCCGGACCGCGGCGGAGCGACTCCACTCACGCTCGCGAAGAGCCGCGGCTATCGCCAGATGGTCACGATTCTCGAGAAAGCGGGAGCGCGATAGTCTCGACCTGTTCACGACACGTTGCGCGAAACGTGACCCCGTTTCCCGTCGCCCGCGTTGACAACGCCGCCGCCTGTCGCCAGGGTCTGGGCCTGACACGACAACCAAGTCGTTGAGTCGCCTGCAAATCCGCGTGCGTGGCCCGTCGATTGCTAATCATTGCACGCGGGGTCCGGATTCGCGATGCTGCCGGCGCCACGCAACTCCTTGGCGGGGCCGGACTTTCGGCCCTCTTTTTTTGATTTCCTATGGTCTCCCGGCCGAAAGTCGAGTCTGACCCTGATTCCCTGGATCAATCCGCGTCCTTGAAGATGACACTGAACGGGCGCGGCACCTCCTCCAGCTGCTGGAAGAAGCCGACGCGAATAAAGCTGCTCTGCGCCTCGAAAAGCTGCCGAATCTGCTCGGTACCTTCAGTAGGCCGCGTCGCGCGCCCGGACGCGGGGGACGGCGCAGGCGGACGCCGGCGGCCGGTGATGCCAAGCGAGACCTCCGGCAGGTCTTCGTCGAGGCTCATGTAGCTGCCGAACACCGCGAGCGCGGCGATCTCATACTTGTTCGCCGCGGCCGTGCGGTTGAAGTGCCTCGCCGCATCCGCGACATGGGCGAGCAACGCCTGCGCATCGCGTCGCGGCATCGGCTGAATCACGCGGGCCGTCGCAAGCGCGCGAAACCGCTCGGTGATCCCGTACTCCATTCCGCTGGGCGAGAGCCGTTCGAGCACACCGCTCCGCACCATCTCGTCGACGACCGCGCGGCTCGCAGCCGTGCCGAGGCGAAAGTCCTGCGCCATCGCCTGCAGGTCCACCGTCGCGCGGTCGGGCGGTATCCCGACGACGCGCGCAAGCACACGGTCGGCCGCATCACGCAGCCGCATGGCATCCACACCGAAGTACAGCCGGTTCGCTACCAGCGTCGGCGTCTTCATCGAAAGCGCCTCCTCGCATCGCAACCTTGAAAACCTAGCACAGGTCGCGGTTGTTCTGCCATACCGTCGGTCTTCGTCCGAGCAAGATGCAGGGTCAGACTCGACTTTCACCTTTCGAAAGTCGAGTCTGACCCTGCTATTCACATGCTCCTGCGGTACTGCCCGCCGACGTCAAACAGCGCGTTGGTGATCTGGCCGAGCGAGCAGACGCGCACCGCATTCATCAGCTCGGCGAACACGTTGCTGTTGCGGATCACCGCGTCCTTGAGGGCAGCCAGCGCAGCGGGCGCTTCCGCGGCATGGCGCGCGTGGAAATCGGCAAGCCGCGATAGCTGCGACTCCTTTTCCTCCGGCGTCGAGCGCGCGAGCTCGAGCTGGACGGGCCCGGAGTCTTCGTGCGGATTGCGGAAGGTGTTGACCCCGACGATCGGGTGGCTGCCGTCGTGCTTCCGGTGTTCGTAGTGGAGCGACTCTTCCTGGATCTTGCCGCGCTGGTAGCCGGTCTCCATCGCGCCCAGCACGCCGCCGCGCTCGGCGATCGCCTCGAACTCCTTCAGCACCGCTTCCTCGACCAGGTCGGTCAGCTCGTCGATGATGAAGCTGCCCTGGTTGGAATTCTCGTTCTTCGCCAGCCCCCATTCGCGGTTGATGATGAGCTGGATCGCCATCGCGCGGCGCACCGATTCCTCGGTCGGGGTGGTGATCGCCTCGTTGTAGGCGTTGGTGTGCAGGCTGTTGGCGTTATCGTAGGTCGCGATCAGCGCCTGCAGCGTGGTGCGGATGTCGTTGAAGGCGATTTCCTGAGCGTGGAGGCTGCGCCCCGACGTCTGGCAGTGGTACTTGAGCTTCTGGCTGCGTTCGTCGGCCCCGTAACGGTTCTTCATCGCCACCGCCCAGATGCGCCGGGCGACGCGCCCCAGCACCGAGTACTCGGGGTCCATGCCGTTGCTGAAAAAGAACGACAGGTTCGGCGCGAAGTCGTCGATGTGCATGCCGCGCGCCAGGTAAGCCTCGACGAAGGTGAAGCCGTTGGAGAGCGTGAAGGCGAGCTGGCTGATCGGATTGGCCCCGGCCTCGGCGATGTGATAGCCGGAAATGGACACCGAATAGAAATTGCGGACGTTGCGATGGACGAAGTACTCCTGGATGTCACCCATCACCTTCAGGCTGAACTCGGTGGAGAAGATGCAGGTGTTCTGCCCCTGGTCCTCCTTGAGGATGTCGGCCTGCACCGTGCCGCGCACCGTGGCGAGCGTCCAGGCGCGGATCTTTTCGGCCTCGTCCTCGGTCGGATCGCGGTCGTTGTCGCGGCGGAACTTGTCGAACTGCTGGTCGATGGCGGTGTTCATGAACATCGCCAGGATCGTCGGCGCCGGGCCGTTGATGGTCATCGACACCGAGGTCTTCGGATCGCAGAGGTCGAAGCCCGAATACAGCACCTTGAGGTCGTCGAGCGTGGCGATCGACACGCCCGAGTTGCCGACCTTGCCGTAGATGTCCGGCCGTCGGTCCGGCTCGCAGCCGTAGAGCGTGACCGAGTCGAACGCCGTGGACAGTCGTTGCGCCGGCATGCCGTCGGCGAGCAGGTGGAAGCGCTTGTTGGTGCGGAAGGCGTCGCCCTCGCCCGCGAACATGCGGGTCGGATCCTCGTTCTCGCGCTTGAAGGCGAACACGCCCGCGGTGAACGGGAAGCTGCCCGGCACGTTTTCGCGAAGCTGCCAGCGCAGGATCTCGCCGTCGTCCTTCCAGCGCGGCAACGAGACCTTCGGGATCCGCGTTCCCGACAGCGAGGTATAGACCAGGTCCGTGCGAATTTCCTTGCCGCGGATTTTCACGACGTACTCGTCGCCGGCGTAGGCGGCGCGGGTTCTCGGCCACATGTCGATGAACTTTCGCGCCCGCGGGTCGAGCTTCGCCTCGCGCTCCGCGATCAGCTCGTCGATGGCGGTGACCTCGTCGTCCCCGCGAAGGCGGGGACCCAGTGTCTTTCCATCAACCTCGCTCGACACGGCAAAGTCGCTGGGTCCCCGCCTTCGCGGGGACGACG
>JBKKAZ010000275.1:0-38596 GCA_046714435.1 Casimicrobiaceae bacterium
CAACCCGGCGGAAGAGTGAGTGTTGGCGGATAGGGTCGGCGGTCAACATGGAGTTCCCCTGAAAGATGTGGTCGCCAGGTTGGATGCGGCGGGCCGCGGTTTCGGATTCGCAGCCGCGCAGGCGGAGCACCCCTGCGTAGTACAGGTGGTGCCTGGCGGGCGACAATCGGCGCCGGCGGACCCGGCTGAAGGGGACCGGTTGGCCCGTCCGCGTGCTATGATCGACCACAGTTTTTTTCCATGTGCACAAGCCCTTAAGCGCTACTCTTAAGACACGATGGCAACCTCGCCCGACCCCACGGGCCCCCGGCGGAGCCTCGCCGTTTCCGCGTTACAGGGTGCCATCCGCGCCTGGGGCGTCCTCGCGCTACTGCTGATTGTCTCCGCCGGGCTGCCCGTGATCGCACAGGTGCCCGCACAGCCGGTGTTGCCCGCACCTGTGCAGGCGTCCGACGCGGTGACGCTCAACTTCGTCAACGCGGAAATCGATGCCGTAGTGAAGGCGGTGTCCGAGATTACCGGGCGCAATTTCATCGTCGATCCGCGCGTGAAGGGCACGGTGAACATCGTGTCAGCGCGGCCGGTTCCACGCAACCTGGTCTATCCGACGCTGTTGTCGGCGCTCCGCCTGTCGGGCTTCACCGCCGTCGAGGCCGACGGGGTAATCAAGATCGTGCCCGAGGCCGAGGCGAGAACGCAGGGCGGTATCGTCGGCAGCGGGAGCGGGGATCGGATGGTTACGCAGGTGATCATGCTGCGCAACGAATCGGCCGCGCAGCTCGTCAACGTGCTGCGACCGCTGATTTCGCCGAACAGCGCGATTGCCGCGTTTCCGGGCAACAACGCGCTGGTCATCACCGACTACGCGAGCAACCTGCGCCGCATCGAGCGCATCATCGGCTCGCTCGACCAGGCGCCGGCATCCGAGCCGCAGCTGGTGCCGTTGAAGCACGCCTCGGCGCTGGACGTAGTCACCATGGTCAACCGGTTGATGAGCGAATCGGCCTCGCCCGGCGGCGCGCCACCCGACCCGAGCCAGCGCGTGACGCTGGTGCCCGACCCGCGCAGCAACAGCGTGCTGGTGCGAAGTGACAACGCGGCGCGCGCCGCACGTGTGCGGCAGTTGATCGAGCAGCTCGACACGCCGGGGCGCGCCGGCGGCAACCTGTTCATCATCTACCTTCGCAACGCCGACGCGGCGCGCGTGGCGCAAACCCTGCGCGCGTTGCTGACCGGCGGCGATGGCGGTTCGGCGCAACCCGCACCGGCTTCGCTCGCGCCTCCCGGTTCGTTTTCGATGAGCTCGTTCGCGGTGGCTCCGGCGGCCGCAGCGGCAACCACGCCGGCGTTGCCGTTCGCAGCCCCCCCGTCGAACTCCGCCTTCAGCGCCGGCAGCGTGACGGTGCAGGCGGACACGGCGAACAATGCGCTGATCATCATGGCGCCCGAGCCGGTCTACAACAACCTGCGCGCGATCATCGAAAAGCTCGACGTGCGCCGTGCGCAGGTCTATGTCGAGGCGCTGATCGTCGAGATCTCGGCGGACAAGGCCGCCGAACTCGGCATCCAGTGGCAGGCGCTGTCGGGCTACAACACCACCCAGACGCGGGTGGTGGGCGGCACCAACTTCGGCACGCGCGGCCAGGGCACCAACATCATCGACGTCGCGATCAATCCGGCCGGCGTCGCGCCGGGGCTCAACATCGGCGTGATCCGGGGATCGGTCAAGCTTCCGTTCGTCGGCGAGATCACCAACCTCGGATTCCTCGCCCGCGCGCTCGAGACCAACGTCTCCGCGAACATACTTTCGACGCCAGCGTTGCTGACCCTCGACAACGAGGAGGCGCGGATCATCGTCGGACAGAACGTGCCGTTCGTGACCGGCCAGTACGCGACCACCGGTGGCACCACGACGGTCACACCGTTTCAGACCATCGAGCGGCGCGACGTCGGCCTGGTGCTGCGGGTGAGGCCGCAAATCACCGAAGGCGGTGCCGTGCGCATGATGATCTATCAGGAGGTGTCGCGCATCCAGGAGCAGAGCGCGACCACCGGCATCATCCTCTCCAAGCGTGCGCTGGAATCGTCGGTCCTGGTCGACGACAGCCAGATCATCGTGCTGGGCGGGTTGATCGAGGACAAGCTCGCCGACGGTAGCGACAAGGTTCCGGTGCTGGGCGACATTCCCGGCGTCGGCACGATTTTCCGCTACGATGCGCGCCGCCGCGAAAAGACCAACCTGATGGTGTTCCTCAAGCCCACGGTGATCCGCACCGCGCAGGCCGGGCGCGAGATCTCCTCCGACCGCTACGAGTACCTGATGAGCGAGCAGCAGCGGCTGCAGCCGGGCGCGGCGCCGTTCTGGGACGATCCGACCCGGCCCGAGCTGCCCGCGCCGGGAACGATGCCGGGAAAACCGCCCGGGCCGGGCATGCCGGTTCCCGGTCCGTTGTCACCGCCGCCGCATCCGCTCGAGCCGTTCATGCCGAAAGGGCAGTGAATGAGTGAACAAGTGAACGAGTGAATGAACGCGTGCGGTTGCGCGCGCTTCACCTGTTCACCTGTTCACCTGTTCACTTTTTCATGGCAACGTTGGCATCCGGATACACTCAGCGCATCGCCTACGCGTTCGCCAGGCAGCACGGCGTTCTCGCGATCGGCGACGAGGGCAATTCGGTGGTCGTGCTGGTGCGCCCCGACGCGAGTGTCGACGGCCTTGCCGAGCTGCGGCGGGTGCTGAAGCGGCCGTTGCTGACACGCCCGGTCGACAAAGAGCGCTTTGCCACCGAACTCGCGCGCGCCTACAACGCCGGCGGAACCGCGGCGTCGATCCACGAGGAACTGGCGCGCGAAGGCGACCTGACCCGGCTGATGCAGGAGCTGCCGGTGAGCTCCGACCTGCTCGCGGACGAGGCGCAGGCGCCGGTGATCCGGATGATCAACGCGCTTCTGTTGCAGGCGTTGAAGGAGCGCGCGTCCGACTTGCATTTCGAGCCCTATGAGGCGCGCTCGGTCGTGCGCTTCCGCGTGGATGGCGTGCTGCACGACGTCATCGAGCCGCCGCGCCAGCTGCACGCCGCGCTGGTCTCCAGGCTGAAGATCATGGCGAGCCTCGACATTGCGGAAAAACGCCTGCCCCAGGACGGCCGCATCGCCCTGAAGCTCGGCGGGCGCAGCGTCGACGTGAGGATGTCGTCGCTGCCGACGGGTTCGGGCGAGCGCGTGGTGCTGAGGTTGCTCGACCAGGACTCGGCGCGCCTCGACCTCGCGCTGCTCGGCATGAGCGAAGCCACGCTGGCAGCGATCGACCGCCTGATTCGCGAGCCGCACGGGATCGTGCTGGTGACCGGCCCGACCGGCTCGGGGAAGACGACCACGCTCTACGCCGCGCTATCGCGGCTGCCGCGAGGCAGCCTCAACATGATGACGGTCGAGGATCCGATCGAATACGCGCTCGATGGCGTTGCACAGACGCCGGTGAACCCCCGCATCGACCTGACTTTCGCGCGCGCGCTGCGAGCGATCCTGCGCCAGGATCCGGACATCGTGATGATCGGCGAGATCCGCGATCTCGAGACCGCCCAGATCGCGGTGCAGGCGTCGCTGACCGGCCATCTGGTCCTGGCCACGTTGCACACCAACGATGCCGCGAGCGCGGTGACTCGGCTTGCCGACATGGGTGTCGAGCCCTACCTGCTCTCGTCGAGCCTGCTGGGCGTGCTTGCGCAGCGGCTGGTGCGCACGCTGTGTCCCGCGTGCCGCAAGCCGGTCGCGCCAACCGGCGCGGAACGGGAGCTGCTCGCCCGCATGGGCATTCCCGAGTTGCCGAAATTGTTCGAGGCCGTTGGCTGCGAGGCCTGCCGCGAGTCCGGTTACCACGGGCGCACCGGCATCTACGAGTTGATCGTCGTCGACGATGCCGTGCGCCGCACGATTCACGATCGCGCACCCGAGGCGGTGCTGCGCGATGCTGCCCGCAATGCAGGCATGACCGGCCTTCGCGCCGATGGCGCGCGCTGGCTGGCGGATGGAACGACCTCGCTCGCCGAACTGGTGCGAGTCACGCGCGATTAATGTCCTGAGTCAGGGATTCGTTGAACAATCTCGGCCATCTGCGATACGCTCGCGCAAACGGGCCGCGGCCTCTGTCGACGTTGTGCAGGAGCGCAATCCAACGCGTCGGCCGGTGCGCCATCGCGCGGCGACGCGCCTTACGGGCCTCGACAAGTCGCGCCGCGCTCCAGCGTCGTTCGCTTCCAGGCGCGACGCCCCCGCGCGGCGAGGTAGGTCCCCAGCCGCGCGGGGGTAACAATGCCTGGGAGCGAACCGGCCCGATTTGCACAACGGATTTCTGACTCGGGACACTATCCCGTCGGCGCATGCCCGCGTTTCGCTACGAAGCCGTCGACGCCACCGGCCGGCTCCAGCGCGGCTCGCTCGACGCGGAGAGCGCGCGCGGTGCGCGCGAAACGCTTCGCGCCCAGGGGCTGACTCCGACCGCTGTCACCGAGTCGGGGCGACTCGATGCCGCCGGTTCGATTCGCCTTGGCGCAACCGAGGTTGCGATGCTCACCCGCCAGTGGTCGACGCTCGCACAATCCGGCATGCCGGTCGATCAGGCGCTCGCGGCGGTGGCCGAGCAGGCGGACTCGCCACGGGTCGCGAAAGTCGTGCAGGGATTGCGCGTTGCCGTCGAGGCCGGCGAGCCGCTGCCTGCTGCGCTCGGCCGCTTCCCTCGCACTTTCCCGCCGCTGTATCGCTCGCTGGTCGCGGCCGGCGCCGACAGCGGGCGGCTCGCGGAAGTGCTGTCGCGGCTCGCCGATTACCTGGAGGACCGGCAGGCGTTGCGGCAAAAGTTCGTGGTCGCGCTGATCTATCCGGTGCTGGTGACGCTGGTCGCGTTCGCCGTGATCGCGGTACTGCTCGTGTACGTGGTGCCGCAGGTCGTGTCCGTTTACCAGCAGAGCCGGCAGGCACTGCCCTGGTTGACCCGCGCGCTGATCGAGACGTCGGAATTTCTTCGCGCCACCGCGTGGCTGTGGGCCGCCGCGCTGGCGGCGGTGGCGATCGCGTGGGCGATCGCGAATCGGCGCGAAGCATTCCGGGCCCGCTGGCAGGCGTGGTTGCTGAAGCTCCCGGCGATCGGCCGCCTGCTTCGCAGTCTCGAAACGGCGCGGTTCGCGAGCACGCTCGCGATCCTCGTGGGCAGCGGTACGCCGCTGATGCGATCACTCGAGGCGGCCACCAACGTCATGCGGATGCGACCGCTGGTGGACGCGGCGCGCAACGCCGCCGGACTGGTGCGCGAGGGCGTGCCGCTGGCGCGCGCGCTGAAGGAGCAGCGGGTCTTTCCGCCGCTGCTAGTGCACCTGGTCGCGAACGGCGAGCAGGTCGGCAAGCTGCCCGAAGTCCTGGTACGTGCTGCCAACGAACTCGAGCGCGATGCCGAGACGCGGCTCACCTGGCTCACCGCGCTGCTGCAGCCGGCGCTGATCGTGGTGATGGGAGCGATCGTGCTGGTGCTGGTGCTTGCGGTGATGCTGCCGATCGTGTCGATGAATCAGCTAATTCGTTAGCACTTGCGTTCTGCGTTCGACGTTTCGCGTTTGGCGTGCGCCTTCAGATTCGGCAGCTTGATGCGCGTCAAGCGATGGTGCTCTTCCGCGCGACGGATTTGTTCCTGTTCATCGAGCGCGAGCCACTGCTCGGGGTTTGGCGCGTGGTCAGGGCCGCATCGAATCACAGCGCAGGCGTCCTGGGGCCTAACTTCAGGAATCAGCCGCGCCGTTCATTGGCGTAAGGTGGATTCCTTTGTTCGGCCTCTGGTTTCGCCGACCCGCGCTCACTCCTTCGAGTCGACAATTCCACTCGCGGATTCAGTGTTGGCGTGAAAGACCTCGACGTCCCTGACTCAGGACCCTGACTGAGATGAGCTGCCTTGCAACATCTCCAACACATCAGCGCATGCGACGCTCGCGCGGAGAAGACGGTCGCGCTCAATCTCGCGGACGTGGGCGATCTCGTTGCGGACGGGCGCAATCTGGCTGACGGCAATCTGAAGCCGCTGCTTCGCGTCTTCGGCGCCGCCGAATCGGACACGAGCGGTGTTCCACACGTCCGTCGCAAAGAGGAGAGGCGGTAGCTGACCGAGGTAGAGGTAGTCGATGATGCTGAGTGCGTCCGCACCTACTGGACGCGCCCGGAGCGCGCGCGCGAGGCTCTCGCGTTCTCGCTCAGGCAGGGCCTCCTCAATCCTCCCCGCGGCCGCCTCGCCGAAACGTGCTGCGTAGACTTCGCGGACGACGCCACGCAACGCGCGCTCGGTCTCCACAATGCGTTGCCACACGGCCTCGGCGCCCGGCAGGAACCACGGCGGCGTTAGCGGCGGGGCGTCCGGCTCGCCCCCGAGCTGGCGGAACGCGACTCGAATGATGTCCGCCATCCTTCGTCGCCGCTCGCGGAGAAACTCCTCGTACTCCATCGACTCCCATCCCAACGGAAGGGCGTGCTCCACGCACAGCCGGCCCCACCGATCGTCGTCGATGGCCAGTTTTTGACGCAGGCGCGGAACGTACTCCACCGGACCTCGGCCGCCAATCAGGTTATTGTCGTGCCAGCCGACGTCCGCCAGGTTGGCGACTTGGTTAACTCGGCGACGCTCGCGAATCCCGCGCGCGTAGAGCCAGGCCACTGGAAAGAGATGGTGGACTTCGCTAGCTGCGCGCGCGCCATGCGCGGGCGGGTCGAGCAGGTTCCGAAGAAACTGATCCGAGAAAAGCGCCCTCGTTCCGAGAACAACTTGGGCCGCTCGGAATGCAAGTGCAGCGGGAGCCCGTGCCTTCTGCGTCTCGAGGGCTGAGACGAGAGTGTGGGTCCAGTAATCTCCCGTGATGGTCTCGCCCATCGCGTCGTCGAGCGCGCGCACAAAGCCATCGGCGTCATCTTTTCCCAGCCTCGCAACACGCGCCAAGTCCTGCTCGAAGATGGTCTCGGACGACCCCGAGTAGCGTGCTGTGAGCAACGTCCCGAACACCCAGCGCGCGATCATCTCGTCGAGCTTGCTCTTCGAGACGCCGGACTTCCGGCCGCGGATGTAGAAGGCATATGCGTTCACGATTGCGTTCTTGGAGGCGACGAGCGCCTGGCTGACGAACCCGGCATGCTGCACGCGAAGCAAGTAGTCGCGCCATGGTGTGGGCTCCATGCACTCCTTCGCCGCATCGTCGAGTTGGCCCAGGCGTTTCAAGCGTCCGGCAGTGTCCGCTTCGCCCGTCGTCGGATCCACCCCACGAAGATAGCGGTAGACCGCCGACATTCGCGCGCGACCAAAGGCGACACCGCACACGGCCCGCAGAAGCTGTTGTGTATCGATCCCGACGACCGTCCCCTGCGACATCGCCCGCGAGCGCTCCTCGATACGGTCGCGCAACTCACCGTGATACACAGAGAGCAGCGTTAGAACAAAATCGGCCTGCCCGAGTCGAGTTCCCTGGTTGTTGATACGGACGAAGATCTCGGCGACGTCCTCCTCTGTGGCTTCCTCATCCTGCGTTGTCGCCGTCTTGCGGATATCGACCGTAGGAAACCGGTAGTCGGTGATCGAATGCGCGCGATCGAGGTTTCGCTCCACGGCGTCCTCGTACTTTTCGTCGACCGCGCGTCCTTTGTCTCGGAGCGCGTTCATTAGATCGCGCCGGATTTGTGGCTTGGGACGCATCCCGTTCCACAGTTCCGTCACATTAGGCAGGAACTCAGGATCGTTGCGGATCGCAGCGTCGGCAACCTCGAATCGCCCGTCGCGTGGCCGGAACGCGATCGTGATTCTTCGCTTCGCACCGTCTTTGCCGACGACTTCGACACCTCGCATCACGGCGTAGAGCGACGTTAGGCGCTGTTGGCCATCGATGACCAGTGTCGTGGCTCGGAGACCCGGTCTCTCCGCTCCCAGAGCACGAGCGTCTTTGTCGTTGGAGGTGTGCCAGAAGACGAGCGTCCCCACCGGGAAGCCCACGAAGAGCGAGTCGAGGAGTTCTCGAACCTTTGTGTCTTCCCAGACAAAGGGCCGCTGCAGGTCGGGCAGGGCAATCACCTCACGCTCGATGTCGCTGGTCAGCGAAGCAATGGAGCGCTGACCGCGCTCGAAGATCGGCGCCCGGCCGCGAACCCGTGGCTCCCGCGAAACGCCGACATCGTCCTCGTCCGAATTATCATCGAGCTGTTCGGAATCTTGCGTCTCTGCGATCGGCTCTGGCTGCGGCAACTCGCGGCCAACGACGCTCGCGATGTAGACAACTGCTTCGGGAACATGATCTTCGAGGCTGACTGCACGCCGCACGCGCGCCATAGCCATATCAACGAAGCCATTGAGTCCATCCTTCAACAAGTCGAGAGCCTCCGCCGCGTGCTCGATGGGGAACGTGAGTAGCAGCCCTCCAGGTACCGTTTTGAACTTGAACTCCTCGTCTTTTTCGGCCTCCGCTCCCAGAGCGCCGCGGACATCGTCACCGATAGGTCCAATGACGCTGACCCGCATTTTCGACCGCGCGACCTCGCATGCGAGCAGACGGCCCGTCATGACCCGAAGCCCTTGCTCGGTCTCCCGCACGCACCACGCGTCACCGCGCTCCTCATCCGCGTTGTCGATGGCCAACGCGAGAAAATGCAGCGCCGCGCTGCGTAGCGCTTCATTCGGAATTGCCAATTCCATCGTCTCGCGGACCCGTTCCTCGACGCCCACGCGCTGGTTCCAGGTGCCATCGGCAGTGTTGAAGGTCGCGGGCGGCTCGTCGCCTGCGAGTTCGCTACTTGAACGGCCCTTTCGAAACGCCGAGATTTCTGGGAACCGACTCTCCAGGAAAGCAACATCTATGGCTGCGGGGGGGGCTAGCGAGAACGTCCCGCCCACGAGCCGTCAACTGGAAACGACCCGGTCCAACGGCCTGGAGCAGGCCAGCCTTTTTAAGGTAGGTCGTTGTCCAGCCGACCCGGTTGTACAACCGGGTCTGCCCGCTTTTGAGAAGCTCCTTTCGGTCGTCGTCGGAGAGTTGAAACTCCTGGGCCAGCCGTTCGACCGCCTCGGCAAGGGCGTGGTGCTGACCGTCACCCGCCAGCGTCAACAACGGAAGCATCAAACTCTGGAAATCAGGGACAGCCATGTTGCGCACCTACCCGCGTAAGCGGTCTAATTCAACAAGAGAGGGGGAACCAAATTACGACGGAAAACAATGCGTCCATCGTCCGTTTGGCGTATGTCATGGCCCCGGGCATGCCCGGAGAATCGATGGGGAGGCGACCATTTGTTGGAGCCGACAATGACTGTGCGCCGTACCGATGCGCAGGATAATCAACCGGGTGGGTCCCCTGTGTACGCCCCCTTGGGTGAGGCTCGGCAAAACGCTCGCGTCCCCTACGCTGCACGCAACAGTCGCTTGTCGATCGGTTGCACGGTGGCGAGCCGCTCGGGGTGTTGCTCGACCTCCCACAGATCGACCGCCGCCTGCATGCGCAGCCAACTCTCCGCAGTCGTGCGCAGGAGCTTGGCGATCCGGGCCGCCATCTCGGGCGACAGAGCGCGCTTTTCCAGCAACAATTCGGACACGCTCAGGCGCGACACACCCAAGCGCCGGGCGAACTCGGTTTGAGTCATGTTCAACGCCGGCAATACATCCTCGCGCAGCACCGCGCCGGGATGCGTGGGGCGCCGGCTCGGGTTTCGCAGGCTTCGCATCAGTGATAGTCCTCCAAGTCAACTCCAGTAGCGTCTTCCCCCTCGAAAGCGAACGTGATTCGCCAATTGCCGGCCACCGTCACGGCGTACGTGCCGGCACGATCACCCTTGAGGCGATGGAAGCGATAACCCGGTAGGTTCATGTCGTCCGGCCGCATCGCCGCGTCCAGGCGATCAAGAATGCGCTCAATTCTCGCCCCGCTCGGCGCCGGGATGCCCCGGTAATCGCCGCGCCGGAAGAAACGCTCCAATCCCTTGTGCTTGAACCGCCGAATCATCGTCTGCTGTCATCCATAAGATTACACTGTAATTTAATACAGTACAAGGCCGCACAAGCGGCTTGGGAGAGGCAAGGGTCGAAGCGCGGAAGCCGGGCCCGACGGTCTTTCACTACGAAGGATAGGCGATACAACACCACGGCCCAGCGCATTGGAGGTTGGTTCGGGTGGTTCGAAGGTCGATTACGGGGGCAACCGCCCGGTGGGGGTGCTGGCGACGGGCCGTTCCGGGGTCGCAACGATGGTTGCCGACTGCGCCACTGGCGAGGGCTTCGGCTCGTTACGAGCCTGTTCGGGCGATGGACTAGTGCTGGTTACGCGCCTGCATCTCGCCCGATTTCAGGACGAGAACTCCGGGCTTCGCGGCGAGAATGGCCGCCAGCAGCGCCGACGCCACAGCGCCGGCTTCGATCGGACGCACGGCCTTGGGCACCATCCAGGCGAGCGGCCCGAGCAGCCGCACCGCCAGCGCTTCGCCGCCGCGCACGGCTTGTCCCAATGCGGCCCGGTCACCCAGCAGCAGCGAAGGTTGCGCAATCACGATGGATTCGTAGCCAAGCTCACCGATGGCCGCCTGCATTTCGCCCTTGACGCGGTTGTAGAAGACGCGCGACTTCGCATCGGCGCCCGCTGCCGACACGACGGCTAACCGCGTCGCACCAGCCGCCTTGGCGGCCCGTGCGGTATTCACCACGAAGTCGAAGTCCACCTGGCGAAAGGCCGCTTGCGAGCCGGCTACCTTGATCGTGGTTCCGAGCGCGATGAACACGTCCTCCGCCGGTGGGAACGATTGAGGCAGCCGCGTGAAGTCGACCTGGTGAATCTTGAGCTTGGGATTGGCCTTAATGTCGGGCGCCTTGCGGCGCAGCAGGACATGCACGCGGCGGTAGTGCTTGTCGGCGAGCAACTGACGCAACAGCGCACGACCGATGAGACCCGTGGCGCCGGCGAGCAAAGCGGTTCGCGGGCTTGCAACTGTTTTCAATCCGCGTGCACCCGCACGCGCGGCTCGGCCTTCGGCCAGGTCGTGCGTTTCGCCACGCGCAGATCGAAGTCGACCTGGAGGTTCAACCACACCTCCGGTGAAACGCCGAAGTACTTGCCCAGGCGCAGTGCGGTGTCGGCAGTTATTGCCCGCTTTCCGCTCACGATCTCGCTGATGCGGTTGGGCGGCACGGCGAGCTCGCGCGCGAGCGCGTTGATGCTCACGCCGAGCGGCTTCATGAATTCCTCGTAGAGGATTTCGCCGGGGGGAATCGGATCGAGCAGTTTTGCGGCCATGATGTCTGTTATCCGTGGTAATCGACAATCTCGACGTCGTACGCGTGTCCATCCGACCAGCGGAAGCAGATTCGCCACTGTTCGTTCACCCGGATGCTGTGCTGGCCCTTGCGGTGGCCCTTGAGCGCTTCGAGGTGGTTGCCGGGCGGAACGAGCAGATCGTGGAGCGAGCGCGCCTGATTCACATAAAGAAGCTTGCGCCGCGCCGGACGCTCTATCGCTCGAAAGCACGCGACCAGGCGGTCGTTGAACAGCGCTTCCGCGTCGCGCGCACGGAAGGACTTGATCACCTGGAGAGGGTATTACGTCTCGCGTAATACGTCAAGCGGCAGGCGGCCGAGCCCCCGTTGTTGCCGTTCCAGCGCCCAGGCGACGTGCTCCCGTATCAGCGGCGAAGGATCGTTGGCGCGGGTACGCAATGCCGCGACGATTTCCGCCGTTGCCGGGGCATTGCCCAACGCGACCGCGACGTTGCGAAGCCAGCGTTCGTAGCCGATGCGGCGGATCGCGCTGCCCGCCATCCGTGCGTCGAACTCGTCCCGCGTCCAGGCGAACAGATCGACCAGCCGCGCATCGTCGAGGCCGTGGCGGACCGACGCGAACTCGGGCAGCGCGGCCGTGCGCGCATAGCGGTTCCACGGACACGCGAGCTGGCAGTCGTCGCAACCGTAGATGCGGTTGCCGATCAGCGGCCGCAGCGGCTCGGGAATCGGGCCGTCCAGCTCGATCGTAAGGTAGGAAATGCAGCGCCGCGCATCGAGTTCGTAGGGCGCGACGATCGCGCCGGTCGGGCAAGCGGCGATGCAGGCCGTGCAGCTCCCGCAGTGCGCGCTGGTCGCCGGCGTAACCGGCAGCGGCAGGTCGGTGTAGATCTCGCCGAGGAAAAAGTAGGAACCTTCCCGCGTCAGCAGCAGCGTGTGCTTGCCGCGCCAACCGGTGCCGCTTTTCGCGCCGAGCGCGACTTCCATCACCGGCGCGCTGTCGGTGAACACGCGGTAGCCGAACGCGCCTACCTCGGCGGCAATGCGGTCGGCGAGCTGTTGCAGGCGCTTTCGCAATACCTTGTGATAGTCGCGCCCCAGCGCATAGCGCGAGACGTAGGCGCGCTCGGGATCGTCGAGCACCTCCGCCGCGTCGCGCGCCGCCGCCGGCCAGTAGTCCAGCCTCGCGGTGATCACCCGGACGGTCCCGGGGACGAGATCGGCCGGACGCGCGCGCCTCGCGCCGTGGCGGGCCATATAATCCATCGCGCCGTGGCGGCCGGCGGCGAGCCAGTTGCAAAGGTGCACCTCGTCTTCGGAAAGATCGGTGTCCGCGATGCCGATTGCGCCGAGGCCGATTTCGTGGCCCCAGCGCGCGATGCGACCGGCTAGTGCATCGAAGTCGGTGCCACCCGGCGCGGATCGCAACTCGTTCATGCTGCCAAGCCTACGCCAGCGAAAAGCGGCGTTTGACCCGCGAAGGCGCACCTTGCATTCACTGACCCTGTTCCTTCCCGATTCGGCCGCAACGGAGCGCGCCGGAAGGGCGCTCGCGAGCGCGCTCGGCCCCCCGATGATCGTCACCCTTTCCGGGGAAATCGGTGCGGGCAAGACGACGTTCGCCCGCGGGGTGCTGCGCGGGCTGGGCTGGACGGGGCCGGTGAAGAGTCCCAGCTACGCACTGGTTGAACATTATCCGTTATCGAGCTTATACTTGTATCACTTTGATTTTTATCGATTCGAGAACCCCGCCGAATGGGACGACTCGGGCGTCGAGGAAGGCTTCCGCAACGACACGGTCTGCCTTGTCGAGTGGCCCGAGCGCGTCGCGGATCGCCTGCCCCCGGCGGACATCGCGATCACACTCGCCGACGCTGCCGGCGGCGCGAACGCGACCGTCCCCGGCCGCCGGCTGACGGCCGTTGCGGCCACACAGGCGGGTGAGCGATGCTTGATCGTCCTCGCCGCAACCATGCACGGATAACGCGCGTGTCGATCGGGCGCCGCCGGGCGCTCCGGTGGCTGATCGCGCCCGCGAGCGGGCTCGTCGTCCCGTGGTCGATGGCGAACGTCGCGCGGGTCGCTTCGACGCGAGTGTGGCCTTCGCAGGAGTACACGCGCGTCATCCTCGAAGGTCCGGCCCCGATTCCCCATCAACTGGCGGTGCTGCGCGATCCGTACCGGCTGGTGCTCGACCTCGAGGCGACCGAATTGACGATCTCGCTCGCCAGGCTGGCGACGCAGATCGAGGCCACCGATCCCTACATTGCGGGCGTGCGCTTCGGCCGGCCGGTGTCGACGTCGCTTCGCGTCGTGTTCGACCTTCGCGCCGAGATCAATCCGCAGGTGTTCCAGCTCGCGCCCATCGCCGGATTCGGGCATCGGCTGGTGCTGGACCTTTATCCGATGAATCCGGTCGATCCGCTGATGGCGCTGCTCGAGCGCGACGGAGCGCCGCGCGCAGCCCGGCAGCCGGAAGCTTCGGGGGCGCCCGCGGCGCCTTCCGATGCAGCGCAACGCGACTCGCCACGCCGGGTCGTCATCGCGATCGATCCGGGGCACGGCGGCGAGGATCCGGGCGCGATCGGGCCGCGCGGCACCTACGAGAAGCACGTCGTGCTCGCGATCTCGCGCCGGCTGAAGCGGACGCTCGACGCCGAGCGCAATATGCGCGCAGTGCTGACGCGCGAGGACGATCATTTCGTGCCGCTGGCTCTGCGCGTCGCCAAGGCGCGCCGGGTCGGGGCCGACCTGTTCGTGTCGATTCACGCCGACGCGTTCCGAGAGCCGGCCGCCCGCGGCTCGTCGGTGTTCGCGCTTTCGGAGTCCGGCGCCACGTCGGCGGCGGCGCGCTGGCTCGCGGATCGGGAGAACCAGGCCGACCTAATCGGCGGGGTCAACCTCGGCGCGCGCGATCCGGCGCTGGCGCGAACGCTGCTCGACCTGTCGCAGGCAGCGCAGATCAACGACAGCCTCAAGGTCGGGCGCCACGTGCTCGCGGGAATAGCGGAGCACAACGCGCTGCACAAGCCGTCAGTCGAGCAGGCCGGATTCGCCGTGCTGAAGGCTCCCGACATTCCGTCGATCCTGGTCGAGACCGCGTTCATCAGCAATCCCGACGAGGAACTGAAGCTTCGCAGCGAGCGCCACCAGCAGCGCTTCGCGGAGTCGATCGGCGATGGCATCCGCCGCTACTTCAAGGGCAATCCGCCGCTCGCGCGAGGCTAGCAGGTAGAATCGCCCGCGTGATTCGCTTCTTCGTCTCCTTCGTAGTGCTGCAGGCGGTCCTGTTCGGATTCGAGCTGACCCCGTGGGCGCAGCAGCACCTGGTCGCGCCGTGGACCAACACGCTGGCGCGGATTTCGAGTTGGCTGGTCACCGTGTTCGACCCGAACGTGATGGCGGTGGGCAAGATCATGCGCCACACCATCAACGGCTTCGCGGTGTCGATCGAAGCCGGATGCAACGGCGTCGAAGCCACCATCGTGCTGGTCGCGGCGATCCTCGCCTTTCCCTCTTCGTGGAAGCACAAGCTGGCCGGCCTCGCCGCCGGCATCGTTGCCGTGCAGGGCCTCAACGTCGTTCGCGTGATCAGCCTGTTCTACCTCGGCCAGTGGGATCGGCAGTGGTTCGAGTGGGCGCACCTGTACGTCTGGCAGGCGCTGATCATGCTGGACGTACTCATCGTCTGGCTGGTCTGGATCCGCACGCTGCCGCGCGAGCGCGACCGGCATCCTCCCGGGCCGCCGGCGATCGCCGCCGCGGCCGCGTAGCGATCAAGAATCCGCTGCCGCGCTTCGTGTTGGCAACGCTCGCCTGGCTGCCGGTGACGTTTGCCGTCTGGTATGTCGCCGCGCCGCTGCTGTTCTGGCCGGCACGGCTCCTGGCGGAGGCCGTGCTGGCCACCGGATTCGGCGATCTCGTCCGCTCGGTGGACGCGCAGGGCGCGATCGTCCAGGTGGTGACGACGCTTAAGCCCGGCCGGGCGGTGTCGGGCGGGACGATCAGCGTGGAAATGAACATGCTGCTCTACGCCTACGGGCTGCCGATGTTCGCGGCACTGGTGCTGGCAGCGCGTGAGCGCGGATGGCTGCGCATCCTCGCGATCGGCTACCTGGTGGTGCTGCCGGTGGTTGCGTTCGGCGTGGTCGCCGATTTTCTGAAAAACGTCGCGATCACCGCCGGTCCCGCAGTCGCTTCGCAGACCGGATTCACCGCCGCGCAGCGCGAGGCGATCGTGTTCGCTTTCCAGTTCGGTTCGCTGATCCTGCCGACGGTGGCGCCCGCGGCGGCGTGGGTGCTCACCCATCGCCGGTTCCTCGAGCGGGTGGGGGCAGCCGATCGGGACTAGCGAGGCTCCGATCAGGTACACGTTCGCGCCGTGCCGCGCTCGCGCAGCAGCTTGCGCTGAACCTTGCCGGTCGTGGTCATCGGCAGCGCGTCGATGAATTCGATGACCTTCGGCACTTCGTAGGGCGCGAGCAGGCTGCGGACGTGCGCCTGGAGATCGGTCACCAGCGCCTCGGACGCGCCGTGCCCCGGAGCCAGCACGACGAACGCCTTGACCACGTTGCCGCGGGTCGGGTCGGGAGCAGGCACCACCGCGGCGTTCGCCACGGCCGGATGCTTGACCAGGCAGTTCTCGATCTCCGACGGGCCGATGCGATAGGCGGCGACTTTGAACACATCGTCGGCGCGTCCCTGGTACCAGAGGTAGCCGTCCGCATCCATGGTTGCGATATCGCCGGTCCGGCACCAGTCGCCGGTGTACTTGCTGCGGGTGCCCTCCGGATTGCCGAAGTACTCGATGAAGAACACCGGATCCCGCGCGCCGTCCGGCGCGACACGATGCACCGCGACGTCGCCCGGCTCGCCGCGCGGAACCTCATTGCCGTCGTCGTCGATCACCGCGATGCGATGGCCCGGGTAGGGTCGCCCCATCGAGCCGGGCTTCGCCGGCCACAGCTGCTGCGAATTGCCGACAATGTAGTTCATCTCGGTCTGGCCGAACATCTCGTTGACCGTGACACCGAGCGCCTCGCGCGTCCATTCGAACACCGTGGTGCCGAGCGATTCGCCGGCGCTCATGATGCTGCGGAGATTGACGTCGAAGCTTTCGCGCGGCCTCGGGTAGGCCTTCATCATCAACTTGAGCGCCGTCGGGAACAGGAACGCGTTGCGCACCTGGTAGCGCTCGATCAGCCGGAGCGCGCGCTCAGGATCGAAGCGGCCGCGGTAGCCGACGATCGGCTGCCCGAAGTAAAGCGTTGGCAGCAACGCGTCCATCAGCCCGCCGGTCCACGCCCAGTCGGCGGGCGACCAGAACAGGTCGCCGGGCTGCGGAAAGCCGTCGTGCGAGTGAATGAAACCGGGGAGGTTGCCGAGCATGCACGCGTGCGGCATGAGCGCGCCCTTCGGCGGCCCGGTGGTACCGCTGGTGTAGATCAGCAACGCAGGATCGCCGGATGCCGTGTCCGCCGGCGAGAAGTACGGCGAGGCGCGCTCGAGCAGGGTCTCGAACGGCGTGGTGAACGACTCCCTGGCTCCTGCGACGCCGATGACGTGCGCAAGCCCGGGCAGGCTTTGAACCAGCGGAGCGAGGTTGGGAAGCGACTGCGCGTCCACCAGTGCGACCTTCGCGCGGCTGTTGGCGAGCCGGAAGTCGAGCGCTTCGGCGCCGAACAGGACCGACAGCGGCACCGCCAGCGCGCCGAGCTTGTAGACGGCAAGGTGCGCGATCACCGTCTCGGGTCGCTGCGGCAGAATCAGCGCGACGCTGTCGCCGCGCGCGACGCCCAGTGCCGACAGCGCGTTCGCGAGCCGGTTGGCGCGCTTCTCCAGATCCCAGAACGTGAACGAGGCGCTCTGGCCGTCCTCATCCTCCCAGTACAGCGCGAATCGCGTGCGGTCGGCCGCCCAGCGGCTCGAGCACGCCTCGGCGATATTGAACCGCGCCGGCACGTTCCAGCGCCAGGCGGCGCAGATGTCCGCGTATCGGTCCAGAGGCATGAAGGATGGAGTATGAACGATGAAAGATGATGCCGCTGCGCGGCGATGAAGAATGAAGGCAGCGCACCTGCTGTGGCGTTGCCGTCACTTTTCATAGCCGCGCAGCGGCATCATCCTTCATTCTTCTTGGCGTCAGCGCGCGCAGCGGCATCATCCTTCATTTTTCATTCTTCATCTCTCATTCTTCATCTCTCATTCTTCATGCTTCACCACCGGCAGGGGCGCCGAAGGGTCGATCGGCTCGATCGCGGTCCATACCCAGTCCGGCTGCTGCTCGAGCAGGCGGCCCAGCCGGACCGGCGTGATCGACGTCGGTGTCTGCAGCTTGAGCCGGCGCGACGGCTGGTACTCGACCGCCGGCAGAATCAGCGAATGTACCGGGGCGTCGCCGCGGCGCTTACGCAGCGCCAGGAACAGCCCGGCGAAGTTGCGGCCGTTGATGGTCGTCAACTCGCCGTCGACGGAATAATCGGCGTCCAGCGACTTGCGCTGCGCGACAAGATCGACACCGATCAGCGCGCTGGCGACCACCTGCAGACCGATTTCGGCGCGCTCGGTGGTCAGGCGCCTGATGCGCCGCACAATGCCGAGCGTCCAGGTCGAATGCCCGTGCGGGCGCAGCGCGGTCGCGGTGCCGAGCGTCACGGCATTCGCGACCAGCATCGGAGCGATCATCCGGAAGCCGGTCTGCGAGACGTCCTTCACTTCCCAGGGTCCGCCCGGCGCGGCGTGCGCCGAGATCCGGCGGCGCGCCTGCTCGTGGATGCGATCCTGCTCGTTTCTCGCGTGACCAAACACCGCGAGGTCCATCGTGCCCCCGTAGCTCTCAACGGTATCGGCGCGATCGCGCGGATGCCGGTCCTCCTCGCGGAGATAGTTGGCGATGTTCTGGAACCCGACGATCGCGTCGACCGTGCCCGCACTGGCCGAGCGCTCGCCGCGGCGCGCGAATGGCTTGAATTCCGGATCGACCTGCGAGGCCAGCTTGGTGAGCAGGTTCAGCTGCTCGGAACGCTTGGGCGTGCGCTCGGACAACGGCTGGGCCCTGAGTTTCTGCTCGAGCACGACGATGTGCTGCAATAGCGTCGCGTGCAGCGGCCGCGTGTCGAGGAACAGCACCCGGCCCTCGAGCGGCTGCGGCGTGCGGCGCTTCAGCCCGTCGCGGCCCGCGAGGTCGACGTAGAACGACGTCGCCGACGAGGGCTCGACGGTGAAGCGCAGCGCTTGGCACCAGTCGGGCAACTCTCCGGCCACGTACTCCAGATGCTTTGCGGTGACGTTGCCGGTGTACACGAGCTGCAGGATCACCACTAGCAGGTACTCGTGCTCGATGGTGGTGGTGCTCCCGGTCCCGTCCAGCGCGAGCAGCTGGCGATCGAATTTGCGCGCGCAGGCGAGCGAGAACAGCGTGTGGAGCTCGGCCCATTTCGCCGGGATCCACAGTTCGTAGCGGTACAGCCGCACCTTGGCGTCGAGCCCGAGGTGCACGATCTGGCGCGCAACCAGTTCGGGCACCATCTGTTGCCACTTCGACGATCCGGTATGGGTCGAAGTGTCGCGACCGAAAGCCTGGTACGCCAGCAGGAACGCCTGGGTCAGGTCGAACAGCGCCGACCAGAGCTGGTTCTCGATTTTCGAGCTGCGGCTCGCGTGATCCAAGTACTGCGCTGTGAGCGTACCGCGCAGCGCCTGCGTTCCCGCGTCGAGCGCGAACACCGCCTCGAGTTGCGACGGCGTGCGCCGGGCGTTGCGATCGGTCAGGCGCGACAGTTCGGACAGCAACTCGCCGTGGACCGCCAGCGGATCGGCGGCCGGAAACGACGCGAGCCAGCGCTCCGCGGATTTTGCGTCCGCCAGCGGATCCTTGGTGGTCTTGCCGAAACCGAACATCGGTACCTCGTGAAGTGACGGAGATACTCACTCGCAAGATTCGCGCCGACTGTCGGAAGGTGGCGGGCCGCCGGGCCGCGACCCTGCCGAACACCCTGCGGCGCACTGGGAGGCGGGGCGATGATCGTGGCAACGGGCCTCCCCCGCAAGTGCCGCCGATCCGCCTTGGCACGCATCCTGCATGGCACTGCACGTCCCACACAGTCCGGCGCGAACAGCCGGTAGCGGTTTGCCCTCTATACTTTGTGCAGCACACCTTGCACCACCACCACTGACGCAGAACGTACAGGACCGACGACGATGGGCATTTTGATCAAAGCGCCGACCCGCCACCGCGAGCCGGGTCCGCCGGTTGTAGAGGCGAACGACGCGACCGCCGACCTGAGCGGCGCCCTGCATATCCGGGAAGTCGTTCGGATCACCGGCCTGCGCCGCGAGCAGCTCTATATGTGGCAGCGCCGCTACGGTTTCCCGGCGCCGCTCCGCGACCCGTTCGGCGACCGTGTCTACCCGCCCGACCAGGTTGCCCGTCTCAAGCTGATCAAGCAACTCCTCTCCGAGGGCTGGCGGGCCGGGGCCGTGGTGCCCCTGGCCGACAGCGCGCTGCAGTCGATGCTCGGGCTGACGGCCGCGGAACCCTCGCCTATGCCGGCCGAAATCGAAAATGCCGTCAAGCTGCTGTCGCAGCATCGGGTCGGCGAGCTCCAGAACCACCTCTCGAAGCTGCTGGTCGGACAGGGACTTCGCAAGTTCCTCGAAACGACGTTGATCCCGCTTAACGAGGCCGTGCACGAGCGTGTCGTCCGTGGCGAAATGCAGAACTTTCAGGAGCTTCGCTTCGCCGACCTGGCGCAGCGGCTGCTTCGCGATGTGACCCGCCTGGTGCGTCCCACCCGCGACGCGCGGCAAATCCTGCTCGCCACGCCCCCGAACGACCCCAACCAGCTCGGCCTGGCGATTCTCGAGCTGCTGCTGTTCACCGAAGGCATCAACTGCCTGACGCTGGGCGCCGGCGTGCCCGCGCAGGAAATCGCCGGCGCGGCCAAGGCCTACAAGGTCCACCTGGTGGTGCTGCTGTTCGATCGCGGCATATCCGGCAAGATCGCCGGCCAGGAGATCCGCAGTCTGCGCACTGCGCTTCCGCCGGAACTGCCGTGCGTGGTCAGCGGACGCGCGGTGAACCTGCTCGCCAAGCCGATCGCGAGCGTTCGCACCGCAGTCGACTTCAGTTCGGTGATGGGTACGATGCGCGAGCTCGGCGTGCTGCCACTGTCGCCGATGTCGCTGGTCGGGATGTTGCCGGAACCGCAGAACCGGGAGTAGATTCCAAGGCTTGTCGCCCGACAGCCCCACCTCCGACGGCGCGGCGCTCCCGCGCCGTTCGCTTTTCATGCGCCGCGCGCTCGCCCACAGCGTGGGCCTGGCGCTGGCGGGTTTGCTTGGCTGGCTGGTGTGGCGGAGCTACGGGAAGCCGGAGTTCCTGCTGGATTTTGCCAACCTCGTGCTGCTCTGCTGACCGGCGCAATAGTAGGGTCAGACTCGACATTCACGCGCGATTGCATCCGAGCCGGGCCGTGTCCGAAAGTCGAGTCTGACCCTACTTTTCCGCGTGCTCGGAGGGATCGGGACCGCACTCATCGGCGCGGCGCTGGCAATCGCCCCGATCGCCGCGATCGACAATCGGATGACGCTGGTTTCGGGTCTCGGCATCGCGGGCATCGCCTTGCTGGTCGCGGCTTGGGTCGTGCGGCGCCTGACCCGATCACCGCCCGAGACGAGCGAATCCGACCAGTAGCGTGATGCAAAACGGTTCGAGATGCACAGCGCCGCGCATGATTCGCGTTCTTTGGTGCTGTTGCCGGAGGGCGCCGACGGGCCGCCCCCAGGGGCTCGCCTGAGTCCCATCTCAATGCAAAAGGCGCAACGACGCAATCCCGTCACGCACCGATATCCCGGACGCCTTTTGCATCGGCTTGTCAGGGCTCGTTGAGGAAGTCCTCGAGCTTGCGGCGGTCCCGCTTCGTCGGCCTGCCGTCTAGGCGCACCAGCGTCGGCGCGGCGCTGTGCGCCAAGACCGCAGCCTCGCGCGCCGCCCGGCTCGCATCGGTTTCGCGATAGAGCTTCGCGGCATCGGTCGCCGAGCCGCGCCTGTCCGCAAGCGCGGTGACTTCGACCACCCAGACGACCGCGGCCTTGCGAATGTCGAGCGTGTCACCGACGCGCACGGAATGCGCCGGCTTGACGCTTTCGCCGCCGACGCGGATCCGGCCGGCTTCGACCGCGGTGGTGGCGAGACCGCGATGCTTGTAGAAGCGGGCGGCCCACAGCCACTTGTCGACGCGCATTCTCGTCGCAGGCGGCGCGTCCGGCCGGGGGTCGTGCTTCGACATCGATCGGCGTCAGTGGCGGGTCGGCGTGGCATCGGCGTTCGAGAACAGCGCGCGCGCCTGGTCCGGCGCGAAGCTGTAACGACGACCGCAGAATTCGCAGGTCACTTCGACCGGTCCGTCGAGCAAAGCGGCTTCGATCTCGTCGCGCCCGGCGATCCGCAGCGCACCTTCGACGCGCTGGCGCGAGCACGAGCATGCGAAGCGGGGCTGGGCCGGCGCGAACACTCGCAGGTCGTCGTCCGCGAACAGCGCAGCGAGGCCGGCGTCGGCGGCCGCTGCGGCGACGACATGTCCTGGCGCGGCCGCCCCGAGCGCATCGACCGCGCGCGCCCAGGTCGCGTCGTCCGCGGATCCCGACGCAGGCATGCGCTGCAGAATGAGGCCCGCGATTTCACCCTCGTCCACGACCAGCGCGAGCTTCGAGGCCACCTGCTCCGATGTCGTCAGGTAGTGTTCGATCGTCGCCGCGACCGAGCCGCTCGCCAGCTCGACCACACCCTGGTAGATCGCGCCGCCCGCGCGCGGGTCGAGCGTGATGGCAAGGCGCGAACGTTGCGGTCCCCCGGCGAGTGTCTCGAGAGTTGCGTCCCCGGAAAGGGCGCGAACCGCCACCTCGTCCCACTGCGCGGTCGCGCGCAGCGCGAGCGCAGCGTTGCATTCGACGACGATCAGCCGCACCGGTCCCTCGCCGGCCAGCTGCACCGACAGGCTGCCGTCGAACTTCAACGCGGCCGCAAGCAGCGTCGCCGCGCCGAGGAGCTCGGCGAGTACGCGCGCGAGCGCAGGCGGGTACGGATGCGACGCCAGGATCGCCCGCGAAGTCGCCGACAGGCGGACCCTCGCGCCGCGCACGGCGGCGCCCTCGAACACGAACCGTGACAGCGAATCGGGCGCGCTCGCCTCGGTCATTTCGCGCGCAGCGTGTACATCGTCATCGGCAGCGCGGAATTGCGGTCGAACGCGGCGCCCGCCTCGACGCCCGCCCTCGCGATCTCCTCAGCCGTTGGCAGCCGCGGATACAGTGCGTACATCGCGCCGAGCGCGACCTCCTTGCCCGAGCCCACCGCCCAGAACTTGGTGTACTCGAACACCTCGCGCATCGAATAGACGCCGAAAATGCCATTCTCGTTCGCGACCAGCGCCGTGATCTGCGTCGACTCGTAGGGGTCGTCTTCCTCCTCCTTGGGGTTGAGGAAGTGCTGGTCCTTGAGGATCGGGTGGAGCTTGCGCAGCGTGTCGAAAATGCCGAGCCGCGAGCTGAAGTCGTAGTCTGCGTCCGACTTCAGCAGGCTCTCGAACACCAGCTGGTGCGCGGCCGATCCGCACAGCCCGATGTAGTTGCCGCGGTAGGCGACGATCTTGTCGAAGCTCTTGTCGTGATCCGCAGCGAGCCGAACGTCGCCGAAGGTGGTGAGCGAATCGGCGGCGATGGCGATCTGGTCGTGCTTGCGCACGGCGACGAGCGTGGTCATGCAGAGAGGGATGAGCGTTGGGCGTTGGGCGTTGAGCGTGCGCCCGCGTCACCTACGCTGAACGCCGAACGCTGAACCTTTTTCAGCGTTGCGAATTATACGCCGGCGCGTTCCTGCTACTCGGCAAGATGCGTGGGTGCGGGCCGCATCGCGACCGGGGGCAAACGGGCGGGCATCCACGATTGAAGCGCGTGTCGCCAGAAGTCCGCGACGTCGCGCGGAGTCTCGCGCGGCGCGGGCTGTTCGAGGAATCGCCACGCGGCGCCCAGTGCGGGCAAAGGTTCATCGGGCAGCGCGCGGGCGCGAGTCTGCTTGGAAAGCTTCTCGCCGGCGGCGTTGATGACGACGGGAACGTGCAGATAGGTGGGCGTGGCGACGCTTAGTGCCTGTTGCAGGCGGATCTGCCGGGGCGTCGAGGACATCAGATCGGCGCCTCGCACCACGTCGGTGATCTGCTGGTCGGCGTCGTCGACGACGACCGCGAGCTGGTAGGCGAACAGGCCGTCGGCGCGCCGGATGACGAAGTCGCCGACATCGCGCGCCAGGTCTTGCCGTTGCCTTCCTTGCAGCCGGTCGTCGTATTCGATGATCGCGTCGTCGACGACGAACCGCCACGCGCGCTGCCGCCTTGCCGCACGATCAGGCGGCACGCCGAGGCGGCAGGTACCCTGATAGACGCGCTCGCCGCCGGCGCCGGCCGGTAGGCTTTCGAGTTCACGCCGGGTGCACGCGCAAGCATAGGCGAGCCGCCGATCGATCAGTTTACCAAGCGCTCGCTGGTAGCGCGCGATGCGCGACGTCTGCCGGGTGACCGGCCCGTCCCACGCGAATCCGTAGCGCGTGAGCGTGCGCAGTATCGAATCTTCGGCACCCGGGCGATTTCGCGGCGCGTCGACGTCTTCGATGCGCAGCAGCCACTCGCCGCCGTGGGCGCGCGCATCGCAATAACTCGCGAGCGCCGCGATCAGCGAGCCGAAATGCAGCGGGCCGGTGGGCGTCGGGGCGAAGCGGCCGCGGCGGCGCGGTCCGGACGAGGTCAAGGGCCCGCAGCGGACTGGCCGACCACTACCTCGACGAAACCGACGCGCCGAGTTGCGCCGGAACCATCGCCGCGGGAATTGGCACGCGCGCCTGCGGGTCGTAGCGGCGCATCGCCGCGGCCACCGCCAGCGGATATTCGCTGCGGCCGAGGCTGCCGTTGTAGCGGCCGAGCGCGCGAACCAGGTCGCCGTTCTCGGTGTCGAGGTAATGGCGCAGGATCACACAGCCGTAGCGAAGATTGGTGCGCAGCAGAAACAGGTTGTGTTCCGGGCCGCCGATCAACCGCGTCCAGAACGGCATCACCTGCATGTAGCCGCGTGCGTCGGCCACCGACACCGCGTACTTCTTGAACCCGCTTTCGTGGTGGATGACGCCGAGCACCAGCAGTGGGTCGAGGCCCGCGCGTGTTGCCTCGTAGTGCACCGTTGCGAGCAGATCGCGGCGCTCGCCCGCATCGCCGATCCGGGTGAGTTGCCGGTCGATCGGGGCGAACCAGCGGGCGACTTCGGGCCGGTTCGTGTAGTCGCTCGGGACCGGGCGGTCGGCAATCGAGCGGGACAGCAGCGATGCCACCGAGGGCGCGAGATGCTCCTCGGCCTGCGCTCCGGCGTGGGCGGCAAGCGGTGCCAGCGCCGCCGTAGCGACCAGCGCGGTGCGAAGCCAGGTCAAGCCCACAGTGCCCAGGAAGGTCATCGATCTCCGCTTCGCAGTCCAGGAAAAGCTCAAGGTAGCTTTGATCAGGTACGCGGAGCGCGTTGGCACGAAATCTGGATGATGGTTAGACCAGGGACGACGGACGTGGTAGGCCCCACGTCCTAGACGTTGGGCGACACTGGCCAGATTTCGTGCTTATTTGCCAACTGAGCCTTTGGGACGGGGGTTCTTTGGGGGCGCTTACTTTGTTGCTGGGCTGGCCAATAGCGCCTGCTATTGGCTGCACCCTGCGTCGCGTAATCACCCCGGATAATCCCCGTCGCGCCCGTGTACTTGGTCAAAGCTACCTTACCTGCCGGCGCTCGAGGAAGCCAGCCGCTTGGTCAGAAAGCCGACGATTTCGCCCGCCGGCACGGCGGTCGGCGCCACGTCGCGCCGGCCCTGGTATTCCAGCTGGGCCTGCTTCAGGCCCCGTTCGCCGATGGTGACGCGGTGCGGAATGCCGATCAGCTCCAGATCAGCAAACATCACGCCAGGACGCTCGCCCCGGTCGTCCAGCAGCACCTCGACGCCGGCCGCCCCCAGTTCGTCGTACAGCCGGTCGGCAGCCGCGCGAACGGCGTCGCTGCGCTCGTAGCCGATCGGCGCGATGGCCACGGTAAACGGCGCCATCGCTTCCGGCCACACGATGCCGCGCGGGTCGTGATTCTGCTCGATGGCGGCCGCCACCACGCGGGTCACGCCGATGCCGTAGCAGCCCATCTCGATCGGATGCGTGTCGCCCTTCGCGTCCAGGTAGGTCGCGCCCATGTCCTGGGAATAGCGCGTGCCGAGCGCAAACACGTGGCCCACCTCGATGCCGCGCAGGATCTCGAGCGTGCCCTTGCCGTCGGGCGACGGGTCGCCATCGACGACGTTGCGGATATCCGCGACCCGATCGGGCTCGCGCGCATCGCGCCCGAAATTCACGCCACGGAGGTGGAAGTCCTTCTGGTTCGCGCCGCAGACGAAGTCGCTCATCACTGCGACGCTGCGATCGACAATCAGCGGCACGTTCGCCGCCAGTCCGACCGGGCCGAGGTAGCCGGGCGGGCACCCGGTTGCCGCGACAATTTCCGCGTCGGTGGCCCAGCGCCACGCGCCCAGTCCCGGCAGCTTGCCGACTTTCACCTCGTTGCCCATGTGGTCGCCGCGTACCAGCAGCATCTGCACGCGGTCCTGCGCGTGAATGAGCAAGCACTTGACGCTGCGCGCGAGCGGAAGCCCCAGCAGTTCGGTGACCTGTTCGCAGGTCGACTGATTCGGCGTCGGGACCCTCGCCATCGCTTCGGCGGGCGCGGCTCGCGCGCCGCCGGGGGCGAGCGCCTCGGCCTGCTCGACATTCGCGGCGTAGTCCGACGCGGGCGACCACGCGATGGCATCCTCGCCGGTGTCGGCGAGCACCTGGAATTCGTGCGACGCGAATCCGCCGATCGCGCCGGTGTCCGCCTCGACCGACCGGAACTTGAGGCCCAGCCGCGTGAAAATGCGCACGTAGGCGTCGTACATCGCCTGGTAGCTTTTCATCAGCGCGTCGCGATCGACGTCGAACGAATAGGCGTCCTTCATCAGGAACTCGCGGCCGCGCATCACGCCGAAACGGGGCCGGATCTCGTCGCGGAACTTCACCTGGATCTGATACAGATTCAGCGGGAGCTGGCGGTAGCTCCTGACGTCCTTGCGGACGATGTCGGTGATGACTTCCTCGTGGGTGGGCCCGAACAGGAAATCGCGCTCGTGGCGATCGCGGATTTTCAAGAGCTGCGGCCCGAACTTGTCCCAGCGGCCGGTCTCTTCCCACAATTCGGCGGGGACGACGTGGGGCAGGTAAACCTCGATCGCGCCGGCCCGGTTCATCTCCTCGCGCACGACGGTCTCGACCTTGCGCAGCGTGATCAGTCCGAGTGGCAGCCAGCTGTAGATCCCCGCCGAAACCTTCTTGATCATGCCGGCCCGGAGCATGAGCTTCTGGCTTTCGATATCGGCCTCGGCGGGGGCCTCCTTCAGCGTGGACAGGTAGAACTTCGAAACGCGCATGGGCAGCGGGACAGCCACCGCATCGCGGGGCGGCCCAAAAGGGAAGATGTTGATTTTAACCGGTTTCCGGCGTCCGCCCCGAGGGCGGAACGCGGCGCTGTTGGCGTTGCCGCGCCCTCACGGCACTGGCGCTTTTGGGGCGCCGTGCCGGTTCGAACGTCTAGCGCACTACGATGACCGGGAGCGTGCTGTGGGTGAGTACCCGCGAGGTCTCGCTGCCCAGCAAGAACGCACTCACGCCTCGCCGGCCGTGCGACGCCATGACGATCGCGTCGGCCTTGACCTCACCGGCCGCTGCCAGGATCGCTTCCCAGGGCGAGGACGCGATGACATGGCGCGTTGCGCACACGACACCGGCGGATTGCGCCTGCGCCTTCACGTCGTCGAAGATCTTGCGCGCTTCCGTCTCGGCCATCGCCTTGTATTCGTCCATCGACACCGGCTCGATCACCACCCCTTCGGCATACATCGGGATCGGATACTCCGGCGACATGTAGAACGCGGTTACGCCGGCACCGAGTGCCTTCGCCAGGCCGATCGCATGCGCGACGGCCTTGTTGGAGAGGGCGGAGCCATCGGTGGGAACCAGGATCTGCCGGTACATGACCATTCCTCGACGGGTTGGGGTGAACTTATGATACTCGGCCCGCGGTGCCGGCATCGGCACGCGTCGCGGCGTGCCGCCCCTGCGGGCCGCGCGCCGATCGCGCTCCCCGGCATGGGAAAATGCCTTGGCGTCCCGAGCGTCGGGTTGCGCATTCCCCATGGACGACCTGCCTGATCCCCGCCGGTTTGCCGACGTCAGTGAGGCGGCTGCTGGTGCCGCGCGATGGTATGAACTCGCCGGCCGAAGCCTTGCTGCCGCCACTGCCCGGCACGCGGACGCAAGCGATGCAGCGATCGCGGATCGGATTGCCGGCATGCTGGGCGAGGCCGACGGATCGGCGCTCGCGAGCCTGCTCGGCGGCGCGCCGTCACTCGCGATCTACCGGCACCTCTGGCGCATCGTGGTCCGCGAGTCGGAAGGCAGGCGGAACCGCGGCGATTCGCTGGCAACGCTGTTTGCCATTCCGGTGGTGATCGTCGCCAGCGCATCGGGCAGCGCGAAGACGCCTGTTCGGCTGCCAGGCGTGCTGGCGGACCCCGGCGCACTCGCAGGCGTGCTGCGCGATCACGGTGCGCTGGCCGGCAATCAGACCTTGGCACTGGCGAGCGCGCTGGTCGGCACCGACGCGATCGATCTGGGAAGGCTTCCCGGACTGCTCGCGGCGAGCGCGCGCGTGGGTGGCACTGAGTCGTTCGCGCCGATCGCCCTCGCGCCGGTTGCTATCGAGGTGCATGCAGGCGAAGCCGCGCACCTGCGCTATCTGGTCGGCAGCGCGATCGCCGCGACGGGAGCAACGCTCACGCGTGACGGCACGATGGGTCGTTGGGGCCTGCCGCTGTCCAAGGCGCTGATCGCGCAGCTTGCCGAGCCTGGCGTAACGCTGGTTGCGCTGCCGCGGCCAGCGATGTCGCTTCCGGTTGCCGTTGCGCGGGGCAGCGCCGCGCACCGTGAAGTCGCGCTGCAGCTATTCGCCAGTCATGCGCTGCGCGAGCTTCGTGCGCAGTTCGGCGAACCGATTGCGGTAATTAGCGCACACGCCGCCATGGATGCGCCCGGCCGAGGGGAGCTGCGTCTGTCGTTGTCGTCGCCGCTGTCGCCGCGGGATGCGCAGGGCTTCCGGTGCCCGTTGCATCCTGGCGAGGCTGTCGCCGACGTTGCGACGATGCTGGTCGACCTGCTGCGCGATTGCCGGGTAAGCGACATCCGCATTGTCTCGGGCGTGCACGCCGACCGCGAGACGGTCACCGGCGGCCCGCTGCTGTTCAAGCCCGACACGATTCCGCGAGGCGCCCGCGTGCTGCTGCAATAGCGGGCTGTTGAAATGCGCACGCCACCAATCCATCTGGTGTCATCCCGAGCCGGCACCGCCACCAGTGTCATCCCGAGCTTGTCGAGGAATCTGCTGTTGCGGTACTGCGCAAAGAAGAAGCAGATCCCGCACTGCGCTCGGGATGACACAAGAATGAGCATCGGAACGCGTTGTTCGCCAAGCCCCTATGCGCTTTGCGATCGCTGCCGGAACTTCCCCGCGCCGGTCACCCGCTTGGTGACTTGCGGGTCGCCGTAGTATTCGACGGCGCCCGCACCGGAGATCGACGCGTGAAGCTTTTCCTGCACATTGACGACGACCTTGCCGGCGCCGCTGACGCTGACGTTGGCTTCCTTCGAGACCAGCGCCGGCGCACGAAAGACGCCGGCGCCCGCGATGCTGACGTGCTGCTCGGTGGCGGTTCCGGCGAAGTCGGCCTTCGCCGCACCCGACCCCACGTAATGCAGCGCATCGACCTTGAGCACCGCTACACTGAACGACGTCGCGCCGATGGCGCTCACCCGCAACGCGTGCCCCTCGATCGACGCGGCGTTGAGCTTCACGCTGCCGGCGAGCGACACCGATTCGAGCGTCTTGAAGTGGACCGTGATCGTCGGCACGCGGGCCGCTGTTTCGCCGAAGGGTATCTTGGTCGTCGGGCCGCCCGCTGCGTCGATCGAGAGCTTGCCGTCCGAGGAGCGCACGCGAACACGGGCCCCGTCGCTGGGGAAGGCTTCGACGACCACGGCTTCGCGCGTTCCCTGCACCAGGATCAGTTCGGCACGACCCGACACGGCCAGCCGGCTGAAGGGCCCGACCGGGGGTGCCTCGGCCGACAGCCGCTCGCCCGCAGCGAACGCGTCGCGCGAACCGGCGGCCCCGGCGAGGAACAGCGGCAGGCACAGGGTGGCAAGGAGCAGTGAACGGTGCATGGCCTTCTCCCGGCAGGTGAATAGTGCTTGGATGCTCGGTAGCGCTGCCCCGGATTCAATCGGGGGCGGAGTTACCCTCGCCTTGACGGGCGGCGGGCGGGCCATTACGGTATACAGTATTCAATAATAGCCGCCCGACGCCGATTCCGGAGGACCTGCATGGAACCCTCGACCCCACGCATCCGTGTCATTGTCGCCAAGGTCGGCCTCGACGGCCACGACCGCGGCGTCAAGATCGTGGCGCGAACGCTCCGTGATGCCGGCATGGACGTCATCTACACGGGTTTGCACCGCACGCCCGAAGAGGTGGTCGAGGCGGCGGTGCAGGAAGACGCCGACGTCATCGGCGTCTCGATCCTGTCGGGCGCGCACATGAGCGTGTTTCCGCGGATTCTCGACGGCCTCCGGTCGCGAAGCGCTGACGACATCCTGGTGGTCGGCGGCGGGGTGATCCCGGACGAAGACGTCGCCAAGCTGAAAGCGCTCGGCGTCAGGGAGTTGATGCTCCAGGACGCGCCGCCGGACGCGATCGTCGCGATGATCAAACGCGTCGTCGCCGATCGCGGACCGCGGTAGTGATGGCCGCAGCGATGGAACAGTGGTCGTACCCTCCGAAGTTCGACCCCGACTATTTTCCGCCGGATGGCTCGCGCTACTGGTTCCCATCGCGCGAAACGATGCCGGTCGCGGACCGCGAGCGCGCGATCCTCGGGCGCCTGAAAGAGGTGACGCGGCACGCCTGGGAGCACGCGCCGTTCTACCGGCGCAAATGGGACGATGCGGGCTTTCATCCAGACCAGCTGCGCTCGCTCGAGGATTTCGAGGCGAAGGTGCCGGTGGTCACCAAGCAGGACCTGCGCGAGTCCCAGCGGCGCTCGCCGCCGTTCGGCGATTACCTGTGCGTGCCGGAGCGCGACGTCTTCCACATCCACGGAACGTCGGGCACGACCGGCCGCCCGACCGCGTTCGCGATCGGCCGCGAGGACTGGCAGGCCATCGCCAACGCCCACGCGCGGATCCTGTGGGGCATGGGTATCCGCCCCGGCGACACACTGTTCGTCGCCGCGATCTTCAGCCTCTACATGGGTTCCTGGGGCACGCTCGCGGGGTCGGAGCGCCTTCGCTGCAAGTCGTTTCCGTTCGGCGCCGGCGCGCCCGGCATGAGCGCACGCGCGGCGATGTGGCTCGATGCGATGAAACCGAAAGCGTTCTACGGCACGCCTTCGTTCGCCTTGCACCTGGCCGAAGTCGCGGTGAGCGAGGGGTACCGGCCGCGCGAGTTCGGCCTCGAGATCATGTTCTTCTCGGGCGAGCCGGGCGCGTCGGTGCCGGGCGTTCGTGATCGCATCGCCGATGCCTACGGCGCGCGGGTCATCGACTGCGGCTCGATGGCCGAGATGACGCCGTTCATGCACATCGCCGGCAGCGGTGAGACCGACGGCATGCTGTGCTGGCAGGACGTCGTCTACACCGAGGTCTGCGATCCGGCGACGTTTCGCCGCGTTCGCTACGGACAACGCGGCACGCCGGTCTACACCCATCTCGAGCGCACCTCGCAGCCGATGATCCGGCTGCTGTCGGGCGACCTCACACTGTGGGAGGACGGGCCCACGCCCTGCGGGCGCAGCTACCCGCGGCTGCCACAGGGCGTGTTCGGCCGCATCGACGACATGTTTACCATCCGCGGCGAGAACGTGTACCCCTCGGAAGTCGACGCGGTGATGAACCAGCTTCAAGGCTACGGCGGCGAGCACCGCATCGTGATCTCGCGCGAGGGCGCGATGGACGAGCTCCTGATCCGCATCGAGGTTTCGGGCGAGGCGCTCGCGGCGGGTCCCGAATCGCTGCGCGAGCGTGCGGCCCGGCAGCTGCAGAAAATGCTCGGCTTGCGCGCGAAAGTGGAGATCGTGGTGCCAGGCACCTTCCCCCGGACCGACTTCAAGGCGCGGCGGGTGATCGACGACCGCGAAATGTTCCGCGAAATGCACGAGAGGCTGGAGAAACGCGGGGACTAGGATGGGACGGATTCAGCGTTGAGCGTTCACCGTTCAGCGTAAACCGCTCGCCGAGCCACGCTCAACGCCCAACACTCAACGCTCAACCTTCCATGCCCTTCATTGCCTCCTTCGATCTCGTGTCCGGCGTCCTCGCGCGGGACACGCGCTCGATCGCGCGCCTGTTGTCGCGCGCCGAATCGGGGACCGAGGAGGCGCGTCCGGCGCTCGACGCGATGTTCGCGCGGGCGGGTCGCGCGCACGTGGTCGGCATCACCGGAGTGCCAGGCAGCGGCAAGTCCACGCTGGTGGCGAAGCTCGCCGCCACGGTCCGGGCGCGTGGGCACAGCGTGGCGATCGTCGCGGTCGATCCGTCGTCGCCGTTCTCCGGGGGCGCGATCCTCGGCGATCGCATCCGCATGGCGGATCTGGGACTCGACCCCGGGGTCTTCATCCGCAGCATGGCGACGCACGGCGCGCTCGGCGGGCTCGCCCGCGGAACGCTCGAAGCGGTCGACGTGCTCGATGCCGCGGGGTACGACCTGGTGATCATCGAAACCGTCGGCGTGGGCCAGGACGAGGTCGAGGTGGCAAGGGCCGCGCACACCACCGTGGTCGTGTCGGCGCCGGGTCTCGGCGATGACATCCAGGCGATCAAGGCCGGCATTCTCGAGATCGCCGACCTCCATGTGGTCAGCAAATGCGACCGGCCGGACGCGGCCCGCACCATCGCCGATCTTGAAAACATGCTCATGCTCGGACTGGTGGTGCGCAAGCGTGCCGGCTGGCAGGTGCCAGTCCTGCCGGTTGCCTCGCTGCGCGGCGAGGGCATCGAGGCGTTGCTGGACGCGATCGAAGCCCACCGCGCTGCGCTCGAATCGAGCGGAGACATCGTGCGGCGGCGGCGCGACATTGCCGAGCGCAGGCTGCTTCGCGCCGCCGAGGACATTCTGCGCGAGCGCTTCGCACAACGCCGGGACAACCGCGTGGCCGCGCTGCTCGAGGACCTCGTGTCGCGCAAGCAATCGCCACACGCGGCGGCCCTGACGCTGCTGGGATCCATGCGATTCGGAGGTGATGCATGAACGACACAGAACGCGATTCCACGCTCGCCGCGCGGGTCGAGGACTGGGAGCGTAACGAGGTCGCGCGCTTTCTCGCGCGTGCGCCGGAGCGCCAGGCCGTGTTCACAACGACCGGCGGCTTCCCGGTCGAGCGGACCTACACCAGGCTCGATCTCGCCGACACGCCGCCGGAGGACATCGGCCTGCCGGGTCGCTACCCGTTCACGCGCGGCCCCTATCCGACGATGTACCGCGGGCGGCTGTGGACGATGCGCCAGATCGCGGGCTTCGGCACCGCGGAGGACACCAACCAGCGATTCCGCTACCTGATCGCGAACGGCCAGACCGGACTGTCGACCGACTTCGACATGCCGACGCTGATGGGCTACGACAGCGACCATCCGATGTGCGAGGGCGAGGTCGGCCGCGAGGGCGTCGCCATCGACACGCTCGCCGACATGGAGGCGCTGTTCGAGGGCATCGACCTGGAAAGCATTTCGGTGTCGATGACCATCAATCCGAGCGCCTGGATCCTGCTCGCAATGTACGTAGCACTCGCGCAGCGGCGCGGCCTCGATCTTCACCAGCTGTCGGGAACCATCCAGGCCGACATCCTCAAGGAGTACCAGGCGCAGAAGGAGTGGGTGTTCCCGGTGGCGCCGTCGGTGCGCATCGTGCGCGACTGCATCACCTGGTGCGCGCGCAACATGAAGCGCTACAACCCCATCAACATCTCCGGCTACCACATCTCCGAGGCGGGAAGCTCGCCGCTCGACGAGGTGGCGTTCACGATGTGCAACCTCATCGCCTACGTCGAGGAAGTGTGCAAGACTGGGATGCACGTCGACGAATTCGCGCCACGGCTCGCGTTCTACTATGTTTCGCAGTCGGACTTCTTCGAGGAGGTCGCGAAGTTCCGCGCCGCGCGCCGGGTCTATGCCAAGCTCATGAAGGAGCGCTTCGGGGCGGTGAATCCCGAGTCGATGCGGCTGCGCTTCCACTGCCAGACGGCGGCGGCGTCGCTCACCCGGCCGCAATACACGGTGAACATCGTGCGCACCGCGCTGCAGGCGCTCGCCGCGGTGCTCGGCGGTGCGCAGAGCCTGCACACCAACGGCATGGACGAGGCCTTCGCGATCCCCACCGAGGAAGCGATGAAAATCGCGCTGCGCACCCAGCAGGTGATCGCCGACGAAACCGGGGTCGCGAACGTCGTCGATCCGCTCGGTGGCAGCTACTTCGTCGAGAGTCTCACCACCCAGTACGAGAAGGCGATCTTCGCGCTGATCGAAGAGGTGGACGCGCGGGGTGGCACCATCCGCCTGACCGAGGAGGGCTTCTTCCAGCGGCGCATCGCCGATTTCGCCTACCAGACCGCGCTGAAGAAGGCGAGTGGCGAGAAACCGGTGCTCGGCGTCAACAAGCATGTCGATCCGGACGAAAAGCTGAACATCGAAACGCATCCCTACGACCCTTCGACCGCCAACCGCCAGATCGAGCGCCTGAACCGCGTGCGCCGCGAGCGCGACAACAGCAAGGTTGCCGGGTTGCTGGACCGGCTGATCGAGACCGCGAAGGACGATTCGCAGAATCTGATGCCGGTGACGATCGAGTTGGTGGCGGCAGGCGCGTCGATGGGCGACATCGTCGAGAAGCTGAGAACGCTGTGGGGCAGCTTCCGCGAACAGCCGGTGTTCTGACCTCCGATCCACCCTGACCGCATGCGCGTTCCGTATCTCGACTACACGCCCGAACTCGAGCCTCCCGTGGACCTCGCCCCGGGGGCCGCGGTAGCAGGACGCACTGTCGCCGGCGCCGGGCTGGTGCTGCGCCCGTTCGCGACGCTGCGCGCGGATGGCGAGTGGGTGCGCGTGGGACGCAACGCGTTCTTCGGCGAGCGCGCGACGGTGCACATCGCCGACAGCGTGCTGGGCGCGTCGATCGGCCACGATGTCACCGTCGGCCGCTTCGGCCTGGTGCACGCGTGCACGATCGGGGATGGGGTCGTGGTGGCCGATGGCGCGACGGTGATGGACGGCGCCGTCGTCGGCGCGCGCGCGCTGATCGCTGCCGGCGCGGTCGTCCCGCCGCGGAAACAGCTTGCCGGCGGCTGGATCTACGAGGGCCACCCGGTGACACCGACGCGCGAGATCGCGGCAGCCGAGCTCGAGGAAGTCGCGCGCGCGATCCGGCGCGGCGCGCGCAGCACCCTCGGCAGCTCCGACGACCTGCCGCCGCTAGCCATGACTTCGCTGGTGCCCGAGGGGCCGTTCGAAGGGGTGCTGCACGCGGTACACGGCCATTCACCGCGCGTCGGACAGGCGTACGTCGCGCCTACTTCGGTCCTGGTTGGCGATGTGCGAATCGCGGACGACGCCGGCGTCTATTTCGCTTGTGCGCTCGCGGCCGGTGGTGCGCGCATCGCAGTCGGCGAGCGCAGCAACGTGCAGGACAATACGCTGATCGTCACCGATGCCGCGCGCGGCGACGTCGTCATCGGTTGCGACGTCACGATCGGGCACAACGTGCGCATGGGCGCGGGGCGTTTCGGCGACCGGGCGCTGGTTGGCATGGCGGCCAAAGTGGGCGACGGCGTGATCGTCGAGGACGACGGCTGCATCGCCGGCGGCGCCCACGTCGAGGATGGCACCGTGGTGAAGGCGGGCTGGATCTGGGCGGGCCGTCCGGCGCGTGCGTTCCGCGAACTCAAGGCCAGTGAACGCGAGTGGTTCGCGCTGGGCGCGGCGGTTTACGTCGGCTACGGGCGCGTGTACCGCGGCCAAGCAGGCAAGACCTAACCGCAGCGATCAGTCCGTGGAGGGCAGCTCGATCCCGATGTTGCGCGCAGCGTGCTGCAGGTGCGCGCGGGCGAGCGCCGCCGCGCCGTCGGCGTCGCCGCCGGTCACGGCGCGCAGGATCTGCCCGTGCTCGACCCAGATCGCATGCCGATAGTCGCGATGCTGCAGCACTTCGCGCATCGCGCGGCGCAGGTGGTTCCACAGCTGCCTCATGGTGTCGACGAACAGGCGGTTGCCGGACAGTTCGTAGAGCATCATGTGGAACGCCATGTCGGCGCGGATCAGCTCGGGGATCGTTCCCTCACGCACCGCGCGCTGGCCCGCGGCCACGATCGCGTCGCCCCGGGCGCGCGCGTCGTCATTAGCGTGCTTCGCCGCGAGCGAGGCCGCCATCGGATCGATGCCGATGCGCAGTTCGTACACCTCGCGCAGGAAATCGCGGTCGAGCGGGGCGACCCTCAGGCCGCGCCGACCCGCCTCCACCAGGAACTTCTGCTGCCGAAGCAGCAGCAGCGCCTGGCCGACCGGCTGGCGCGACACCGAGAGCTTCGCCGCGACGTTCTCCTGCGTCAGTCGCTCGCCGGGCTCGAGGCGCCCCTCGCAGATCGCGTCGAGGATCGCATCGTAGGCCTGCTCGACGATCGTCGGCTGCGGCGCGAGCGACGGCATCGCCTGAAGAGCGCCCTCGCGATCGACGGAATGCGTGCCTGCCACGAGCACGATGATACCGTCTGAGGGTTCCCGGCGCGGCAATTCGCGGCGCGGCGCCCGCGACCCGCACCTCCGTATACTTCACCGGGTCCATCCCGTCGTTTCAGGTGCCGCCATGAGCCTCGACCGTGTCCCCGCCGGCAACGACGTTCCGCATTTCGAGCATTACAAGGATCTCTAACCCGGCAAGTGGGTGCGCGTCGGAAGCTGGGTCGGCGTTGACGAGGCGAAGCACGAAATCCTGGAATCGATCGAGCGCTACGCGATGTCGAAACCGAAGCCGGGCGCCTGAACCGGCGCGCATTCGCTGCCAAGGCCGAGATGCTGGCTCCCGCCCCGGCGCTTTTCGTCGTGCTCTGGAGCACCGGCTTCATCGCCGCCAAATACGCGTTGCCCTATGCGCCGCCGCTGACCTTCCTGCTCTACCGCTTCGTGCTGGTGGCGGTGCTGATGGCGATCGTGTGCGCCGCAACCAAGGCGGCCTGGCCGCGGAACAAGGCAGATTATGTGAACGTCGCGATCGCCGCGTGGCTGGTGCACGGCGTCTATCTCGGCGGCGTGTTCGTCGCACTGTCGCGCGGCATGGCCGCCGGGACCGCAGCTATGCTCGTCGGGCTGCAGCCGATCGTCACCGTGTTCCTTGCGCGTGTTTGGCTGTCGGAGCGGGTGATCCCGCGCCAATGGGCGGGGCTCGCGCTCGGACTGGCAGGAGTCTGGCTGGTCGTACGCAACAAGCTGCGTTTCGACGCCGAGCCGACAGCACTGATTGCGATCGGCGCCGCGCTCGCGGCGATAAGTGTCGGTACGCTGTGGCAGAAGCGCCACGCGTCGCACATCGACATGCGCAGCGGCGCCGTGATCCAGTTCGCCGCCTGCGCGCTCGTCTACCTGCCGCTCGTGCTCGTGTTCGAGTCACCCTCGAACGTGCAATGGACGGCGCCGCTCGCCTTCGCGCTCGGCTGGTCGGTGCTGGTGCTGTCGGTGGGCGCGATCAGCCTGCTCTACTGGCTGCTTCGTCACGGCGCCGCGTCCGGTGTCGCCAGCCTGTTCTACCTGGTGCCACCGGTGACGGCGCTGATGGCCTGGCTGCTGTTCGACGAGCGCCTGGATCCGCTCGCCTTCCTCGGGATGGTGGTCATCGTGGTTGCGGTCGCGTTGGCGCGCGCGCCAGCCGGGAAACCGTAAGCGGGGCCACGAGCACGGTCGGCAGGCGCTGGCCGGAGTAGCGCGTCTACGGTATCCTCCCAATGCGTGGCGTAACTCTTCGTGTCGCGCCAGCCGGACGCGCTTGCAGGCCTGGTCGCGCGGCAAAGCAGGCGCAACCGCCGTCCTGGAACCCAGCCTTTCAGCCCCCGAATCACAGGACACAGGCATGATTCCACACAACTTCGCTCTGCCGACGCATCCGCGGTCCGGCCGAGCCGCGCGCGAATTGCCGGCCGAAACGACGGGTTTCGAGGTGGTGAAACCGATGCACAATTCACGTTAGCTGACTCAACATGAGCATCCACATACTGAGTGCGAACGGCCTAGTTCAGGATCTCGCGGCGGATCGCGTGACGCCTCAACAGCAAGCCGTGTATTTGATACTGAACTTTTGCGTCTGGATCGTGCCTTCGTATCTGTACCTTTTTCCCGCGCCCACTACGACGGAAGTGCCGTCGTTCTTTTGGTCGGCCTGGCTCATTGAGATGCTTCTGCTCGTACTTATCTGCATTACCGGCGTCAACTTTTGCCTCCGAAAGTGCCGGGTTGATCCACGAAAGAACTTTTTCGTTGATTTCACTTGCCTCTCGATTCCAGTCACCATTACCACGTTGATCGTGATTTGGGGCGTGTTTCATCTCTTCACGACTTTGCCTGCGTGGCTACTGGTTCAAGGCACTGTTTCTACCGATTCGCTGTGGTGGCTACCGTGGCTCCAGTCCTCGCGCATCTACGACGTGATGCGACTCTTGGCTTCAGTGGGTGTTGTGTTCATCATGTTTCTTAGAATCGGTGAGCACATGGAACGCCTGTCACGTAGCAGAGAGTCAGCTAACCACGGCGTGCAAGCGACGCAAGCGGGCGCGCCTGACGCCGGACGTTGAGGTTGTAGAAAAACTGCTTTTTCTCGCAGCATGCGAGCGCGCGAAGCGCGACGACGCGCATGAATGTGATTGCTGTTGTTCGAAGATTGTCGCAGCGCCGCGCGCGCAATGCGACGGGCAGAGGCCGCAGTTAAGGCACCGGTGATCCCGCGGCGCGTCTGGTCGCTACTGCGCGTAGCCGTGATGCGCGAGTTTCTCGATGTTGTGGACCAGGCAGAAGAGTTTCCACTGCCCATCGACTTTGGTTTTGCCGCGCAAGGTGAAGCGATCGAGCCGCTTGTTGTAGCGGAGG
>JBKKAZ010000276.1:0-3220 GCA_046714435.1 Casimicrobiaceae bacterium
GACGTGAAAATTGTCTGCAGCTTTTCCATGTTCTCGAGCGCCTTGCCGCAACCGCGCACGACGCAGGTCATCGGATCGTCGGCCACGATGACCGGCAGCCCGATCTCCTCCATCAGCAGGCGGTCGACGTCGCGCAACAACGCGCCGCCGCCCGTCAGCACCATCCCGCGCTCGGCGATGTCGGCGCCGAGTTCCGGCGGCGTGCGCTCGAGCGCGCTTTTCACCGCGCTGACGATGCTGTTCAGCGGTTCGGTCAGCGCCTCGAGGATCTCGTTCGACGACACCGTGAAGCTGCGTGGAATGCCCTCGGCGAGGTTGCGCCCCTTCACTTCCATCTCCTTCACTTCGGAGCCCGGGAACGCGCTGCCGATGGTCTCCTTGATCTTCTCGGCGGTGGTCTCGCCGATCAGCATGCCGTAGTTGCGGCGGATGTAGTTGACGATCGCCTCGTCGAACTTGTCGCCGCCAACGCGGACGCTGCCCGAGTACACCATGCCGCCGAGCGAGATCACGCCGACCTCGGTCGTGCCGCCGCCGATGTCGACGACCATCGAGCCGGTCGCATCGCCCACCGGCAGGTCCGCACCGATCGCGGCCGCCATCGGCTCCTCGATCAGGTAGACCTTGGAAGCGCCGGCGCCGAGCGCAGACTCGCGGATCGCGCGGCGCTCCACCTGCGTCGAGCCGCAGGGAACGCAGATGATGATGCGCGGGGACGGCGAGAACATGCGCGAGTCGAGGACCTTCTTGATGAATTGCTTCAGCATCTGCTCGGTCACGGTGAAGTCGGCGATGACACCGTCCTTCATCGGGCGGATAGCGGTGATGTTGCCGGGCGTGCGGCCGAGCATCTGTTTCGCCGCGAGGCCGACTTCCTGGATCACCTTCTTGCCGTTGGGCCCGCCTTCCTGGCGGATCGCGACCACCGAGGGCTCGTTTAACACGATGCCCTTGCCGCGCACGTAGATCAGCGTGTTCGCGGTGCCGAGGTCGATCGCGAGGTCGCTGGAGAAGTAGCCTTTGAACAATTCGAACATTCGGGAACCTGACAAAACGATGTTGACGGCGCCACCGGCACGACGGCGCCGCACCGACTTTGGATGGGCCAGTATGATACTCTATGACAACGTAATTTAAGGCGGCGACGGCCCGGAAAACACGCGCTTTGCCGCGCTTAAGCCGCAAAGGGCCGGTCGGGCGTCGCGCCGGCCGGTTCCGGCCTCATCCCCGTTCCCTTTGCCAATGACGCTCACGCCCGACGACGTCCGGCGCATCGCCGATCTCGCTCGGATCGAGGTCACCACCGACGAGGTTGCCGCGGTCCACGCGAAGCTCGAATCGATCTTCGGCCTGTTGAACGAGTTGAAGGCGATCGACACGACTGGCATCGTCCCGATGTCGCACGCGCAGGACGTGACCACGCCGCTGCGGGAGGACACCGTTTTCGAGGGCGATCGGCGCGCGCTCTACCAGGCGGCCGCGCCGGCGGTCGAGGACGGCCTGTACCTCGTGCCGAGGGTAGTCGAATGAGCGCCGGCGCCGATACCATCGCCTCGCTGGGGGCGGCGCTTGCCAGCCGCAGGTTCTCCTCGGTTGAGCTCACCCGCGAGCGGCTGGATCGCATTGCGAGGCTCCAGCCTTCGCTCAACGCGTTCATCACGATTGACGAAGCGGGTGCGTTAGCGCAGGCAAAGGCCGCCGACGCGGCGCGCGCGCGCGGCGACGCCGGGCCGCTGACCGGCATCCCGATCGCGCATAAGGACGTGCTGATGACCGCCGGCCTCACGACCACCTGCGGCTCGCGCATGCTCGAGCGCTTCGTCGCCCCCTACGATGCGCACGTCGTCGAAGGCCTGAAGCGGGCGGGCACCGTGCTGGTCGGCAAGACCAACATGGACGAATTCGCGATGGGCTCGTCCAGCGAGAACAGCTACTTCGGCCCGGTCAGGAACCCGTGGCGGCTCGATTGCGTGCCCGGCGGCAGCTCGGGGGGGTCGGCCGCCGCGGTCGCCGCGGGACTGGTTCCCGGGAGCACCGGGACCGACACCGGCGGCTCGATCCGGCAGCCGGCGTCGATGACCGGCATCTGCGGCCTCAAGCCGACCTACGGCGTCTGCTCGCGCTACGGGCTGGTCGCGTTCGCGTCCAGCCTCGACACCCCCGGCGCGTTCGCGCGCAGTGCGCAGGACTGCGCGTTGCTGCTGAACGCAATGGCGGGCCACGATCCCCGCGACTCGACCTCGCTCCACCGTCCGCGCGAGGACTACACGCGCGAGCTTTTGGCCGCGCCCGCCGACGCCGCGAAGCCGCTTCAAGGGCTTCGCATCGGGCTTCCCGCCGAGTATTTCGGCAAGGGCGTGGATCCCGAGGTCGCCTCGGCGATCGACCAGTCGCTCTCCGAGTTCCGGAAGCTCGGCGTGGTTACCGTCGACCTCGGCCTGCCGGCGGTCAAGCATTCGGTGCCGGTCTACTACGTCATCGCACCGGCCGAGGCATCGTCGAATCTCTCGCGCTTCGATGGCGTACGTTACGGGCACCGCGCGGAGCGCTATGCGGACCTTGCCGACATGTACCGGAAGACCCGCGCCGAAGGCTTCGGGGCGGAGGTGAAGCGGCGCATCCTGGTCGGCACCTACGTGCTGTCGCACGGCTACTACGAGGCGTACTACCTGAAGGCGCAGCAGGTGCGGCGGCTGATCGCCGACGACTTCCAGCGAGCGTTCACCCAGTGCGATGTCATCCTCGGTCCGACCGCGCCGACCGCCGCCTTCCGGATCGGCGAGAACGCCGATGATCCGGTCCAGATGTACCTGAACGACATTTTCACCATCGCCGCGAATCTGACCGGCGCGCCGGCGATGTCCATTCCCGCCGGCTTCACCCGCGACGGCCGGCCGATCGGCGTACAGCTGCAGGCGGGCGCTTTCCGCGAAGCGCAGCTCCTCGCTATCGCGCACCGGTTCCAGCAGGCGACCGACTGGCACTTGCGCCGCCCGGCGCTGGCTGACGCGTAACCCACGCTGCGCCGAAAGGCTGTGTCAAGGCGCGAACAGCAGATCCCACGCTTCGCTGGATGACACCCTTGGCCGGAGCGCCAGCTACAATCAGGCGTGTCGAAGGTCGCGAGCACGGCTGCGTGCTCCGCGCGATCCCTGGAGGAAGCCATGCCCAAGTCCCCCCTTCACGCGTTCGGCGTCGCTGCCTGCGCGTTCGCATTCAT
>JBKKAZ010000277.1:0-11548 GCA_046714435.1 Casimicrobiaceae bacterium
AACGATGTCACGTTCGTCGCGCGCGGGAAGCACTTCGAGGCGATCCGTCGGGACGGGTTGAGGATCGAGGGCGGAACCACGCCGATGCACGTGACGAATGCGCGGGCGACGGACGACGTCGGCTCGATCGGCCCGGTCGACGTCGTGATGTTCTGCGTCAAGCTTTGGGATCTCGAGCAGGCCGCGCCACTGATGAAGCCGCTGATTGCGGGGGGCGGTGTCGTCATTCCCTTCCAGAACGGCATCGATGCGCCCGACGTGCTGATCCGTGCGCTAGGACGCGAGCATGTGGTGGGCGGCATAGCCTATGTCGCCGCGACGATCTCCGCGCCCGGGGTCATCAAGCTGACGGGAACCATGTCGCGACTTCGCGTCGGCGCGTTCGACGGCACCAGCGCCGATCGGGCGCAAGCGTTTGCCGATGCCGGCAAGGCGGCCGGTGTGGACGTCGACGTGGCGCCGGACATCCGTCGCGCGTTGTGGGAGAAGTTCGTGATGTTTTGCGCGTTGTCGGGGGCCACGGCGATCGCGCGACAGCCGATCGGCGTGGTGCGGAGCGACCCGGAACTTCGTGCGATGTTCGCAGCAATCATGCAGGAGACGCTCGCTGTCGGACGCGCCAAGGCAGTGGCACTGCCCGACGACTACGTCGAGCGGCAGCTGGCATTCGCCGACGGGCTGCCCTACGAGATGCGCGCCTCGACGGCGAACGACCTCATCGCCGGCCGCCGGCTGGAGGCACCCTGGTTGTGCGGTGCGGTCGTCCGGCTGGGGCGGGAGCTGGGCGTGCCGACGCCCGTCAACGAAACGATCTACGCCGCACTGAAGCCGTACCTCAACGGCGCGCCGGCATGAAGGGGAAGCCGTGACGAGAATTCTCGCGAGTTGGCTGATCAACGCGGCCGCGTTGTTCGCGCTGCCGTACGTATTCAAATGGGTGCAGGTGGATTCGGTGCCGGCGGCGCTGATCGCCGCGCTGGTACTGGGTCTCGTTAACGCGCTGGTCCGCCCGGTGTTGTTGCTGCTGACGCTGCCGGTGACGCTGCTGACGCTGGGGCTGTTCATTTTCGTGCTCAATGGACTGCTGTTCTGGGCCGTCGGTTCGTTCGTCGACGGTTTCCGCGTCACCGGCTTCTGGGCGGGCGTGTTCGGCGCGATCGTCTACAGCCTGATCTCGTGGGCGCTGGCCGCGCTGCTGATCCCGAACAAAGAGCGATGACCGACGCTCGCGTGTTCAGCCTCGAGTTCTTCCCGCCGCGCACGCCCGAAGGCGCCGACAAGCTGCGCGCGGCGCGGCGCCAGCTGGCGCAGCTCAAGCCCGCGTTCTGCTCGGTGACCTTCGGCGCCGGCGGCAGTACCCGCGAGGGCACGCTGGCGACGGTCATCGAGATTCGCGGCGAGGGCGTCGAGGCCGCGCCGCACCTGTCCTGCATCGACAGCAGCGAGGACGGCATCCGCGCCGTGCTCGCGCAATACCGCGAGAGCGGCATCCGGCATCTGGTCGCGCTGCGCGGCGACTTGCCCTCCGGAACCGCGGACGTCGGCAGGTTCCGGTACGCGAGCGAGCTGGTGGCGTTCATCCGGGAACAAACCGGCGACTGGTTCCACGTCGATGTCGCGGCCTATCCCGAAGTGCATCCGCAGGCGCGCTCGGCCCGGGACGACCTCGCCGCGTTCAAGCGCAAGGTAGACGCGGGGGCGAATTCGGCGATCACCCAGTACTTCTTCAATCCCGACGCGTATTGGCATTTCGTCGATGCGGCGGCCGCTGCTGGGGTCGGCGTTCCGATCGTGCCCGGCATCATGCCGATAGCCAGCTTCGCCAAGCTCGCGCGCTTCTCGGACGCCTGCGGTGCGGAGATTCCGCGCTGGATCCGCCGCGGCCTCGAGAGCTATGGCGACGACACCGCGTCGATCCGCGCGTTCGGCCTCGACGTCGTTACCGGCCTATGCGAGTCGCTGCTGGCGCGCGGCGCGCCGGGTTTGCACTTCTACACGCTGAACCAGGCATCGCTGACCACCACCATCTGGCAGCGGCTAGGCTTGTAGCGTCCCGAACGTGAACTCGCGCGACTTCGTCGATCACGTCCTCGAGCTCGCGCGCGCGAGCGGCTCGGCGAGCGTTCGCGCGATGTTCGGCGGCCACGGCCTGTATCTCGAAGGCCTCATCGTCGCGATCATCGATGACGACACACTCTGGTTCAAGTGCGACGCCGCGAGCCTTCCGGCGTTCGAGGCGCGCGACCTGCCACCGTTCGAGTACGTGTCGAAGGACGGATCGCGCACGATGACCGCCTATCGGCGCGCGCCAGAAGAGGCGCTGGAAAGCCCGCCGCAGATGCGCGAATGGTTGCGCCTCGCGCAGGGTGCGGCGCTGCGCGCGGCGGCCGCGAAGCGGCTTTCTAGGCGGCGCGCCACGGGCAAAGCGCGGCGTGGTTAGGCGCCGGGCGTGAACGACACCAGTTCGATCACGGCGCTCTGCGCAAAAAGCCGCGGGTACGGGTGGCTGCGCTCCTGGTATTCGGCGCGTCGTATCTCGCGCACCGCCGCCTTCACCGCTGGCGCATACCAGACGACGTAGTTGCAGTCGGTCGGTTGGCGCCAGAACTCCCCGTCGTCGAGTCGCATGTTGATCCGGAGCCGGACGGCGTCGAAGGTGCCCGCGGGCGTGGTCACCTGCTCGAGGCCACCGACGTGCACGTACCGACTGATCTGGCCGTCGCGCTTCAAATACTCGTTGAAATTGTCGACCCGCTGGTTCCAGGTCGAGCCGGACACCAGCGGAAAGCGGTAGCGCTCGAGCGGCTCGCGAAAGCGGCGCGTCTCGACGTCGAACAGCGAGCCCTGCGACACCAGGCCCGGGGCGGGCCAGCGTTCGATGCGCACGGCATCGAGCTGCGGTCCCTTCATCACCACCTCGACGGTGATGCCGTCCGCACCGACGCGGGTCACGGTGTGGGTCTCATCGTAGATGACCTTTTGCCGGAAGCCCTCGGTGATCCGGTATACCCAGCGGTCGCCGACGCGGTACTGCGGTGCTTCGACCGACGCGGGCTTGGACGACGTGCCGACACCGGCGGCGGCGCAACCGCCGAGCAGCGCGGCCAATGCGAGGAGCGCTGCAAGCGTACGCAAGTGGATGGAATGCATGTTCAGTTTCCTCAGAGATGTGCCGCGCGTGCTGACAGCGGGAGTCCCGCCGCGCGGCTAGGGGCTCGACGGTTTCACCGCCTCGACCACGTCCAGCACGGCGTCGTCCAGCCAAGCTGTGCCCTTGCCGAACAGGTTCATGCCCACCTCGATTTGGTCGGCATTGCCGGGCACCTTCAACGAAAGCTCGTAGCGCGTCCAGCCGGTCGTGCCCTGGACCGCGTCCTTTCGCATCTGCGTGTACTCCAGCATGTAGCCGCCGCGCAGCGAATGGAGCTTGATGCCGGCGCCGCTGCCGTACTGGTTGCCCGTCGTGCCGGCCGTACGCATCCAGGCCGCGAACCGCAGCGTCTTGCCGCGGTAGGGCGTGGCGTCGATCACCTGGTAGATGGTCCCGAACGGCTCCGGCCCTACGTTCTCGAGCTTGAGGCTGCGCTCGCCCGAGCGCGGATTCGCGGTGTCGAGCGTGAAATCGTAGGAATGCGGTCCGGCGTGCTGGACCGCCCACCAGCCTTCCGGCGCACCAAGCTTGCCGGGCGAGGTCGACTCGAAGCCCGCGTTGACCAGCGGGACCGGCGCAAGAGGCTTGGCGGACTTTTCCAGGGGCACGGCGGGAGGCGGAAGCGCCGGCTGCGCGTAGGCCAACGAACCTGCAAACAGCGCGGCGGCGACCAGCATTCCCGCGCTGCGGCGCTCACTCGCCATCGGTGATGGCACCGAGGCTCGCGGTCGAGACCTGGCGCGCGTACTTGGCGAGCAAGCCACGCCGATAGCGCAGCGGCGGCGCCTTCCAGGCCGCCTTCCGTTTCGCGAGTTCCGCGTCGCTGACGTTGAGCCGGACCAGCCGCTCCCGCGCGTCGATCGTGACCGAGTCGCCCTCCTCGACCAGCGCGATGGTGCCGCCGACCTGGGCTTCGGGCGCAATGTGGCCGACTACCATGCCCCAGGTGCCGCCGGAAAAACGGCCGTCGGTGATCAGGCCGACCGACTCGCCGAGTCCCTGCCCGACCAGCGCGCTGGTGGGCGCGAGCATTTCCTGCATGCCGGGTCCGCCTTTCGGGCCCTCGTAACGAATCACGATCACATCACCGGCGTGGATGCGCTGAGCCATGATGGCCTCCATGCACGCGGACTCGGAATCGAACACCCGGGCCGGTCCGGTGATCGACGGATTCTTGAGCCCGGTGATCTTCGCCACGCAGCCTTCGGGGGCGAGGTTGCCCTTGAGGATCGCGAGATGCCCCTGCGGGTACATCGGATTGTTCCAGGGCCGGATCACCTGCTGGTCGGCGCGCGGTTCGGCCGGCACGCTCGCGAGTTCCTCGGCGAGGATGCGTCCGGTGATGGTCATGCAGTCGCCGTGGAGGAGGCCGTGGTCGAGCAGCATGCGCAGCACCTGCGGCACGCCGCCGGCGCGATGGAAATCCACAGCGACGAAACGCCCGGAGGGCTTGAGGTCGCACAGCACCGGGACGCGCGTCCGGATCCGTTCGAAGTCGTCGATCGTCCACGGGACTTCCGCCGCACTCGCGATCGCGAGATAGTGCAGCACGGCGTTGCTCGAGCCCCCGGTCGCCATCACCAGCATGATTGCGTTCTCGATCGACTTGCGGGTGATGATGTCGCGCGGCTTCAAATCGCGCTCGACCGCGCGCATCAGCACCTCCGCCGAGGCCGCGGCCGAGTCGGCCTTCTCGGGGTCCGGCGAGGACATCTGCGAGCTGCCGAGCAGGCTCATGCCGAGCGCCTCGAACGACGACGACATGGTGTTTGCCGTGAACATGCCGCCGCAGGCGCCGACCGAGGGGCAGGCGTTGCGCTCGATGCCGTCGTAGTCCTCCTTCGACATTTTCCCCGCGCAGAACGCGCCGACCGCCTCGAACGACGAGACCAGCGTGAGCTTCTCGCCCTTCCATTCGCCGGGCCGGATGGTGCCGGCGTACACGTAGATGCCGGGGACGTTGACGCGCGCGAGCGCCATCATGCCGCCGGGCATGTTCTTGTCGCATCCGCCCACCACCAGCACGCCGTCCATGCACTGGCCGTTGACGCTGGTTTCGATCGCGTCGGCGATCACCTCGCGCGACACCAGCGAGTACTTCATGCCCTCGGTTCCCATGCCGATGCCGTCGGTCACCGTGGGCACGCCGAACACCTGCGGCATCGCGCCAGCTTCATGAAGCGCGGCGCTCGCGCGATCGACCAGCGGCTGGATGCCCGCGTTGCAGGGATTCATCGTCGAATGGCCGTTGGCCACGCCGACGATCGGCTTGTCGAAGTCGGCGTCCGCAAACCCCACGGCACGCAGCATCGCGCGATTGGGCGAGCGGGCGACACCGCCGGTGATCAGTCGGGAACGACGGTTGTAGCTCATGGGGGTTGGCTCCGCGGAAAGGGCGGCAGCGGGCCGCTCGATGCCGCCCGCTGCGTATAATGCCGCGATTCTAGCGTCCTCCGTCGGCAGAGCGTTGTGGAAGTTTGCCAGTTCGCTCGCGCGCAATGCTACCCGCGCGGCTGGTGACCTGAGTTGCTGCGACAATGCCGGGCTACGGCTGAATAGCCTTCCTACCAGCCGCTGACGCGGCACCCTGACGCCGCCGCTGCGCCGCAACTTCGATGCTCGTCCATCCGCAGTTCGATCCCGTCGCGTTCACGCTCGGTCCGATCGCCGTGCGCTGGTACGGAGTCATGTACCTGGTCGGCTTCGCGCTGTTCGTGCTGCTCGGGAAGTACCGCGCAAGGCAGCAGCTTCTCACCGGGTGGCATCCGCGCGACATCGACGACATGCTGTTCTACGGCGTGTTCGGGGTGATCCTGGGGGGGCGACTCGGCTACATCCTGTTCTACAAGCCGCTCTACTACCTCGCGAACCCGCTCGAGATCCCTGCGATCTGGAGCGGCGGCATGAGCTTCCACGGCGGCCTTCTCGGCGTGCTGGTGGCGCTGTGGCTGTTCGCGCGACGGCGCGACAAGCGCTGGCTCGACGTCACCGACTTCGTGGCGCCGCTGGTGCCGCTGGGGCTGGCCGCCGGACGGCTGGGCAATTTCATCAACGGCGAACTGGTCGGCCGGCCCACCGAGGGACCCTGGGCAATGGTGTTCCCGCAGTACGACAACCTGGCCCGGCACGCATCCCAGCTCTACCAATTCGCGCTGGAAGGCGTGCTGCTGTTCGTGATCCTTTGGCTCTACACCAGCCGTCGCAGGCCGATGGGCGCGCCTTCGGGCCTGTTTCTCGCCGGCTACGGTGTGTTCCGTTTCATCGCCGAGTACGCGCGCGAGCCGGACGGCTTTCTCGGGCCGCTCGCGCTCGGACTGACGATGGGTCAGTGGCTCTCGCTGCCGATGATGCTCGCCGGGGTGGCGATGATGTTCTGGGCGCACCGGCACGCGGGAAAAAGCGAACCCACGCTGATAGACCGAATGAAATGAAGAATGAAAGATGAAGAATGAGGGCGTCGCTGCGGCTCGCGGCGCAGTTTTTCATCCTTCATGGCCGGCGCGCGAGCGCCGGCATCATGCGAGCCGCGCCTGTGGCTCGGTCATCGGACCTTCAGTCATGCGAGCCGCGCGCGGCTCGATCATCGACCTTTCAGTCGAGGCGGCGGAACTGCCCGTCCAGCGTGCTGCGCCGGCCGAAAGTCGAGCGTCCTGCGGCAGCCGGCTGCGGTTCGAAGCGCTGTCCGGTGTTGATCGGCAGCAGCAGAAGCGCGAGTGCAATCAGGTCGCTCACCACGCCCGGAAGCAGGAAAAGGAATCCCGCCAGGATCTTCCGTCCGCTGTCGACGACACCGCGCAGCAGCGGCTGTTCACCGTGCAGCGCGGCCACGGTGTGCGCACGAAACGCGACGCGCTCGTTGCGCAGCAACATTAGGCCGGAGACCACCGAAATCGCCAGCCAGACCCAGACCGGAACGCCGGTCCATTGCGCGAAGCGCAGCGTCGCGTACAGGTCGGCCGCAGGGAATCCCAGTAGAATCATCAGCAACAGCAAACGCATCACCTGCTCCTTGTCGCACATACTGGTCCTGACCACGCTGCCGGATGTCGAGTCGGCCCGCGGACTTGCGCGCACGCTTGTCGACGACCGACTTGCCGCCTGCGCCACCGTCGGCGCGCCAGTGGAGTCAATGTATCACTGGCAGGGCGCGGTCGAAACCGCCCGCGAGATCCCGCTCACCATCAAGACCCGCGCCGCACTCTACGACCGGGTGGCCGCGGCGATCCGCGCCCGGCACCCCTACGAACTTCCGGAAATCCTCGCTGTCTCGATCAGGGACGCCTCTCCCGACTACCTTGCCTGGATCGATGCCGAAACCCTGCACGACTAGCCTACGCCGCTCCGATGGCGTCGCGATTGCGGCCATCGGCGTCGTTGCGGCGTTCGTCGGCACGGTGTGGCTCGTCTCGCCCATCCGCGCGGGGGCTGCTGAGCCCAGGCTGCTCCCGCCGGAGGAAGCGTTCCGGTTCGCGGCGCGTGCACTCGACAGCCGCACGCTGGAGGCACGATTCACCATTGCCGACGGCTACTACCTGTACCGGGACAAGTTGCGCTTCGAGGTCGAGCCAGAAAGCGCCACGCTCGCGGCGACCGTGCTGCCGCCCGGAAAGCTCAAGGACGACGAGTTCTTCGGCCGCGTCGAAACCTATCGCGACCGAGTCGTTGTCCGCTTGCCGCTGGACCGGGCGGGGCCCGGCCAGTCGCTGACGCTGCGAGCGGATTCACAGGGCTGCGCCGACGCGGGTGTGTGTTACCCGCCGACGACACAGCGGATTGTGCTGTCGATCCCGGCGAGCGACGGCAAGCCCGGCCCGCTGATCGAGGCGATGCCGGAGAAGAAGCGCTGGTTCAATTGACTGGCCTGGTCCCTCCCCATTCGCGGGGCGGCCGCCCACGGGTCTGGTGGATCGCGGCCATCGCGCTGATCGCGATCGTCGCCATCCTGTTCACCACATACGGGCTGCGCTCGCCAGCCCCCGCGCGTGATGCCGGTACGCTGTTCGGCATTTCGCTTCCTGACCCGAAGGGCAATAGCCAGCCGTTCGCGCAGTGGCGCGGCAAGGTGCTGGTGGTCAATTTCTGGGCGACGTGGTGTGCACCCTGCCGTGAGGAAATGCCCATGTTCGTCAAGGCGCAGGCCGATCACGGGGCGAGGGGACTGCAGTTCGTCGGGATCGCCGTCGACGATGCCGAGAAGGTCGCGCGCTTCGTCGAAGAGATTGGTCTCAACTACCCGGCGCTGATCGGCGGGTACGGTGCGATGGAACTCTCCAAGACGCTGGGCAACACGGTCATGGCGCTGCCATTTACCGTGGTTCTGGATCGGGTGGGACGGATCACCCTGACCCATTTGGGCCCCCTTTCGCAGGCCCAACTCGATCGGGTGCTGAAGCAAACGCTCTGAACACAGGCTAACATCGTCTAAAATGTCGTAAACTACACTAATTTCTGACGGTAGACATCGCGAAACATCTGCGTTCCGCGACGCACAGCCGGTCGACGGCGCGGGCGTTGCGCGGCGTAGCTCCGGTCCCTCCCCGGGGACCCCGTCCCTGCGGCGTTCGCACGCAGAACGGTAGACATCTTCCCGTAATCTCCGGCAAACTGCGCCGCTCCATGCATCCATCAGCGAAGCCGGTGCCCAGGGTCGCGACTTGGGGGAAGTCCTCCAGCACCAAGGCTGCAAAAGGCTCTGGCGGCATCCGGGTCCTGCACGGACCCAAACTCAACTTGCTCGGCACCCGCGAGCCCTCGGTGTACGGGCGAGACAAGCTCTCGGAGATCAATGCCCGATGGGTGCGAGAGGGCACACGCCGTGGCGTGTCCGTTGACGCCTTCCAGAGCAATCAAGAAGCGGCGATGATCGACCGGATTCGCGCCGCGCGCGACCACGGCATGCGCTTTGTAGTGATCAACCGTCTGAGCGAGTGACCCGAAGCGATGGACCTGCGCAAGCTGAAGTCGCTGATCGAACTCGTCGAAACCTCGGGCATCGCCGAGCTCGAAATCCAGGAGGGCGAGGAACGGGTGCGGATCACCCGGACGCTCGCCGCAGGCAACACGGCGACGATGCAGGCGCCGCCGACAGCTGCGCAGGTGGCATCCGCCGCGGCCGCCACCGCAGCTGCCGACGCAGCGACGGCCGCCGCCGCGCTGGCGGCGGAGCCCGAGGGCCATGTGGTGAAAAGCCCGATGGTCGGCACTTTCTATCGTACAGGCGCGCCGGGTTCGAAGGCATTCGTCGAGGTCGGCGACGCGGTGAAGGAAGGTGACACCCTTTGCATCGTCGAGGCGATGAAGCTGATGAACGAGATCGAGGCGGACGCCTCCGGCGTGGTCTCGGCGATCCTCGCGGAGAACGGCCAGCCGGTCGAGTTCGGTCAGCCGCTGTTCGTGCTCGGTTGAGTTACCGCCGGCTGCATCGGATCGTGGTGCCGCCGCGCGCATTGCGGCCGTGCAAGCGTCCGCTGCCCCCGACAACAACCGACCAGGGAGGCTCTGACCAAGTACACGGGCGCGACGGGGGTTATCCGGGGATGATTACGCGACGCAGGGTGCAGCCAATAGCAGGCGCTATTGGCCAGCCCAGCAACAAAGTAAGCGCCCCGGAGAACCCCCGTCCCGATGGGTTGGCACGAAATCTGGCGCTGGTGTCGCCCAGTCGCTGGAACGTGGGGCCTACCACGATCGGCGCGCCTGGTCTAACCATCATCCAGATTTCGTGCCAACGCGCTCCGCGCACTTGATCAGAGCCTCCCTCGACTCGATGCCCGCCGCGGCCAAGCCCGACAAGCTGTTCGACAAGGTGCTGATCGCCAATCGCGGCGAGATCGCGCTGCGGGTGCAGCGCGCCTGCCGCGAACTCGGCATCAAGACCGTGGTCGTGCACTCCGAAGCCGATCGTGATGCCAAGTACGTTCGCCTGGCCGACGAGTCGGTGTGCATCGGCCCGCCACCGTCCGCGCAGAGTTATCTCAACATCCCGGCGATCATCGCGGCCGCCGAAGTGACCGACGCGCAGGCGATCCATCCCGGTTACGGCTTCCTGTCGGAGAACGCGGATTTCGCGGAAAAGGTCGAGCGCTCGGGGTTCGTGTTCATCGGTCCGCGTCCCGATACCATCCGCCTGATGGGTGACAAGGTCAGCGCCAAGGCGGCGATGACCAAGGCGGGGGTTCCCTGCGTGCCCGGTTCGGAGGGCGCGCTGCCCGAAGACCCCAAGGAGGTCATCCGGATCGCGCGCCTGGTCGGCTATCCGGTGATGATCAAGGCCGCGGGGGGCGGCGGCGGCCGCGGCATGCGCGTCGTGCACACCGAGGCGGCGCTCGGTTCGGCGGTGTTGCTGACGCGCTCCGAGGCGCAGGCCGCGTTCAGCAACCCGACCCTGTACATGGAGAAATTCCTCGTCAACCCGCGCCACATCGAGATCCAGGTGCTCGCGGACGAGCACAAGGCCGCGGTGTGGCTCGGCGAGCGCGACTGCTCGATGCAGCGCCGCCATCAGAAGGTCATCGAGGAGGCTCCTGCGCCCGGCATCAGCGCACGCGCGCTCACCAAGATCGGCGACCGCTGCGCCGAGGCCTGCCGCCGCATCGGCTACCGCGGCGCCGGCACCTTCGAATTCCTCTACCAGCACGACGAGTTCTACTTCATCGAGATGAACACGCGGATCCAGGTCGAGCACCCGGTGACGGAGGCCATCACCGGCATCGACATCGTGCAGGCGCAGATCCGCATCGCGGCGGGGCACAAGCTGGGCATCCGCCAGCGCGAAATCGCCAAGCGGGGGCACGCGATCGAGTGCCGGATCAATGCCGAGGATCCGTTCACGTTCGTCCCTTCGCCCGGCCGCATCACCGCCTGGCATGTGCCGGGCGGTCCCGGAATCCGCGTCGACAGCCACGCCTACGCAAACTACTTCGTGCCGCCGAACTACGACTCGATGATCGGCAAGGTGATCGCGTACGGAGACACCCGCAATCAGGCGCTGGCGCGGATGCGGGTGGCGCTCTCGGAGATGATCGTCGAGGGCATCAAGACCAACATCCCGCTGCACCAGGAGTTGCTGCTCGACGAATCGTTCATCCGCGGCGGCACCTCGATCCACTACCTGGAGGAGCGGCTGGCGAAGCGGGCGAAAGCATGAAGAATGAAGAATGAAGAATGAAGGCTGCGGCGACGATGGAAGCGCCGTCGCTGTGATCGCCGCCGCCGCCACCTCATAGCGGCGCAAGCCGCGTCATTCTTCATCCTTCATGTTCCTCATGTATACCGCCCTGCGCTTCGATACCGAAGGCGGCGACGCCGACGCCTGGTCCGACGCGTTGCTCGACGCCGGCGCGCTCTCGGTCGAGATCAGCGACCCCAACGCGGGCACGCCCCAGGAACAGGCGCAGT
>JBKKAZ010000278.1:0-13436 GCA_046714435.1 Casimicrobiaceae bacterium
CGCCAGGTACGCGGCACGCTGCGTTTCGAAGCAGGTTGTGAACTCGGCCGGCATCAGCAGGTCCGGAGCAGTGCTGGCGTTCATCGTCGGTCTCCTCGTCGTTGGATACGTCGACGCCATGGCGTCGCAGCACCTGTCGCCCGGGAAGAGTTCCCAACCAACCAGGGTCGCCCGTTGCGGTCGCGTGCATGATCGCGTCCGGGACGCCGACGCCGCATCGGCGTGATAATACAGCCGGCCGAGCACCAGCCAACGCGATCCGCGTCCGTCGAAGAGGGTTCGCTTGCGTGTGTCCCGTCGACGGCGACTGCCGGCAACCATGCGACGCTTATAAACTGCGACGCCGGCTCTTCAGGAGAAAAGGTCCATGTCCACCCCTACCGCCGCTCGATCGGTCAGCCTGGACGACAAATACGACCAGCGTTCGGGCCGGGTCCTCATCAGTGGAACGCAGGCGCTGGTGCGCCTGCCGCTGCTGCAGAGCGAATTCGACCGATCGGCGGGACTTGCAACCGCCGGCTATATTTCCGGCTACCGCGGCTCGCCACTCGGCGGCGTGGACATGAGCCTTGCGCGGGAGCGAAAGCGGCTCGAGGAACACAACATCGTGTTCCATCCCGGCGTGAACGAAGAGCTTGCCGCCACCGCGATCTGGGGCACGCAGCAGCTGGACATGATTCCGGGTCCGACGGTCGACGGCGTGTTCGCGTACTGGTACGGCAAGGGGCCTGGCGTCGATCGCGCGACGGACGCGCTCCGCCACGGCAACTACGCCGGCTCGCACGCCCGGGGCGGCGTGCTGGTGGTCTACGGCGATGACCATCCCGGCAAGTCCTCGACGGTTGCGCATCAGAGCGAGCAGACGCTCGCCGCGGTCTCGATTCCATCGCTATACCCAGCCAGCGTGCACGAGTTCCTGCGCTTCGGCCTGCTCGGATGGGCGCTGTCCCGCTACTGCGGCCTGTGGATCGGATTCAAGTGCGTCAACGAGACCGTCGAGCAAACCGCGACCGTCGAGGTCGATCTGGACGGCTTCAAGGTGGTGCTTCCCGAGCGCGGCGCGCTGCCGCCGGAAGGCGTCAATCTGGTGCCGAGGCAGTTCAATCCCCAACAGGCAGAGATCGTCGTGACGCGCTACCGGCTGCCGCTGGTGCACCGCTTCGTGCGCGCCAACGGCATCGACCGTGTGGGGTTCGGCATGGCGAGGCCGCGGTTCGGCATCGTGACCGCGGGCAAGGCCTTCGAGGACGTGCTGCAGGCGCTGCGGCTGCTGGCGATCGACAATGCGCGCGCCGAGCAACTCGGCATCGGCGTCTACAAGGTGGGCTGCATCTGGCCGCTCGAGCCGACCGGACTGCGCGAGTTCGCCGAGGGCTGCGACGAACTGCTTTTCGTCGAGGAGAAGAGGGGCTTTGTCGAAACGCAGGCGGCCGCCCAGCTGTATTCGCTGAAGGATCGCCCGCGCATCGTCGGCAAGCACGACGAAAACGGCGCGCCGCTGTTGCCGGCGGACGTGCAGCTGCAGGCCCACCAGGTCGCTGCCGCGATTGCGGCCCGCCTGCGCGCGCTCGGCCAATCCGACCAGGCCATCGCCGCTCGTGCGGAGTTGCTGACGGGGCGTGCGCCCGATCTCGGCGCGCCGCTGCCGCTGCCGCTGAACCGCATGCCCTTCTACTGCTCGGGATGCCCGCACAGTACGTCGACCAAGGTGCCCGAAGGCAGCATCGCGATGGCGGGGATCGGCTGCCATGCGATGGCCATGATGGCCAACCAGCAGACGCTGCCGCCCACGCAGATGGGTGGCGAAGGAGCCAACTGGATCGGTGCGTCGAATTTCACGCGGACCAGGCACGTGTTTCAGAACCTGGGAGACGGCACCTTCTATCACTCGGGGTTGCTGGCCGTGCGTGCCGCGGTCGCGTCCGGCGTCAACATCACGTTCAAGATTCTCTACAACCAGGCGGTAGCGATGACAGGCGGCCAGCCGCACGACGGGCCGGTTTCGGTCAGCCTCATCGCGCACCAGGTGATCGGCGAAGGCGTCACGAAGTGCGTCGTGGTTACCGACAACCCGGGCCAATACGACGGCGGCAGGATCCCGCTGCCGCCAGGCGTCACGGTTCATCACCGTGACGACCTCCCGAGGCTGCAGCTCGAGATGCGCGAGATCGAAGGCTGCACTGCAATCGTGTACGACCAGGCCTGCGCGGCCGAGCGGCGCCGCTGGCGGAAGAAAAAGTCGTACCCCGACCCGGCCAAACGCATGTTCATCTACGACCCGGTTTGCGAGGGCTGTGGCGACTGCTCGGTGCAGGCCACCTGCGTCAGCATCCTGCCGAAGGACACGCCGCTGGGCACCAAGCGGGAAATCGACCAGTCGAGCTGCAACAAGGACTACAGCTGCGTGAAGGGGTTCTGCCCGTCGTTTGTCACGGTGCTGGACGCGCAGCCACGCAAGCCGAAGGGCGTAGCGCACGACGATGGCAGCTTCGCCGACCTGCCGACACCGCAGCCGGCCCCCATCGGAGCGGAGAACTACGGCGTCCTGGTCAGCGGCATCGGCGGCACCGGCGTGATCACGGTCGGCGCAGTGTTGGGCATGGCCGCGCACGTCGAGGGCAAGGCGTGCTCGATCTACGACATGACCGGATTGGCGCAGAAGAACGGCGCGGTCTTCAGCCACCTTCGCATCGCTCAACGCAACGAGGACATCAGTGCGCAGCGGGTGGGCCGCGGCGACGGCGACCTGGTGCTGGGCTTCGACGAGCTGGCCGCGCTCAATCCCGAGGCGTTCGGCACGATCATGAAGGGCCGCACCCATTTCGTCGGCAACAGCCAGGTGGCGCCGACCTTCCTGTTCCAGCTGAATCCGCTGGCGCGCCCGCCGATCGGCATCGTCGAGGCCAAGATCCGCAACGCCGTGGGTGACGACCGCGCGCATTTCATCGATGCAACCGGCCTGGCGCTGGCGCTCTGCGGCGACACCGTCGCCGTCAACATGATGATGCTGGGCTACGCGGCGCAGAAGGGACTGCTGCCGGTCGGAATTGACGCGATCCTCGGCGCGATCAAGCTGAATGGCGTCGCGGTCGAGTTCAACGTGCGCACCTTCAACTACGGACGCCTGTGGGCGCACGATCCGGCCGTGATCTCCGCCAAGGTGCAGGGGCACGCGGCGCTTGCGAAGCAGGCGCCGATGACGCTCGACCAGGTGATCGAACACCGCACCAAGTTGCTGACCGACTACCAGAACGCGGCCTGGGCGCAGCGCTATCGCGCGCTGGTCGATGAAGTCAGTGCGGCCGAGTCGAAGGTCAAGCCCGGATCGACGGCGCTGGCGATGGCGTCGGCGCAGTGCTTCGCCAAGCTGATGAGCTACAAAGACGAATACGAGGTGGCGCGCCTCTACGCCAGCCCGGATTTCGCCAGGCAACTGGCCGCGCAGTTCGAGGATGGCGGCAAGCTCAAGTTCAATCTTGCTCCGCCGTTGCTCAGCAGGCGTGATCCGGTGACCGGCCATTTGCGCAAGCGCGAGTTCGGCGGCTGGATGCTGAGCGCGTTCAAGCTGCTGGCCCGATTCCGCGGACTGCGCGGCAGCGCGCTCGACATCTTTGGCCACTCGGTGGAGCGCCGCGGCGAGCGCAGGCTGATCGACGACTACGAAGCCATGATCAAGGAGCTGCTCCCGTCGTTGTCGGCAGCCAGCTACGACAGCGCAGTCGCGCTCGCGCAGATTCCCGACCTGATCAAGGGTTATGGTCACGTCAAGGAACGCAATCTCGCCGCCGCAATGGCCAAGCAGGCCGAGCTCCTGGCGGCCTACCGAAATCCGCCGGTTGCGAGTGCAGCACCAGCGCGTGCCGCCTGAGCGATCAACGCCTATTCCGGAGCGATTAGGTGAAACGTGAAAACAATCTCGTGATGCAGGCCGGTACGCTCGCTCTGGCACTGGCGCTTGGTGTCTTGCCGAACGTCGTTGCGGCCAAACCGGTGACCGCGGAGCGCATCCTCGACGCCGACCAGGAGCCCGGCAACTGGCTGACGCACGGCCGCACCTATTCCGAGCAGCGCTACAGCCCGCTCGACCAGATCAACGACAAGACCATTGCCCGCCTGGGTTTGGTCGGGTCGTTCAAGTTTCCGCACGACCGTGGCATCGAGGCCACGCCGATCGTCGTCGACGGCGTGATGTACGTGACCGGCCCGTGGAGCACGGTGTACGCGCTCGACGCGCGCAGCGGCAAGAAGTTGTGGGGTTACGACCCCAAGGTCGACCGCACCCGCGCGGGCGACCTGTGCTGCGACGCGGTCAATCGCGGCGTCGCGGTGTGGGGCGGAAACGTGTACTTCGGCACGCTCGACGGCCGGCTGGTGGCGTTGGACGCAGGCTCGGGCAAGAGGAAGTGGGAGCAGCTGACGATCGATCTCAGGCGTCGCTATTCGATCACCGGCGCGCCGCGTGTCGTCAAGGGCAAGGTGCTGATCGGCAACGGCGGCAGCGAAATGGGGGTGCGCGGCTACATCTCGGCTTACGACGCGGCCACCGGCAAGATGGCGTGGCGCTTCTACACCGTTCCCGGGGACCCGTCGAAGCCGTTCGAGACCAAGATCATGGAGGTGGCCGCGAAGACCTGGAACGGCGAGTGGTGGACGTGGGGCGGTGGCGGCACGGTGTGGGACGCGATGTCCTACGATCCGGATCTCGACCTCGTGTACGTGGGCACGGGTAACGCGTCGCCGTGGAACCCGAGTGCACGCAGCCCCGGCGGCGGCGACAACCTGTTCCTGTCCTCGATCGTAGCGATTCGACCCGACAGCGGCGAGTACGTGTGGCACTACCAGCTCGCCAGCGACGCCTGGGACTTTCCGGCCACGTCGCAAATCGTGCTCGCGGACCTGACGCTCGAAGGAAGGTCGCGCAAGGTGCTGATGCAGGTGCCGAAGCACGGTTTCGTGTACGTCGTCGATCGCGTCGACGGCAAGCTGATCTCGGCGGAAAAGTTCACCAAGGTCAATTGGGCGAGCGGCTACGACCTCAACACGGGCCGCCCGATGCTGACTGCCGACGGCGATTATTCTAAGGAACCCAAGCTCGTGTTCCCCGGCGCGCAAGGAGGTCACAACTGGCAGCCGATCTCGTTCAGTCCCAGGACCGGGTTGCTCTACTTCAGCGAGACCACGCTGCCGCATCTGCACATCAACGATCCGTCCGCACGATTCGAGCCGAAAAGGAAGCGCTGGAACCTGGGACAGATCGTGCATTCGTCCGAAGATCCGAAGGAGATCGCGCAGCTGGTGTCGATGATCGGGGGGAGCCTGATCGCGTGGGACCCCGTCGCGCAGAAGCAGGCATGGAAGGTCCCGCAGAAGGTGGTCTTCAACGGCGGGACGCTCGCCACGGCGGGCAACCTGGTGTTCCACGGCAGCAGCGAAGGACAGTTGGTCGCGTATGCCGCCGACCGCGGCAGCAAGCTGTGGAGCTTCGACGCCCGCACCGGCGTGCTTGCCGGACCGGTGACCTACACGGTGGGCAAGGATCAGTACGTCGCGGTGGCAGCAGGCGGACCCGGCGGCGCCTTCGGCATGGTATTTGGCGATCTGGCCAAGGCGGCAGGCGTCGACACCATCAGCCGGGTCCTGATCTTCAAGCTCGACGGCAAGGCCACGCTGCCGCCGGCGCCGAAGAAATCTGCATCGAAGCTCGAGCCCCCGCCGCAAACCGCGACCGCGGCGACGATCGACAAGGGCCGCTCGCTGTACAACCAACAATGCGTGTTCTGTCACGGCCTGAACGCCGCCAGCGGCGCGAGCTTCGTGCCGGACCTCCGCTACATGAGCAAGGCAACCCACGACGTGTTCATCGGCATCGTGCTCGGCGGCCTCAAGCAGAATAACGGCATGCCAATTTTCGTGGATCAGCTGTCGATCGAAGACACCGAAGCCATCCGCGCCTACGTGATTATGAGGGCGCACGAAACCAAAGCCGTGGCCCGCAAGTAGTGAATCTCTGGGCGGGCCGTCGCAACGGCTGCGACCGCCCGCCCGCTGACCCTCCGCGACAACCGCGGGACCCATCGGCCGGCGAGCCCATTGCGGTGCGTCCGCGCGATCACCCCGGGACGGGCCCGGCACGGTCCGGTGAACGCCGTCGCGCGTGCTAGACTCGCGCCGATTTGTAACCGGACCTCCGGCCCGCGCAATGCGCCTCGACTACGCGTTCGAAATCGCCCGCCCGCCCTCCGAGATATTCGCATTCGTCAGCAACCTCGAAAACGACGCCGTGTGGCAAAGCGCCATCGTCAAGGTCGTGAAGCTGAGCAGCGGCCGCGCGCGCCTCGGCAGCAAATATTTGCACGTCATCATGGAGTCGCGGCAGATCTGAACCGGCGTCGCCGACGTCGCCTGCCCCGCGCCGCGGCGAAATGGCAGACGCGAACGATGCCAGCGTCACGACAGGGAGAGCCATGACCTACGCAGCGATCACCGGCTGGGGCAAGTGCATGCCGCCCTCCGTGCTCAGCAACGCCGACCTGTCGACGTTTCTCGACACCAACGACGATTGGATCCTGTCGCGTACCGGCATGAAGGAGCGGCGCGTGTCGCACGTCCCGGGCAGCGAAATGGCGACCGTCGCCAGTGAGCGCGCGTTGGCCTGCGCGGGACTTCCCGCCGGCGAACTGGAACTGATCGTCTACGGCAGTTGCAGCAACGACGAGCAGGTGCCCAACACGGCCTCCGCCGTACAGGCGAGGCTCGGGGCCGGTAACGCCGCGGCGATGGACGTCAATACGGCCTGCACCAGTTTTCTCTACGGCTTGTCCACGGCGACCGCGATGATCCGCACCGGCGTGGTTCGCAACGCGCTGGTGATCGGCGTCGAGTGGATCACGCCGTTCATCGACTGGAGCAACCGCGGCATTGCCGTGCTGTTTGGCGACGGCTGCGCGGCGCTGGTGCTGCAGGCCAGCGAGAACCGCGAAGGCCTGCTCGCGGAAAAGCTCGGTTGCTACGCCGATGTGCGCCAGGTGCTGCGCGTTCGCGGCGTCGGCCTTGCCTATTGCAACAGCGGCGTCGTGCTGGGCGACACCCGTTGGGATTTCGACGGCCCAGAGATCTTCCGCCACGCCGTCGTCGGCATGGCCGAGGCATCGGCGGCGGCGATGCAAAGATGCGGACTGTCGGCGGACGACATCGATCTGGTTGTTCCTCACCAGGCGAACCTGCGCATCATCGAATCGGTCGCGAAGCGCTGTGGACTGCCGATGGCCAAGGTGATGCTGACGGTGCAGCGCTACGGCAACATGAGCTCGGCCACGGTGCCGGTCGCGCTCGTCGAGGCGCTGGAAGAGGGCCGCGTGAAGCCCGGCGCGCACATTCTCATGCCGGCCTTCGGCGCCGGGCTGACGCTGTGCTCACACGTGGTTCGCTGGGGCCAGCGGACGACCCCGATCTCGGTCAGTTCGGCGGAGCTGCCGCCATGCACGCAGAGCGCGCTCGAGATCGTCAACGAACTGCGAGTGAGAAAGGCCGGTCAAGCAGCGCGTTCGGACGCCGGCCTGGCCGCGCCCCGCTTCGCCGAACAGTTGAAACAATCCGCGGGCATCAGTCCGGGGGCGTGACCGGCCTTCGAGGTCCGTCCGGCATGTTCGATGACATCCTGATCTACGGCGCCAACGGGTACAGTGCCGGGCTCATCATCGAACTCGCGCGCACTCAGCGGGCCCGTCCCTCACTCGCCGGGCGTTCCGCCGACAAGCTGGCGCAGTTGGCCACAGCAACGAACCTACCGACCCGCGCATTCGCGCTCGATGACGCGGCGGAGATCAGGCGCCAGTTGAAGGGCGTGCGGGTCGTGCTCAACTGCGCCGGTCCGTTTGCCCGCACGGCTCGTCCGCTGGCCGCCGCCTGCATCGATGCCGGCACGCACTACCTCGATATTACCGGCGAGATCGAAGTCTTCGAGGCGCTGGCCGCGCTGGGCGGCAAGGCGAAGGCTGCGAGTGTGATGCTGATGCCCGGCACCGGCTTCGACGTCGTGCCCAGCGACTGCCTCGCTGCGCACCTGAAACGGCGTCTGCCCGACGCGACGCAGCTGACGCTCGCCTTTCAGGCCCTGGGACGGGCATCCCGCGGCACGGCGACAACCATGATTGAGAACCTCCACCGCGGCGGCGCGATCCGACGCAACGGCAAGCTCATCGCGGTCCCCGCCGCCTACGCTTCGCGTGACATCGACTTTGGCCATGGGCCGGTGGGGACCCTGTGCATTCCCTGGGGCGACGTCTCCACCGCCTGGGTGTCCACCGGCATTCCCGACATTCAGGTGTTCATGGCGGCACCATGGCAACTGCGCGTGATGTCGAGGCTATCGCGCCGTTTCGGCCCGTTGCTGGCGTCGGCGCCGGTGCAGCGATATTTCAAGCGCAGGATCCAGGCTGGTCCGCCGGGTCCCGACCCGGCGAGTCGCCGGCGTGGCCTTGCACGCCTCTGGGGCGAGGCAAAGAACGCGTCCGGGAAATCCTGCACAAGCCGCATCGACACCGTCGAGGGCTACACGCTGACCGCACTGACAGCCTGGGACATCGCCAAGCGTGTCGCCGGCGGCGCCACCCTGCCCGGCTTTTGCACGCCGTCGATGCTGTTCGGTCCCGACTACATCCTCGGGTTTCCCGGAACCACGCGCACCGACGTCAGCTGAGCACGCAAGACCTCGGTGGTGGCGTCGGCGTGCGGGTCATTCTCCCGGGTCGGTGTGCGGTCGGCTCGGAGTCGCGCGGCGTTGTTCGCGATGCTCGCGCGGGGCGCCCGATGGTTCGTTGCGGCGCGCGGCGGTCGGTATCATTCGGCCGTGCGGGCAAGTCCCCGCGTCAGCAACCGTCCACGCCGAGGGGAGACCCGATCATGACTCGGACATTGAGGGTCGCGCCCGCGACCGCTGCGGACTACCGGCGCCTCGCGGAGCGGCGGCTGCCGCGCTTCCTGTTCGACTACGTCGATGGCGGCGCCAACGACGAGGTCACCCTCGCCGCCAACGTCGCCGACTTTCAGCGCATTCGGCTGAGGCAGCGCGTGTTGCGCGACGTTTCCGCGATCGATACCTCGACGGTACTCGCCGGGCAGCCGGTCTCGATGCCCTTGGTCCTGGCCCCGATCGGCATGGCCGGGCTGATGGCGCGCCGCGGCGAGACGCAAGCCGTACGCGCCGCGGACGCTGCCGGGATTCCGTTCACCCTTTCCACCGTCGGCATTTGCCCGATCGAGGAAGTGCGCGCTGCCTCCGCGACGCCGTTCTGGTTTCAGCTATACATGATTCGTGACCGCGAATTCGTGCTGCGCCTGCTCGGACGCGCGAGGGCGGCCGGCTGCACGACGCTCGCCTTCACGGTCGACTTGCCGGTGGCGGGCATGCGCCACCGCGACACGCGCAACGGCATTGTCGGTCGCGCGAGCCTGCACGCCAGACTCGCCAAGGCCTGGCAGCTGGGAACCCGCCCGGGCTGGATGCTGGACGTCGGCGTCCTGGGAAAGCCGCACTATTTCGGCAATCTGGTCGACGTGGTCCCGAACCCAAACGACCTGAATGCGTACAAGACCTGGCTCGATCTGCAGTTCGATTCGTCGGTCACGTGGAAGGACATCGCGTGGCTGCGCAGCCTCTGGGACGGCAAGCTGATCCTGAAAGGCGTTCTCGAAGCGGACGACGCGCGCGCCGCGGCCGATGTCGGGGCCGACGGCGTGGTGGTGTCGAATCACGGCGGCAGGCAACTCGACAGCGTCGGTTCGTCGATCGCGAAGCTGCCCGCGGTCGTTGCCGCGGTCGGCGATCGGATCGAGGTTTACGTCGACGGTGGGGTGCGCAGCGGACTCGATATCGCCAAGGCGGTGGCGCTGGGCGCGCGTGGTGTCATGATCGGCCGGCCGTGGATCTGGGCCGTCGCCGGCGCCGGTCAGCAGGGCTTGAGCGACCTGCTGGAAACGATGCAGCGCGAGTTGCGCGTGGCGATGGCGCTGACCGGCGTCAATCGCATCGCCGAACTCGATCGATCGGCGCTGGATGGCTGATCGCCAGGTGCCGCGATCGACTTCGCCGGCTCAGCCGGCGGCGAGCTTCCTCGAATGCTTCGCGGTACGCCTGGTTGCCTTTTTCGCAGCCGGCCGAGGGCCCATCGCCTTGCGTGTGCGCTTCGGACCATCGGCCCTTGCAGTGGGCGTCGCAGCACCTGCCTTGCCGCCCGACTTGGGGGTCTTCGCGGCAGCCCGTTCCGCGCCGCGCGCAGTCTTCACGGCCGTGGATTGGAGCGCCGTAATGCTGTCCCGGAAGCATTCCGCGAAAAATCCCGGGTCCGGCATCATTGCCCGATCGGACACAGCGCATATCCACAGCACGCCGTTGTAACTGAACCCGGTGATGTTCAACCCCATGCCGTCGAGCAGCATGCTGATCGGCATGAAGACGTGCAAGCGCGCGCCCGCCATGTACAGCGGGACATCGGGGCCGCGAACGTTGGATATGGTCAGGTTGATCCTGGGAATGATGACGTACTGTTGGGCGTATCGGGCGAGTGTCGTCGGCAGGACCTGGAACAGCTTCGCCGGAAGATTCTTGCCAAGCGCCTCGGCTGCGCGCTTTCCTTTCTTGCTGCCGAGATGAATCATCTGCAGCCGCTTCGCGTCGTCCGCGACCTGGGTGAACAGCGGCATCTCCGCCATCCCGATCTGGTTGCCGGCTTCGGCGTCCTTGGCGCTGCCCCGCGTCGTCATCGGCACGAAGGCTATCAGCGCGGTATTCGGCAGCTCACCTTTTGCCTCCAGATAGCGCCGGAGCGCGCCTGCGCAAGCGGCCATGAGCACGTCGTTGACGGTCACGCCCTCGAACGCCTTGCGGATCTTCCTGACCTCGTCCATGGCGAACGGAATCGCTTCGATGACCCGGTGCGGCGACAACGGCGCGTTGAAGCGCGTCACCGGCGGCTTGCCACGCGTGGCCTCGTCCTGATCCGGGCCGTCGGCCTCGGGCGGCGTCAGCACAGCCTCGAGCTGCTTGCGGCCCATGGCGAGGGCCACGGGCGCGATGTCGGCAAGTAGGTCGGTCGCAGCGAGCGTCTGCTTGAAACGGCTGCCAACGGTGCGCGACAGCAGTTCGATTGCGGTGGGTTCGGGGTCGGCGATCGGTGCCTCCGGCTCGGTCGACGGCTCCTCGGGTTCGGGGGTCAGCGAGTGGATGGCCTTGATGAGCACCGCGCCCGCCTCGCCGTCGATGGCCGAGTGGTGGAGCTTGAGATACATCGCGAAGCTTCCGTGCGGCACGCCGGGGATGTTGTCCAATCCCTCGATGACGTAGGCTTCCCAGGCCGGCCGGGTCAGGTCCAGCGGACGCGAATGAATGCGCGCCACCTGGATGCAAAGCTGCCGCCAATCGCCGGGGTGCGGCAGCGCGATGTGACGGATGTGGTACTCAATGTCGATGTCCGCATCGCCGACCCAGTACGGCCGGTCCAGGCCGAACGGGACATGCACGAGCCGGCTTCGAAACAACTTGGCCGCGTTGAGCCGGCTGGCGAAGAATTCGAGTATTCCCTTGAACCGCACCACCCCACCGGGCGCGGTCGACGGATCGTAAATCGACAAACCGGCAACGTGGGCGTGCTGGTTGCCCCGTTCCAGGGCCAGGAACAAGCTGTCGGTTCCGGACAATTGCCTCATGCCTATCTCCGTGTTCCAAGGCGCGACCGCGCCATGCTTTGATCGAACATCCCCGATCAGGCGTTGGCCGCCTCCGGCTTCGGGTCCTGCGCGGAACGCCTCACAATATTTTGCCCGGGTTCAGCATACCCTCGGGATCGAGCGTCTGCTTGATCGCGCGCATCAGGGCGATTTCGGCGTCATTGCGCGACAGCGAAAGGTACGCCTTCTTTTCGAGCCCGATCCCGTGCTCGGCCGACACCGAGCCGGCGAAGTTGGCGAGCGGCCCGTACACGGCTTGCTCGATTTCCGCACGAATCGCCCTGTCCATCCCCTTGATCCCGACGATCACGTGCAGGTTGCCGTCGCCCAGGTGACCGAATACCCAGAGCTTGTGGTCGCCAAATCGCTGGCCGAGTGCCGACTTGAGTCCCTCGATGTACCCCTCCATCGCAGCCAACGGAAGCGAGATGTCGAAGATCGCCGGGAAGCCTTCCCGCGCGACCTGCTCGACATCGTCGCGCAGCGCCCAGAACTCGCGGCGCTCACGGTCGGATTGGGTCAACGCGGCGGCGGCGGCGAGTCCCTGCTCGAGCGCTGAATCGAGCGCGGCGTTGAAGCGCTCGGTGTCGAGCGCGGCATTCGCGCCGAGACTTTCGATCAGCACGTAGTACGGATAGGTTTGCGGTAGCGGCGGCCGTCCCTTCGCCGGCGGGGTAGTTACCAAATTGTAAAACGACGGCCACATCGCTTCGAAAGCCGAAAGTGTGCCGCCCAGGTGCTGGTCCACGTGCTTCAGCAAGCCCGCGAGCGCATCGAAGCTCGGCGCCGCCACCAGCGCAACGTCCTGACTGAGCGGTTTCTCGCGCAGCCTTACCACCAGCCGCGTGATCACGCCCAGCGTGCCTTCGGAGCCGATGAACAGCTGCTTCAAGTCGTAGCCGGTGTTGTTCTTGATCAGCTGGTTCATCGACGACACCACAGTGCCGTCGGCCAGCACCACCTCGAGGCCCAGCAGCATGTCGCGTGTCATGCCGTATCGGATCACGCGGTTGCCACCGGCGTTGGTCGCCGCTATGCCACCGATCGTGGCGGTTCCGCGCGCGCCCAGGTCGAGTGGAAACACCATGCCTTGGGCTTCTACCGCGTCCTGCAACACCTGCACCGTGACGCCGGCCTGCACGACCGCGACGCGCTGGCGCGGATCGATGCGCTCGATGGTGCGCATGCGCTCGAGCGACAGGATCACATCATCGGGGGTCGAATCCGCGCCGTGTACCAGGCCGGTCAGCCCACCTTGCGTCACCACGCGGAGGCCCTGCTTGTGACACAGCCGCAGTACCCGCGCGACCTCGTCGGTGGTCGAGGGGCGAACCAACGCGCGGGCCTTCAGGTTGTCCGGACGCATGAATCCCGCGCTGCGCGTCCCCAATGCCGTGGCATCCAGCACGCCGGCCTCGCCGACGATCCCGCGCAGTGATTCGATCAGGTCCATTGCATCACCGTATCATTGCTTTTCGATTTGAGCAGCTAGTCTCGCAAGTCTGGCGTGGCCCTGCGCCAAACCTCGCGACCGATTGACGCGCCGGTCCGATTCTACTTCCCCGACTTCAGAACGACGGCCGCGCCAGCCAGCCGAGCATCAGGACGCCGGCGGCGGCGATCCAGCTGCCGCCCACACGCACAGCGATGCGCTGCAAGCCCCCCGGCGAGCGTCGTCACCTCGGCCGCGACGAGCGCAACGACGCAGAAGA
>JBKKAZ010000279.1:0-10522 GCA_046714435.1 Casimicrobiaceae bacterium
GCGAGGAATCGCTCGACGATCTCGTCGTTCTCCTGCGGGAGGATGCTGCAGGTCGCGTAGACCAGCCGCCCGCCCGGTTTCACCAGCGTCGCGGCCGCGTCGAGGATCGAAGACTGCTTGACGGTGAGTTCCGCCAGCGCCGATTCCTGCTGCCGCCACTTGAGGTCGGGGTTGCGGCGCAGCGTCCCGAATCCGGTGCAAGGCGCGTCGACCAGCACGCGATCGACCTTTCCCGCGAGGCGCTTGATGCGCGTGTCCCGCTCGTGCGCGATGACCTCGGGGTGCACGTTCGACAACCCGGATCGGGCCAGGCGGGGCTTGAGATTCGCCAGGCGCTTGTCGTTGACGTCGAACGCGTACAGCCGCCCCTGCGAGCGCATCATCGCGCCGAGTGCGAGTGTCTTGCCGCCAGCCCCGGCGCAGAAGTCGACCACCATGTCAGTGCGCCGCGGCGCGACCAGCTGCGCAACGAGCTGGCTGCCTTCGTCCTGCACTTCGAGACTGCCGTCCACGAGCCAGCGATGCTTCGCCAGCATAGGGCGTCCGACTATGCGGATCCCGAGCGGCGCATAGGGGGTCAGCGTGACACTAAAGCCTTCGGCGGCCAGCGCCGTCAGCGCGTCATCGCGATTCGCCTTCAGCACATTGACCCGCAGGTCGAATGGCGCCGGAACAAGCAGCGCGCGCGCGATCGACGCGCGGCGCTCGTCGCCGTACACGGCCCCGAGCCGCTCCCACAACCAGTCCGGGAGGTCCGCGGCGATCGCCGGAGCGAACTCGGCGCTCGCCAGGCGCGCCTTGAACTCGGCGAGCCACTGCGCCTCCGCCGCACGCGTGACGCGATCGAGTTCGCGCACCGAGTGCCCGAGGTCCCGCACCGCGACGGCTAGCGCGAGCTTGCGCGGCGAGTCGGTCTGCGCAAGCGTCAGCAGCGATCGCATGCGGCGGAGGAATCCGAACGCGCCGTCGGCGACGAACGCGCGGTCGTCCTGGCCCATAGCAGGATGAGCGCGAAAGTACGCGCGCAGCACGCCGTCGGCCGGGGCGTCGAAGGCGCGCAACCGCTCGATCGCGGCAGCGAGCCCCGCGATCTGGTGCGGACGAACCGTCATTGAATGGCGACCCCGTTGGGCTCGTCAACGCGGATCTGGTCGAGCAGCGCTTCGATCGTGCCTCGCGTGGTGTTGACGACTCGCATCTTCACCGGAATCCAGCGCAAGCTGGGCGCGAGCCACGCGTAGGCCTCGGTCTTGCCGTCCTCGCTGGTGCGATGCCAGACCTCGGTTTCGATCGGCCCGTTCGCCCAGCTGATGGTCTCCTTGCGCTCGCGCGCCACCGTGACCCGATTCACGCGCCGGGTGGTGGCAAGCGCAAAGGACTGCCGATCAGACTCTGGCGGCTGGAAGTAGAACTGCCACATCAGCGCGAGCAGGTCGAAGGTCGGCAGCTCGAGCGCCACGACCTGGTTGTCGTGCAGCGTCGCGACGCCGTTCTCCCAGTCGAACTCCGCGCGCTCGGCGCCGCGCTTGTTGAACCTGTCGACGATGAACTCGTGCGGCTGCAGCCCGGCGGGCGTAATCAGGCCCCGGCTTTCCATGCGTCCCCGGCCGCGGAGCAGGAGTGCTGCGAGTCCGCGCGCTTCGCCGACCGTCGCGATGCGATAGCGATTGTCGGCGTGCTCCAAGCGGTAGGTTGCCGCGCCGATCAGGAATCCCTGGGTGCCGTAGAAGACCTGATACGACAGATCGATGCGCGGTGGAAGTGTTTTGCGCTCGATCGGAGGCGTCACCGGCGCTTCGACGGCCTCGGCGAGCGCCGGCGGCCCAAAGGGCTCTGCGGTCGGTGGTGCGGCGTGTTCCTCCGCGAGGGCTTGTTCCGGTTCCGCGGTTGGCGCCGTTTCCGGCGCGGGGCTGGGCTCGGGTGCGCTTGCCACCGGCGCGGGTGGCGCCACCCGCGCCGGTTTCGGCTTCGCCTTGGGACTCGGCGTCGGCGAGGGCACCGCCGCAGGTGCGGGCGGCGGCGGGATCTCCTGGATCGTCGCAGTCAGCGGTATCGAGTCGGGTGTCTCCGGCTCCTGGTCGGGAATCAGCGAGACCGCCAAGTGCACGCCAAGCGACAGCAATAGCGCCACCAGCATGCCGCGGCGCACGTGCCACCATGGCCGCGGCGGTTCGCGCGCCCCACCGAGGGATGGCGACAGTTCGATCGGCGCGGTGTCGATGCTCATTGCGTTCAGATGGGGTCCGGCGCGGGCACCAGCAAGGCCCCGCTGCCGTCCCTGCCATCCTGCAACACTACGCGACCGCCGTGAAGCGCGAGCCGACCGGCGCAAAACCAGCGTGCTGCGGCGGGCAGCAGCCGGTGCTCCTGCTCCAGCACCCGGTTCGCGAGCGTGAATTCGGTGTCGTGCGCGTGAACCGGCACGGCCGCCTGGGCAATGATCGGGCCGGCGTCCATCGCGGGAGTCACGAAATGCACGGTGCAGCCGTGCACGCGCACACCGTCCGCAAGCGCACGGCGGTGGGTATGAAGACCAGGGTAGGCCGGCAGCAGCGACGGATGGATGTTCATCAGCCGTCCCTGATAGCGGCGCACGAAGGTGCCGCCCAGGATGCGCATGAATCCGGCGAGGATCACGAGGTCGGGCTCGGAGGCATCGAGCGCAGCGCCGAGCGCGGCGTCGAACGCATCGCGGCCCGCAAACCGCTCGGGATCGACCACGGAAGTCGGGATGCCGTGCGATCGCGCGATTTCAAGCGCAGGCGCCCGTACCTTGCTGCCGATCACTTGCGTGACGGCGCCGGAAAATCCGCTCGCCTGCGACGCCTCGACAAGCGCGGCGAGGTTGCTGCCACGGCCCGACACCAGCACGCTGATGCGTTTGTGCGCCATTGCCTGACAGGTGGGGCGCTCGACGCCCGAACCCGATCAGCCCACGATGGTCGCTGGCGAGTCGGCAGGTCGGGGCTGAATCTCGCCGATGCGAAAGACCCGTTCGCCGGCAGCCGACAGCAGCGCGATCGCGCGCTCCGCATGGGATTCGGCGACGATCACCACCATGCCGATTCCACAGTTGAACACGCGGTGCATTTCGGACTGTGCAATGCCGCCCTGCCGCTGCAGCCAGTCAAATATCGCCGGGCGCGGCCATTGCGACGCGAACAGCCGGGCCTGCACGCCCGGCGGCAGCACGCGCGGCACGTTCTCGGTGAGTCCGCCGCCGGTGATGTGCGCCATCCCCTTGACCGGGAGCTCGCGGGTCAAGGCCAGCATCGGCTTCACGTAGATGCGAGTCGGCGCCATCAGCGCGTCGCCGAGGGTCGTGGCGTCGTCGAGCGGCGCCGCCAGATCGGCGTTGCGGATCTCGATGATGCGGCGGATCAGCGAGAAGCCATTGCTGTGCGGTCCGCTCGAGGCCAGGCCGAGTACGACGTCGCCGGGCACGATCGAACGCCCGTCGATGATGGCGCTCTTTTCGACCACACCGACCGCGAAACCGGCGAGATCGTATTCACCGTCGGCGTACATGCCCGGCATTTCGGCGGTTTCGCCGCCGATCAGCGCGCAGCCCGCCTGCTCGCAACCGGCTGCGATCCCGCGAATGACCTCGGCGGCGACCTCGACGTCGAGCCTGCCGCAGGCAAAGTAGTCGAGGAAGAACAGTGGCTCGGCACCCTGCACCAGCACGTCGTTCACGCTCATCGCAACCAGGTCGATCCCGACCGTGTCGTGCCGCGCGAGCTTGAACGCGAGCAGGAGCTTGGTGCCCACACCGTCGGTGCCGGCAACCAGCACCGGCTCGGAAAAGCGCTTGCCGATTTCGACCAGCGCCCCGAACCCGCCGATGCCGGCCAGCACCTCGGGACGCAGGGTCCGTTTCGCGAAAGGCTTGATTCGCTCGACCAGTGCATCGCCGGCATCGATGTCGACGCCGGACGCGCGATAGGTCAGGGAATCGGGAGTGTGCTTGTGCATGGCGCGCGTCGCGAGAGGACGCGGGGAGCGCGATTCTACCGGAACCGCCCGCTTGGACGGCGGACCCGCCACGCTGGCGCTAGAATGCCGCGAGTCGAACACGATCAGGACGTGCATGGGCGAAGCCCGACGCAAGGCCGCTCGCGGCGGCGCACCCCCGGGCGCCGCAGACGTCGAGGCGCTGCTCGCGCAGGCGCGGGCCGCGCACGAGCGGCGTGATTTCGCGGGAACGCAGAGCCGCTGCGAACGCGTGCTGGAAGTCTCGCCGCGGCACGCGGAAGCACACCACCTGCTCGGGCTCGCGCAGGTCGAATCGGGTGATCGCGATTCCGGGATCGAAGCGCTCGAGCAGGCGGTGGCCCTCGATCCGGATGCGCACGCCTATCGCTTCAATCTCGGGCTCGCGCTGCGGGCGCGTGGCGACTTCCAGGGCGCGGCGCTGCGTTTCAGCGAGGTCGCGGCGAGTGTTCCTGATTCCGGCGCCGCTCACTATCAGCACGCGATCACGCTCGACGCGCTGGGCCGTGCCGCGGAGGCAGAAGCAGCGTACCGGCGAACGATCGCGTCGGCTCCCACTCACGTCAACGCCCACTGTGGCCTCGCGCGGGCGCTGTACGCGCGAAGCGCTGTCAGCGAAGCTGTCGCGGCGCAGGCGTGGGCGATTGCGCTCGATCCAACGGCGGCCAACGAGGGCCGCATCGGCTACGCACGTGCTCGGCCGGGGACCGACTTGTCGGCAGCAACCCGGCGCGCGGCGGTCGAAGCGTGCCGTGGTACGGTCGCTGCGGGAGGCGACGTTGCTGCGCTGGTCGCCGAACGCGACCTGCGCGTGATCGACGATTTCGAGAGCGACTTTTCCGTTTGGCGCAAGTTCGCGCTGGGGCGCAAGTACGCCGACCCGGGAGAAACCAACGCCGTCAACTTCCCAGGCGTGCAAACACCGGCGGGTTACACGAACACCGCGCAGATGCAGCGCATCGCCGACGTGCTCGGCCGCGACATCAAGTGGCAATGGCCGGCCAACGGGGCGTTCCGGATCTCGTTCGCGAACTCGCTCGCATCCAGTGACATCCACGTCGACGATGCCGCGTTCAGGCCGATGTACGCCGGTGTCCTCTATCTTTCGCTTCCGGAGCATTGCCGCGGCGGAACCAGCTTCTGGCGGCACCGCGCGACCGGCTGGGCATGCGTTCCTTCCAACGACGTCGCGCGGGCAGCCGGGTACGTCGACTTCGGGGAGTTCCGGCAGCGCGAGACGCCCCAGGCAGCGTTGCGGACCGGATTCGACGCGTTGACGGTACGCCGGGACGCCTGGGAGCGGGTGCTGGAGGTGCCGATGCGCAGCAACCGTCTGATCCTTTACCGCAGCGACTACTTCCATTCGATCAGCGAAGTGTTCGGCACCACGCCCGACGATGCGCGGCTGGTGCAGCTGTACTTCTTCGAGCCGCTGTGAGGGCGCGCCTGGTCGGCGCGGCGCGCACGCGGTAAAGTGGCGCGCCCGCATGAAACCCGTCGCGATGAACCAGCCACCTTCCCCGTCCGCTCCTGCAAAGGGCGGCACCGACGCGACTGAGGATCCTGACAGCGTCGTGTCGGGAGCCGAGATCGTCGCGCCGGCGGACGGGGCGCGGATCCGCCGTCCGCTCGCGGCGAAGCACTACCTGTGGATCGCCGGCGCGGCGCTGGCGCTGTACGCGGCGCTGACCCTGCTGGGCCCGGTGCTGACGCCGTTCCTGATCGGCGCAATCCTCGCTTACCTCGGCACGCCGCTGGTCGATCTGCTCGAGCGTCGAGGCGTGCACCGTGGCATCGGCACGACGCTCACCGTGCTGCTGTTCGGCGTCGTGATCTTCGCACTGTTGCTGGTGCTGGTGCCATTGGTGCAGGCCGAAATCGCGCTGGTGGTGAAGCGCGTGCCGGATCTGTTCAATCGCGCGACCGACGAGCTGCTGCCCTGGCTCGAGCGGCATTTCGGCATCAGGATCGCGCTCGATCTCGCCTCCATCCGTTCGGCGGTCGCCGACAACCTGGAGAGTGTGCGTGACATCGGCCTCACGCTGCTGTCGGGCGTCAGGAGCGGCGGCGTGTTGCTGGTCTCGATCCTGGTCAACCTGGTGCTAATTCCGGTGGTGATGTTCTACCTGTTGCGCGATTGGAATCGGATCATCGCGCGCATCGACGACCTGCTGCCCCGGGGCTGGGAGCACAAGATTCGGGAAATCGCGCGCCAGGTCGACGACGTGCTCGCCGAGTTCCTCCGCGGCCAGCTCTCGGTGATGGTGGTGCTGGCAAGCTACTACGCGCTGGCGCTATGGGCCGTCGGCCTCGACCACGCGTTCGCGATCGGCATCCTGACCGGCCTGCTGGTGTTCATTCCCTATGTCGGCTTCGGATTGGGGCTGGTGCTCGGGACGGTCGCCGCGCTGCTGCAATGGACCGGCTGGCCGTTTTTCGTTTCGGTGCTGGCGGTGTACGGCGTGGGCCAGCTGCTCGAGAACTACGTGCTGATCCCCTATCTGGTCGGAGATCGCATCGGCTTGCATCCGCTCGCCGTGATCTTCGCGCTGCTGGCTTTCGGACAGCTGTTCGGCCTTATCGGCGTGTTGCTGGCGCTTCCGGTCTCGGCGGCGCTGCTGGTCGCACTGCGGCATGTGCGCGCGGCCTACGCGGATTCGCCACTGTATCGAAACGAATAGCGAGCGCGCGTGGCCGAGCAACTCACGTTCGAACTGGCGGACGCTCCACTGCCTTCGTTTGCGAACTTCGTCAGCGGCCCGAACGCGGAAGCGGTCACGGCGCTGCGCCGGGTTGCCGATGGCGCTTTGCGCGAGGCCGGCGTCGTGATCTGGGGCGCGAAGGGCGCGGGGAAATCGCACTTGCTGCAAGCCTGTGTCGCCGCCGCGGGCGAACGCGGCCGTGCAGCGCGCTTTTTCGATCATCCGCGCATCGCGCCCGAGGTGTCGCCAGCGCCCTGTGCGCTGATTGCGATCGACGACGTCGATAGCGCGGACCCCGAGGCTCAGGCCCGGCTGTTCACGCTCTACAACGCACTCGTTGCGGCAGGTGGACAGCTCGTCGCAGCGGCACAAGCGCCGCCTGCGCGCATGCCGCTGCGCGACGACCTGCGGACGCGCCTGGGATGGGGTCTGGTCTACGAGATCGTGCCGCTTGAAGACGCCGGCAAGCCGGCGGCGCTGGCGGCGTTCGCCGAGGCGCGCGGCTTCGTGCTCCCGCCCGAAGCCATCGACTACCTGCTGGCGCACGGGCGTCGCGACATGGCCTCGCTGGTGCGTGCGCTCACGGCGCTCGACCGCCATTCGCTCGCACTGCGGCGCCCGATCACTGTCCCGCTGATCCGGGACTGGTTGCAGCGCGACTTGCTGCAGAAATAGGTCGCACGAACAAGACGGCCGCAAGCCGTTCGTTGGCATATCGGCAATCCGCTGCGGCCGGGTACGCCGGCAAACCGATATGTCAACCGCGACGAACAACCCCGCGTTTATGGCCCCGCAGGTCGCAGATCCACGGTTGCGTCCTGCCCATGGCGGTCTGGTGGGCGGGACGTTGCAAGGGGATCGAAAATCCTGTAAGCTATTGAATTTGTTGCATTCAACAGAAGCCGCTGCAACCCAGTACGCTGGCCGCGACGGCACGGAAACCCCTCACGCTTTGATCAAGGATGAATTGATGAACAAGCTTCATGCCGCGCTCGTCGCGGTTGCATTTGCCGTCGCTTCGACCGTCGTCGTTGCGCAGACCCCGGCCGTCGCGCCGGCCACCCCTGCCACGACGCCCGTGCCGGCCAAGCCGGCTGCCACGCCGCCGCCGCCTGCGGCCCCGATGTCCAAGCCCGCAGCCACGACGCCGCCGGCCGCGACTGCACCTGCGGCGAACCCGCAGCAGGAGCGAATGAAGGAATGCAACACCAAGGCGACCGGCAAGGCCGGCGATGAGCGCAAGAAATTCATGAGCGCGTGCCTGTCGGGCGACGAGCCCAAGCTCACCGCTCAGCAGCAGAAAATGAAGGATTGCAACGTCAAGGCGACCGGCAGAACCGGCGACGACCGCAAGCAATTCATGAGCACTTGTCTTAAGGGATGACGCCTAGCGCGAACGCTTGCCGAACACGGTCGGGTGAGTTCCTGTCCACCCGGCCGAGCCTACAAGGCCGCATCGGGCAACCGCATGCGGCCTTGTTCTAACTGTCCGACCCGCTGTACTGGTTTTCGGTAGGTTCCGGCGCAGAATCGGTTGAATCCGATACCGGTTTCGCCGCGGCGGTTTGATTCGAGCGCGAAAGAGCGCTATCTACCTTCGATGACCGAGCTTGCCTACCAGCGTCCTGCGGTGACCGTCGCCGCTGTCGTCGAGCGCGACGACGCGTTTCTGCTCGTGCGCGAGCGAACGGATCGGGGCCTTCGGCTGAACCAGCCGGCCGGTCATCTCGAATGCGGCGAGACGCTCGCTGACGGCGCTGTGCGAGAGACCCTCGAAGAGACAGCCTGGCGTGTGGAGCCCTTTGCCGTGGTCGGGGTCTACCGCTGGGAAGCGCCCGACAACGGTGAAACGTTCGTGCGCTTCGCATTTGCGGCGAGGCCGGTCGCGCACCAGCCCGGTCGCGCGCTTGATGCCGAAATCGTCGATACGGTGTGGCTTCGCTACGACGAGATTGTCGCGCGGCGCGACGAGCACCGCAGTCCGCTGGTGCTTCGCTGCATCGACGACTATCGCGCCGGACGGCGCTGGCCCGTCGATCTGATATCGGAACTGACAAGCGCCGGCGAGGGCGTCGCATGAAACGACGCGAACGCGTCATCGTCGGACTTTCCGGTGGCGTCGACTCGTCGGTGGCCGCATGGCGCCTGAAGCAGCAGGGCTTCGAGGTGCTGGGCGTGTTCATGAAGAACTGGGAGGACGACGACACCGACCTGCACTGCACGTCGCGGCAGGACCTGGTCGACGCGGCGAGCGTGGCGGACGTGATCGGCATCGATCTCGAGGCCGTGAACTTCGCCGCCGAATATCGGGACCGCGTCTTCGCGCAGTTCCTGCGTGAGTACCGGGCCGGCCGTACGCCAAATCCAGACGTGCTCTGCAACAGCGAGATCAAGTTCGCCGCGTTCCTCGATCACGCGCTGGCGCTGGGGGCCGACTGGATCGCTACCGGCCACTACGCGCGCATCGCGCGCTCCGATGTGCGCGGCGGGCCGGTGAAACTCATGAAGGCCGTCGACGGGTCCAAGGACCAAAGTTACTTCCTGCACCAGTTGACGCAGGCGCAACTCTCGCCTGTGCTGTTTCCGCTGGGCGACATCACCAAGCGCGAGGTGCGCGAGATCGCACGCCGCGAAGGCATTCCCACCTGGGCGAAAAAGGACTCGACCGGCATCTGCTTCATAGGCGAGCGGCCGTTCCGCGAGTTTCTCGCCCGCTACCTGCCGCGCGAGCCAGGGCCGATCGTCACGCCGCAGGGCCGTATAGTCGGTCGCCACGACGGCCTGGCCTATTACACGCTCGGCCAGCGGCAGGGACTGCGCATCGGCGGCACGCGCGACGGCGCCGACACGCCGTGGTTTGTCGCGGCCAAGGACGCCTCGCGCAATGCGCTGATCGCGGTGCAGGGACGCGACCATCCGTCGCTGTATCGACGCGAGGTGACGACGCTGGCGGTTCATTGGATCGAGGGCCAGGCGCCGGCACTGCCGGCGCGGCTGGCGGCGAAGACCCGCTACCGGATGCCCGATGCGCTGTGCGTCGTCGAACCCGCGGGCGAGGAGGGTGTGCTCGCACGCTTCGACGCGCCGCAGTGGGCGCCGACGCCCGGACAGTACCTCGTGCTCTACGACGGCGAGGTGTGCCTCGGTGGAGGGATCATCGCCGCAACACCCGAACCTGCGGTCGGGGATTCGAAGCAGGCGGCCCCTGCGACCGCGCCGTCCTGATCGGGGCCGAATGTCCACCGCGACCGGCCCGCCGTTTCGTGAGAAAATACCGGCCCGGCCGCCGTGGGTTTGAAGCCAGCGCCGCACCAATGTCAATCATCGAAAGGGAATAACGTTATGGGCAAGTTCAACCGGCGCAGCTTCGTCGCCGTTGCCACAGCGGCCGTGCTGTCAGCGGTTGCCGTGCCTTCATTCGCGCAACCCAAGCCGGACGCGACCATCGAGTTCCAGGTCACCAAGGCTGGATTCATCGTTGGCGGGACCGGTGGCTCCGGCACGCTGACGTACAAGGGCAAGAAGTATCCGCTCACCATCGCCGGCGTGAGCCTTGGTGCGACCGTCGGGGTGAGCAAGGCCGACATGGTCGGCGAGGTCTACAACCTCAAGGATGTCAACGACATCAACGGCATGTACGAATCCCCCGGAGCCGGCTATGCCGCCGGTGGCGGGCAAAAAGTCGCGGATCTCAGGAATTCGAAGGGCGTAAATATCAAGGCCCGCGGCAAGCAGACCGGCGCCATGCTCGAAGCGGACCTGTCGGGGCTGAAGATCGAACTCAAGAAATAGTTCACATCCAGGTATTGCAGCACCGGGCCGGCGCG
>JBKKAZ010000280.1:0-7990 GCA_046714435.1 Casimicrobiaceae bacterium
ATCTTCGGTACCAGCCTGGCGCGCTCGATGCCCGCGATCGGGATCGTTTGCAGCCCCTTGGCAGTTTCCAGCATAGCGGCGTCGCCCTCGGCGAGCGCCTGCAGCCCGCGCAGAGTTCCCTTGATGCGGCGCGCACCATCCCTCGGCTCGCGCAGCGTCAGCTGCGCTTCCTGCCCGGCGAAGCGGGCGTAATCACCGGCCTTCTTGAGCGGCCGGTCCAGTCCCGGCGAGCTCACTTCCAGCCGCTCGTAGTCGACGTTCTCGACCGCAAACAGCCGGATCAAGTGGTTCGACACCTTCGCGCAATCCTCGACATCGATCCCGGCGGGCTTGTCGATCAGCACCCGCACCAGCCCGCCCTTGAGCGACAACTCGCAATCGACGAGCTCGTAGCCCATCGGTGGCAAGGTGCGCTCCAGAAGCTCGGCCAGGTTCACGTTTTCGTCGGTCCCATCACGCGGCCGGGCCGGGCGCCCGGCTTGGCCCGCATAAAACCGGTCAAGCCAAAAAAAAATGGGCGTGCAGCCCATTTCCGTGTTCGCCCTGCCCTGCCTTCTTGTTGCGCTCGATTATAGCGAGTTTTCCCGGGGAATAGAAGCGCCCCCCGGCGAACGCCCCCGGAAGCGCGGCAGCGGCCCGCCCCGTCCGCCCAGGCGCCACCTGAACCCGCTAAACTTCGCGCTACTTCATTTCTAGGTACCGCCATGGCCGATCCGCTCATCGTCGCCCGGCACGAAACGACCGATATCGCGCTGCTTCCCGCCATGGCCAACCGCCACGGCGCCATCACCGGCGCCACCGGCACCGGCAAGACCATCACCATGCAGGTCCTCGCCGAGGGCTTTTCGCGCATCGGCGTGCCGGTGTTCATGGCCGACGTGAAGGGCGACTTCACCGGGATCGCGAACGCCGGGAAGCCGACCGCCAAGCTGAAAGAGCGCCTGGAGCGCCTGAAGCTCCCAGAGCCGGCGTGGCAGGGCGCGCCCGTGACGCTCTGGGACGTCTGGGGCGAGCAGGGGCACCCGGTGCGGGCGACGATCTCCGACCTGGGGCCGCTGTTGCTGGCGCGCCTGCTCAATCTCAACGAGACCCAGGAAGGGGTGTTGTCGATCGTGTTCAAGGTCGCCGACGACAACAAGCTGCTGCTGCTCGACCTCAAGGATCTGCGCGCGCTGCTGCAGTTCGTCGGCGACAACGCCGCGAAATTCAAGACCGAGTACGGCAACATTTCTTCCGCTTCGATCGGCGCCATCCAGCGCGGCCTGTTGCAGATCGACGAACAGGGCGGCGACCGGTTCTTCGGCGAGCCGATGCTCAACATCGCCGATCTGATCCAGACCGGCGCGAAGGGCCGCGGAATCGTAAACGTGCTCGCGGCCGACAAGCTGATGAGCAATCCGCGGCTCTATGGGACGTTCCTGTTGTGGCTGCTCGCCGAATTGTTCGAGAACCTGCCCGAGGTCGGCGACCGCGACAAGCCGAAGCTGGTGTTCTTTTTCGACGAGGCGCACCTGCTGTTCAGCGAAGCGCCGGCGGCGCTGGTCGAGAAGGTCGAACAGGTGGTCAGGCTGATCCGCAGCAAGGGCGTGGGCGTGTTTTTCGTCACCCAGAATCCGCTCGACATTCCGGAGAAGGTGCTCGCGCAGCTTGGCAACCGCGTGCAGCATGCGCTGCGCGCGTTCACGCCGCGCGATCAGAAGGCGGTGAAATCGATCGCCGAAACCATGCGCGCGAACCCGAAGCTCGATACCCAGAAGGCGATCCTCGAGCTTGGCGTCGGCGAGGCGTTGGTGTCGTTCCTCGACGAAAAGGGCACACCGAGCATCACCGAGCGGGTGTGGATCCTGCCGCCCGGCTCGCAGATCGGTCCGATCACGGCCGACGAGCGCAAGCAGCTGATCGCGGATTCGGTGGTCGGCGACACCTATGAAAAGACCGTGGATCGCGAGTCGGCGTTCGAAATGCTCAAGACTCGCACCGGCGCCGCAGAGGCGTCCTCGCCGACGGCCGGGAAGTCTGCCGATGCGGCCGAAGGCGGCCAGGCAACCGGCGGCATCCTGGGCGGCCTGTCCGATGTGCTGTTCGGATCGACCGGCCCGCGTGGCGGCCGCCGCGAAGGCATGGTGGACGCGATGGCGAAGAGCGCGGCCCGCTCGGTAGGTAGCTCGCTCGCGCGCGAACTCACCCGGGGCGTGCTGGGTTCGCTGATGGGCGGGCGCAAGCGCTAGATTCACTCTCCGGCCGGCCGCGCGTAGCGCCATTTGTTGTGGATCCACAGCCAGTCGGCGGGGTGCGCGCGGATCGTGGTCTCGAGATGGCGCGCGTAGCGCTCCGCGACGACCACCGCCCAGTCGGTTTCGTCGTCGTACGGAGGTTCGGCGAGCACGTGAAAGCGCGCCGAGTATTGACCCGTGCCCACCCGCGTCATTTCCACGTACAGCACCGGCGCATCGAGGAAGCGCGCAATGCGCTCCGATCCGACGAAGAACGCCGTATCCTGGGTCAGGAACCGGGTCCAGTGCTTCGGCATCCGCTTCTGCGGGGTCTGGTCGGCAACCATCGCATACGCCCGCTGCTCGCCCGCGCGCTTCAAAAGCTCGAACAGGAAGCTGTCAAACGGGATCGGATTGCCACCGAAACGGCTGCGGGCATCACGCACGTAGCGATCGACCGAGGCAACGCGCAGAGGCTTGTAGATCGCGTCGATCGGGAACTCGAAGCGCACGCCCGACGCCAGCAGCAGCCATTCCCAGTTGCACACGTGCGCGGATAAAAGCACCAGCGAGACGCGCGCCGCCTTGTACGCCTCGATCACTTCGGGATTTTCGAAGCTGACACGCGCCGTGAGCGCGCTGCCGCTCGCGCGAAAGCCCCAGATGCCCTCCATCAGCGTGCGGGCGAGGATCCGGTAGCTGTCCCGCAAGATGACTTCGCGCTCCGCCGGGGATTTCTCCGGGAAGGCAGCCTCGAGATTGCGCCGCGCCTGCGATACCCGCCAGCGCATCAGGCGGAATGCGACAAAATAGAGGAAGTCGCCCATCCGGTGGAGCACCGGCAGCGGCCATAACGCCAGTGCTCGAAGCAGCAGTCCCATCGCGGCAGCAGCTCGGCTGCAGTTGCGAAATTCCAAGAACCAGGAAAAGTGGGTGAGCGTAAGCGATTTCCCCTACCCGGGCAACGACAGCGCGCGACCGCGGTTGCTTCCTCCGGCGATCGAAGGTGTCTCGTTATGGTGGTGTCCGCTGCATGCCACCGACGATAGGCTGCCGGCGCTTGGCGCGTGGCTGTCGGAAGCCGAACGCGCGCGCGCCGAACGCTTCGGCACCGCGCTGCTGAAGCGGCGCTATTCGATCGGCCGCGCTGCGCTGCGCTGGGTGTTGGCGCAACGACTCGGTGTCGTGCCCGGCTGGGTGCCGATCGAGCGCGGCGCGCGCGGCCGGCCGCAGCTCGCCGGCCGACCCGGAATCGACTTCAACGTCAGCCACACGCGAAGCGTTGCGCTGATCGGGGTGGTTGCGTCGGAGGGCCTTCGCATCGGCGTCGACGTCGAGCATGGCGACCGCACGCTGAATCACGCGGGGCTTGCGCGCAAGTACCTGACGCCGCGCGAACTGTCCGCCATCGCGCAATGCGATGCCGAATCGCACCGTCGCGCATTCCTGCGCTACTGGACTTTCAAGGAAGCGATGAGCAAGGCCACGGGCGACGCGCTCGCAGCGCCGATGCGCAAGCTCGACGTCGAACTCGTGCCCGCGATCCGGCTCGCCGATGGGCCCTTGCCCTACCTACCCGGCGACTGGACGCTCGCTGCCGCACCGGTCCCTGACGGCTACCTCGGCGGGGTCGCGCTGTGGCGGCCGCGGGAGCCTTCGGCCTGCTAGACGATGGCCGAGAACCGCTCGCGGGGCTGGTCTGCCTGCAGGTGGCGGTCGAAGACCATCGCCACGGCGCGCACCAGGTAACGACCGACGGGCGTCAGCCGGACTTCGCCCGGGCGCAGTTCGACCAGCCCCTGCTCCTCCAGCGCCCGGAGCTGCCGCAACTCGGCGGCGAAATACTCGTGCATGTCCACGCCGTACGCGCGCCCGATCGACGCGAACTCGACGCGCCCCTGGCACATCACAGCCATGATGACGGCGCGACGCACCAGGTCGTCACGGTCGAGCATGAGGCCGCGCACGATCGGCAGAGCGCCCCTCTCCACCGCGGCGTAGTACTCGGGCAGCGACTTCGCATTCTGGCTGTAGGTCTCGCCCATCCTGCCTATCGCCGACACGCCGAGGCCGATCAGATCGCAGTCCGGCTGGGTGCTGTAACCCTGGAAATTACGGTGCAGCAGCCCCTCCCGCCAGGCCACGGCGAGTGAATCCCCGGGCAGCGCGAAATGGTCCATGCCGATGTAGTCGTAGCCCGCCTCCAGGAACGCGCTGGTCGCGTCGCCGAGCATTTCTATCCGCACCGAGGGTGCCGGCAACTGCTCGCCGTCGATATGACGCTGCGGCTTGAAGCGTTGCGGCAGGTGGGCGTAGGCATACAGCGCAATGCGGTCGGGACGCAGGCTCTCCGCCTGCGCCAGCGTGCGGCGGAACGATTCGCGAGTCTGCTTCGGCAGGCCGTAGATCAGGTCGATGTTGACCGATTCGAAGCCCAAATCGCGCGCGTTGCCGACCAGCTCGCGAACCGACTCGTACGATTGGATGCGGTTCACGGCCTTCTGGACGTCCGGATCGAAGTCCTGCACGCCGAAGGAGAGGCGGTTGAAGCCGAGGCGGGCAAGCGCCGCCAACCGGCCGGCGTCCACGGTGCGCGGGTCGACCTCGATCGAAATCTCGGCGCCGGCGGCCACCGCGAACGAACGGCGGATCGACGCCATCAGGCGCTCGATCTCGGCATCCGAGAGAAAGGTCGGCGTGCCCCCGCCGAAATGCACCTGCGACACCGGCTCGCGCGTTCCGAGCACCTCGGTGTGCAGCTCCATTTCCCGCTCGAGCGCATCGAGGTATTCCGCCGCGCGCTCGTGATGGCGGGTGACGACCTTGTTGCACGCGCAGTAGTAACAGATCGATTCGCAGAACGGGATATGGACGTACAAGGACAGCGGCACGCGACGCCCGGACCGGGCGTCTGCCACGCGCCGCGCGAGCGCCCGGCGATAGTCATCGGCGCCGAAGCTCTCGACGAAGCGATCGGCCGTCGGATACGACGTGTAGCGGGGTCCGGACACGCCGAAGCGGCTTAGCAGCGCCTCAGGAATCGCTGGCGCGCCGGTGGGGGGTCCTGGGGTCCCGCTCATGGAGCGACTGTGCCCAATTCCGGCCGCCGGCGGCTTGATCTGCCTCAACGCCTTCCGCGAACCTTGGCCCTGCGCCGGCAACCCGGCCTGAAGGTGTAAGGCGCGCTCAAGACGGGGCATGCTGCACTGCACCACCCCCGCCGGCGCGGGTACGATCATTGACTTTGGGGAGGCGTAAAGGCAGATTCCGACGGCGCGGCTACATTGGTCGCCAGGTCTTTCCTTGGGGGGAACATGAAACGCAGATCTTTCCTGAAAACAGTGGGCGCAGGCGTCGCGGCGACCGGAATGACGGGCATTCTCACCGCTCACCGCGCGCCGGTATTTGCGCAGGCCAACACGGTCCACATCCTGCGCTGGGCCGACTTCGTCCCGGCCGCGGACAAGGTTTTGCGCGAGGTCTTCGCGCCGGAGGTGGAGAAGGCGCTCGGCATCAAGCTCAACGTCGAGACCGTCAATGCCAATGACTTGCCGGCACGGGCGACCGCGTCGATTCAGTCGGGCAGCGGGCCCGACATCATCATGCTGCTCAACAACCTCCCGCATCTTTACTCCAGCGCGGGTGTCGACATGGGCGCCCTCGCCGACGAAGTCGGCAAGGCTGGCGGCGGCATCTACGATTCCGCGGCCCAGCTCAACAAGGTCGGCGGAAAGTGGGTGTCGATGCCGTGGTCGATGATTCCCGCGATGATCGCGTACCGTAAGTCGTGGTTCGACGAGGTCGGCGCCAAGGAGTTTCCGAAGACCTGGCAGGCTTATCACGAAGTCGGCAAGAAACTGAAGGCGGCCAAGCGCCCGATCGGCCAGACGCTCGGCAACACCTTCGGCGACGCGCCCACGTTCACCTATCCATTGCTTTGGTCGTTCGGCGGCCAGGAAGTGGACGCCAAGGGCAAGGTGGCGCTCAACTCGAAGGAAACCCTCGACTCGGTCCGCTTCCTGGCCCAGTTCTGGAAGGACGCTCACGACGAGGGCGGGCTGGCCTGGGACGACAGCAACAACAACCGCGCGTTCCTCTCGGGGGACATCTGCGCTTCGCTCAACGGCGCCTCGATCTACGTGGCGGCGCTGAATGGCGCGGACAAGTTCAAGACCGAAAAAGGCGCGCCGCTGCATACCGACATCCTGCACGCGCCGCTGCCAGCCGGACCCAAGGGTGCGCAGGCCTACCACACCGCGCACAACCACATGGTGATGAACTACTCGAAGAACACCAAGGGCGCGATGGAATTCCTGCGCTGGGCGCACAAGAAGGAGAACTACGAGAGGTGGTTCGTGGTGCAAAAGGGCTTTGCGACCGGCCCAACGCGCGAATGGGAAAACAACGCGATGTGGAACAACGATCCGGTGATGCTGCCGTTCAAGACCGCACCCAGGGCGCAGGTGCGACTGATGGGCCACGGCGGCCCGCCGGACCGCAAGGCGGCGGAGGCCTGGAATAAGTTCATCATCACCGTGATGTACGCGCAGGCGGCGGGCGGAAAGACGAAGCCCGAGGATTCGGTCAAGTGGGCCGCAACCGAACTGGGCAAGATCTACACCTGATCGCCACGCGTTGACGAATCCGGTTGTAACCGCGACGGGGGGCGCCGCAACAGCGGCGACCCTCGTTGAGCGCGGCCAGGTCCCACGCCGGACCCGCCTTCTCGAGAACGAGAAGCTGCTCGCCACGGCGCTGCTGGCGCCGGGCGTGCTCATTCTCGTGCTGTTCATCGCCTATCCGTTCGTGATGGCGCTATGGTTTTCGCTCACCAGCATCCGCGTCGGCGACCCGGGACAGTTCGTCGGACTGGCCAACTTCGCCAAGGCCTGGGACGACAGCATCTTCCAGACCGCTTTCAAGAACACGGTTTTCTACACATTCTGGGCCACCATCTTCAAGCTTTCGCTGGGCATGTGGCTGGCGCTGCTGCTCAACCGGCACTTCCGCTTCAAGCGGATCGTCCGCGCTTCGATGCTGCTGCCATTCATCATCCCGACGGTGCTCTCGGCCTTCGCCTGGCGCTGGATGTTCGATCCGACGTTCAGCGTGATGAACTGGCTGCTGTTCCATACCGGCCTGATCACCGACCGGCTGCCGTTCCTCTCGGACGGCGACTGGGCGATGTGGTGCGCCGTGCTGGTCAACACCTGGCGCGGCATGCCATTCTTCGCGATCACGCTGCTCGCCGGGCTGCAGACCATCAGCCCGGACCTACACGAGGCGGCAGCGCTCGACGGCGCCGGTGCCTGGCACCGCTTCTGGCACGTCACCTGGCCGCTGCTGATGCCGGTGACGCTGGTGGTGGTGGTGTTCTCGGTGATCCAGACCTTCTCGGATTTCCAGCTCATCTACGTGCTGACCGGCGGCGGCCCGGCCAACTCCACCCACCTCGTCGCCACCTATGCCTACCAGGTGGGCGTCGCCTCCGGCCTGCTGGGCGAAGGCGCCGCTCTCTCCCTATTCATGTTCCCCGTGCTGTTCGCGGTCGTCTGGTTTCAGCTGCGCTACATGAAGCGCCTGGAAGGGCACTGAGCCATGCTCATCGAGCGCAAATGGAAGAAGTGGGTCGTCTTCTACCTGCCGATGGCGCTGTTCATCGTGTTTACCCTGTTCCCGTTCTACTGGATGGCAGTAACCGCCGTGCGCCCGGATTCCGAGCTCTACCGCACCTGGCGGCAGGCGAGCGCGACCCCGTTCTGGACGCTGGAACCGAC
>JBKKAZ010000281.1:0-10923 GCA_046714435.1 Casimicrobiaceae bacterium
CCGTCCAGCACCACCGAGTGACCACTCCCGGTCTCTGCGACGAAACTGACACCCTCCACCCACTTGATCCTGGCTTTCATGGCGACGCTTGGCTCCCGAGGCGAATGCTAGCGCGCAAACGGAATCAACAAACATTACCCGCCGCCAGTCCACCCAAATCGGAGGTCACACGCCGGAAGTTGGACCTCTGGGGCGGTACCGGGAGCTACCGATTGCATGCTGCGATGCAGTATGAGATCATTTATTCGTCCGCGGTCCCGGGGACCCTCCTTCTCCAGCCGCGGGCAAATTCCTCCATTCTCCTCCTATGGTGGAATCCTTGGGCGCGGCCTAGAACCGCGCCCTTTTTTTATCACGCCGGCCCTTGCGGCGTTGCAACACCACGACGCCACGACACCACGACACTGCCCTCCGGCCAGCGCGGGGCCCGCCTGCCACGATCCCGACGGGTTTCGGTGCCGCGCTCAAAGCGTCGATTGACCAGCAGTCGAAAATCGTTATATGATCTAAGACTTTGCCGTCGGCGGACGCAATCCTCGTGAAGAGATCGCCGCGCGGCACCTCCCGTAGTTTGACCCCAACACCCGTGATGAAGACTTTTTCGGCGAAGCCCTCCGACATCAGCCAGGCTTGGTTCGTCGTCGATGCGACGGACAAGGTTCTCGGGCGCTTGGCGAGCCAGATCGCACTACGCCTTCGCGGCAAGCACAAGACCATTTTCACGCCGCACATGGACACCGGCGACTTCATCGTCGTCACCAACGTCGAAAAAATCCGCGTCACCGGCAACAAGGCGCAGGACAAGCTCTATCACCGACACTCCGGCTATCCGGGGGGCATCAGGACGACGAACTTCGCGCAGATGCAGGCGCGATTCCCCGGCCGGGCGCTTGAAAAAGCAGTCAAGGGGATGCTGCCCAAGGGGCCCCTCGGCTACCGGATGATCAAGAAACTCAAGTGCTACCCCCGTTCGTCGCACCCGCACTCGGCGCAGCAGCCGAAAGCCCTGGAAATCTAATCATGATAGGGAACTACTACTACGGCACCGGACGTCGCAAGACCTCGGTGGCGCGCGTTTTCATGAAGTCCGGAACGGGTAAGTTCGTCGTCAACGAAAAGACGGTCGACGATTTCTTTTCGCGCGACACGGGCCGCATGGTGGTGCGGCAGCCGCTGGTCCTGACCAATCACGAGCAGACGTTCGACATCATGGTCAACGTCACCGGCGGCGGGGAATCCGGCCAGGCGGGTGCCGTTCGGCATGGCATCACCCGCGCGCTGATCGACTACGACGCGCAGCTCAAGCCGACGTTGTCGAAGGCGGGCCTCGTCACGCGTGATGCGCGGGAAGTTGAGCGGAAGAAGGTCGGCCTGCATAAGGCGCGACGCCGCAAGCAGTTCAGCAAGCGCTGACCGGTAACGCCGCTGGCGCTAGACTTCGAGGGCCGCGGGTTGCGGCCCTCGTTGCTTTCCGAAGTCCGCGCCTCGAGACAGGCATCTGCCCGGATTGCCCCGTCGCATTGCCTGGACCGGGAAATCGGCTGCTATACTTGGTTTTATGACGGAGGCATAACGTGCTGAAGGTCGGCATCGTCGGCGGCACCGGGTACACAGGGGTCGAACTTTTGAGGCTCCTCGCCGGGCATCCGGGCGCCGAAGTGCGCGAGATCACCTCGCGCAAGGACGCCGGCACCTCGGTTGCCGAAATGTTTCCGAGCCTGCGCGGGCGCGCTTCGAAGGTCGCCGGGCTTTGCTTTGTCGAGCCGGATCGCGCGAAACTCGACGCCTGCGACGTCGTGTTCTTCGCCACGCCGCACGGGGTCGCGATGGCGGCCGCGCGCGAACTGGTCGGTGCCGGAGTCCGCATCATCGACCTCGCCGCCGACTTCCGGCTCGCCGACACCGCCGAGTTCGAGCGCTGGTACAAGCTGCCGCACGCCTGCCCCGACCTGCTCGCGGAGTCCGTGTACGGCCTGCCCGAGGTCAACCGTGAAGCCATCAGCAAGGCCCGCATCGTCGGCAATCCGGGCTGCTATCCGACCGCGGTGCAACTCGGTTTCCTGCCGCTCCTCGAGGCCGACCTGGTCGACACCGATCACCTGATCGCCGACTGCAAGTCGGGCGTTTCCGGCGCAGGACGCAAGGCCGAGCTGAACCTGATCTACGCGGAGGCCGCCGACAATTTCGCTGCCTACGCCGTGACGGGGCATCGCCACCTGCCGGAAATCGTGCAGGGACTCAACCGCGCGAGCCACTCGCCCGTCAATCTGGTGTTCACTCCCCACCTGACGCCGATCATCCGCGGCATTTTCGCGACCCTGTATGCGCCGCTGAAAAACCCGGGAGTCGACCTGCAGGCACTCTACGAGAAGCGCTACGCCGACGAACCGTTCGTCGACGTCATGCCCGCGGGATCGATGCCTGACACGCGCTCGACCCGCGCCTCCAACATCTGCCGCATCGCCGTGCACCGTCCGCCGGGCACCGACTTCGCGATGATCCTCGCCGTCGTGGACAACCTGGTGAAAGGCGCCGCGGGCCAGGCGATCCAGAACATGAACCTGATGTTCGGGCTGCCGGAAACCGCCGGCCTTACCGCGCTGCCCGTGCTGCCCTAGGAGCGACGGCTCGATGCCCGCGTCGAACTACCTTCGCCGGCTATCGCGCGAGTTTTCGATCAGTGCGCCGAGGATGGCGGTGCGAACCCACCTCGGCTGGCCATGGAGGGCCGGCTTGGCGGTCGTGTTCGTCGCCGTCATCGCCGGCATGTGGTGGTGGGGGTTCGACTTCGGTCAGCTGCTCGGCGGCTTCAATCAGCGCGAGAACGAGACGCGCCTCGCGGTGCTCGAAGCCGATACCGCAACCGCGCAACGCGACACCGCGGTGTTGCGCGCGCGCAATACGCAGCTCGAAAGCGAGCTGGCGATGATGCGCGGCCTGCAGACGACGCTGGAGCGCCAGCAGCAGGAGATCCAGCAGGAGAATGCGCGGCTCAAGGATGAACTGTCGTTCCTGCAGCACTTTTTCGCCGAGCCGAACAAGACCGCCGGCGTCGGCATCCAGCGCCTGGCGGTCGACAGCCGCGGCGGCGAGGTCGTGCGTTTCCGTGCGCTGGTCGCGCAGGGCGGCACGCCGAAGTCGGATTTCGAGGGCCAGCTCTCGCTCCAGGCCGAACTCGTGCCGACCTCGGAGGCGGTTGCCGGGAGCCAGGCGATGACCTTCTCGATACCCGATGCCGACCCCAACTCCGCGCTGCCGCTCAAGCTCCGCTTCAAGTACTATCAACGGATCGAGGGTACTTTCAGGATTCCGCCGGGGTATGCGCTGCGCGCGTTGACGGCGCGCGCCTACGAGTCGGGTGTAGTCAGCCCGCGGGCGACCCAGACCTTGACGCTACCGTAGGAGGCCCCATGTTCGGAAAGCAGAAGCGGTCGCCGCAAAAGCGAATCGACGCGCTGATCGGCGCCGGAACCGTGGTGCGAGGCGACATCGAGTTCGAAGGCGGCCTGAGGATCGATGGCCAGGTCATCGGCAACGTGACCGCCGCGAACGGCAAGCAAGGCACGCTGGTGGTCAGCGAGCAGGCGCGCGTCGACGGCCGGATCGAGGTAACGCACGTGGTGATCAACGGGACCGTCAACGGGCCGGTGATGGCAAAGGACTACCTCGAATTGCAGCCGAAAGCGCGAGTCCTGGGCGACGTGAGCTATCGAACGCTCGAAATGCACATCGGATCGTCGATCCAGGGGCGCCTCGAGCCCACGCAGGCCGAACCGGGCGGCGCGGCTGTGGTCGAATTGAAACGGGCGGGGGGCGGCGGGGGAGCCCCCCCGCGGCCCGGCGCAATTAACCACAGTACGGGGGGGGTTTCGCCCGCCCCCCCGCGGCCGGGCGAAATGACCCTCTGTCCGGCGTGGTTTGACGTACGGGCCAGGGAACTTGATAATCGACGCGCACAGGATGCGCGAGGGAGCAACCGAGCATGAACGCAATGACCGAAATGCCTGCGCTGCTGACCTTCTCGGACGCGGCCGCCGCGAAGGTGCGCGCGCTGATCGACGAGGAGGGCAACCCCGAACTCAAGCTTCGGGTGTTCGTCACCGGCGGGGGCTGCTCCGGATTCCAGTACGGGTTCACGTTCGACGAAGTGACGAACGAGGACGACACCGCGATGGAAAAAAACGGCGTCACGCTGCTGATCGACCCGATGAGCTACCAGTACCTGACCGGCGCCGAGATCGACTACCAGGAAGGCCTCGAGGGCGCGCAGTTTGTGATCAAGAATCCGAACGCGCAATCGACTTGCGGTTGCGGGTCGAGCTTCTCCGCCTGACCGAGGCGAACGCAGCACGCTGACGGCAGCCTTCGGGCTGCCGTTTTCGTTTCCGGCGTTGATCGAGCCGCATTCGCCGACAATTTCGCGCTGAATTAGAGCGTCCCCGGCGAGATCGTCGCGTCCAAACCTGCTTCGCGAACGTGCGCCATCGCACCGACGCCGCACGCGTATTCGTCCAACCTTTGATCCATGGCCGCGATCGGCGCGTGCCCCCGGAATCAAGGAACCTCCTCGCTGCGCTACTGACGCAACGTCCGACGACGTCCTGGCCGACAAGTCGCCGGATCCTGATGCGAATTGCGTCACCGGTCGATGGATCGCATGTCGCGGGGGCGTGAAATGGTCGCGGTGAGCCAACGCCACCGGTCGACCAACTTTCATGCGCCGTCCCCTGCGATTCCCACCTGCACGTGCTCCCGGGCGCGACGCGCGTCCCGACGTCGGCCATGCGCTCGTTGCGCTCGTTGCGCCCGGTGCCGCCGCGCCATTGCAGAGGCGCGGACGCAGATCAGGCGCGCCGTCGCCATGGATGCTGCTCCTGGCCGTGCTGCTGGCGGGATCGTGGATGCACGATGCATCCGCCGCGAAGCAGACCGTCTGCAGCATCACGGTCAACTCGCCCGACGAGAAAGAGATGTTTCGCCGGAGCCTGCCTGCGGACAAGTTCGAGTTCGTCGAGCTGGTCGAGAAAGGCCGGCCCGATTGGCTCGCATCGGCCTGCCGGCAAGGCGTTCGTTGCGATGTCCTCGTCATCTCCGGCCACTACGATGGCGGGATCGCATTCTTCTCCGACCGCCTGGATGTCCAGGAGTACCTGCCCGTCGACGAGATGGAGCGCGTGTCGTGCAGCGACTCGTGCCCGGGATTGTTCTCGCAGCTGAAGGAGGTCTACCTTTTCGGCTGCGATACGCTCAATGCGGAGCCGCTGCGCAGCGCGTCGGCCGAGATCGGGCGCAGCCTCGTGCGCGCCGGACATTCGCAGGCGGAGGCGGCCCGGCTGTCGCACGCATTGGGCGCGCGTCACGGCGCGAGCAGCCGGGACCGGATGCGCCAGATCTTCAAGGACGTACCGTTGATCTACGGTTTCTCGTCGACCGCGCCCGTCGGGCCGACGGCGGCCGCGGTTCTCGGTCGCCATTTCCGGTCCGGGGGAGGCGGCGAGGTGGCGAGCGGACGGGCGAGTACGCGACTGCTCGAACAGTTCCGCGCTCACTCGATGGTGACGACCCGAGGCATGAGCGCGTCCGACGCGCAGGCGCCCCATCGACAGGACGTGTGCGGTTTCGCCGACGATCGCGTGGCACCCGCGCAGAAGCTCTCCTTCGTCCACGGGCTCCTCGGCCGCGACATCGCCGAGGTGCGGATGTTCCTCGATCGCATCGAACGGTACGCGGGATCGCTTGACGGCGCTGGGCGACTCCCGCCGCCGGTGGCGAGCGCACTTGACGAGATCGTGCGCGACGCCGCGGCGCGAACACGCTACCTGGATTTCGCACGCGACGCCGACCAGCCGGCCGTGCGCGCCCGGATGCTGGCGCTTGCGCGGAACCTCGGCTGGCTGTCCCCCGGGGAAGAACGTGCGGAACTGATCCAGATGATCGGCGAGCGGCTCGCGTCGGATTCGATCGGCGCGGCCGACGTCGACCTGGCGTGTACGCTGAACGAAGACCGCGAGCTTGGCGCCGAGCTGCATCGGCTGGAGCGCGCGCCAGGTCAGGGCAATGGCGTCGCGCATGCCGCGGTCCATGCATGCCTCGGAAGCGCCGAAGGCCACGCACGGACGCTGAAGGCGCTGACGGGGCCGAACAACGACGACGTAAGGATCGCCCAGGTCTACCTGCGCCACCGACCGATCGCCGACGTGAACGAACTCCGCGCGATCTCCCGCGGGATCGCGCGCATGCGGGAATCCGCGGGGCAAGTCCTGGCTCTGAACACCCTCGCGAGCCATCGTCTCTCCGATCCGGAGAGCCTTGAGTCGCTGGCGCGGCTCTACCCTGTCGCCGACTCCTCCGTGGTCCAGACGGCGATAGCGGGCGTCCTGATCCGCTCGGACTACAAGGCAATGGAATCCGCTGACCTCCTGCGGACGCTGCGCGTGCATCGCCTGAAGTCCCCTGAAGGCGAGACCATGGTCGACGTCCTCATCCGGAGGCTGAGGGATCGGTAGCTGCCGGAGCGTCCGACACGCGCGCCGTGGGCGGCACAGGCGCGACATCGGCAACGATGATCCGGGTCCGATCGCCTCATTTCCGTTCGTCCCTAGGGGGCCTGTGCAATAATCCGCGGTCGACTCGCGCGAGCGTCCCGGATGTCCCGTCCCACGACATTGGCCCTGCTGTTCGCCTTGCTGGCCGCGATCGGAGCCCACGACACCCGCGCCCAGAGGAAGACGGTGTGCACGATCACCGTCAATTCCCCGGACGAGCGCGAGACGCTTCGCCGGAGCCTGCCCGCGGACGACTACCAGTTCGTCGAGTTGGTCGAGCGAGGCCGGCCCGACTGGCTGGCTTCAGCCTGCCGGCAAGGCGTCCGCTGCGACGTCCTCGTCATCTCCGGCCATTTCGACGGCGGCACCCAGTTCTACACGGATCGCCTGGATGCGGGCGAGTTCCTGCCCGTCGACGCGATGGAGCGTGTGGCGTGCAGCGACTCGTGCCCGGGATTGTTCTCGCAGCTGAAGGAGGTCTACCTGTTCGGCTGCAACACCCTCAATGCCGAACCGCTGCGCAGTGCGTCCGACGAGATCGGGCGCAGCCTCGTGCGTGCCGGACATTCGCCGGCAGACGCCGGGCGGCTGTCGCGCGTGCTGGCCGAGCGGCACGGCGAAAGCAACCGGGACCGCATGCGCCACATCTTCAAGGACGTGCCGGTGATCTACGGGTTCTCCGGCAAGGCACCGCTGGGACGCTACGCCGGGCCCACGTTGGACCGGTATCTCCGGTCTGGCGGGGTCGCCGAGTTCGGCAGCGGCCGGCCGAGCGCGCCGCTCCTCGGCCTGTTCGCGTCAACCGGGATGACGGTCGCCGCCGGATCGACCAATGCCGACCGGCACGCCGCCTTCCGCCGCGATGCCTGCCATTTCTCGGATGATCGGCTGACGGTCGCGGGCAAGGTCGAGTTCGTCCACGAGCTCCTGCGGCGAGACATGGCGGAAGTGCGCATGTTCCTCGACGCCATCGAGCGATTCGCCGCAACGGTCGGGGAGAGCGAGCGCCGTTCGCCCGCGACGGAGCAGGCCCTCGAGCGAATCGCGCGCGACCGGGACGCTCGCGACCGCTACCTGGGCTTCGCGCGGGACGCCGACGAGGCCGAGGTGCGCGTGCGCATGACGGCGCTCGCGCGCACCTTCGACTGGCTCTCGGCGGACGAGGAACGGGCCGAGTACACGCAGATGGTGCTCGACCGCTTCGCGCGGAACGTCGTGGGTCCCGCCGACGTCAATCTCGCCTGCACGCTCGACCGCCGCCGCGACCTCGGCCGCGACCTCGCGTCGCGGCCGGTGCCCTCCGGCCCATCCGGTAATGTCGCGAACGCCGCCGTGCTCGCGTGCCTCGGAAGCTCGGAAGGCCATGCGCGCGTGCTCGATGCGCTCATCGGTGGCAACCACGACGACGTGCGAATCGCCCTGGTCTACCTCCACCACCGGCCAATCGCCGACGCCAACGAACTCCGCGCCGTGACCAGCGGCATCGTGCGCATGCACGAATCCGACGCGCAGGTCCGCGCGCTCGAGTCGCTCGCGGGCCATCGCCTCGACGATGCTGAGAGCCTGACTGCGCTCGCGCACCTGTTCCCGAAGACGCGGTCGCTGCAGGTCCAGCGTGCGATCGCGGGGATCCTGATCCGCGCGGACTTCCGTGCGCTTGCGCGCATCGATGTAGTGCAGACGCTGGTCCGGCACCGGCTGAAGTCGCCGGACGGCCGGGACCTGATCGACGTCCTCATCCGCCGACTGCAGAACGCGTAGCGCTGGGCCGGTTGCGATGCCAGCCGCTGCGCTGCGCGGGAAGGCGCCGCGCAGAACGTCGCCCTATGTACGTCGCCGCACCGACCGCACCTGGACATGCGACTAGCCTTGCACTCGCAATCGGAGTTTCCATGAAGTCAGCCTGGGCGGTCGCCCCACCGACCCGCTGCAGCCTGCCGTTGCGCGAGGAGCACTGTTCGCGAAAGCCGGCTGCGACAAAACGATGGTTGATTGGCATATCCGCCGGTCGGGTCCCGAACCGAAGGAGTTCGATATGAACTGGGATAGCGTTGAAGGCAACTGGAGCAAGATGAAAGTCGAAATCCCGCCCCGCAGGCTTGTGCTGCGCGGAGCACTGGTGCTTGGTTTTAGCCCCTGGGTGCCGATCGCACTTGTTGGCTGTGATTCAAAGAAGGACGCGACCCCAAGCGGCGCCGCCCCGGCCGGCTCTCCCGCCACTAGCGCAGGTTCTGCCGCCCCGGCGGCAACCAGCAAGGTGTCACCGGCAAGCGTGCAGTACCAGGCCCAGCCGAAGGGCGAGCAGAAGTGCGGCGGCTGCCTGAATTTCGTCGCCGAGTCGAGTACCTGCAAGGTGGTCGCTGGCCAGGTCAGCGCTGAGGGCTGGTGCAGCCTGTGGGTCAAGAAGGCTTGAGTCATTCCTTCATCAGTGCACGAGAAGTCGCGCGGTACTCCGTCCGAATTGGGAGGCGCGCTCGGTCGCAGCGGCGATGCGTGCGCAAAGCGACTATCGACCCGGTTGTGGTGTAATTCCATGGATGAAGGTCGCTCGCCCAAGTCGCGGGAGGCACCGATTCGCGACCCGATCGCATCGATCGACGACCGTTTCGGCGGTATGGGCCGCGGTCTGGTTGCTGAGCTCGGCGCTGAGTGGATGTGTCACGCCGCCGCCGACGCCAGTGCTCGTGCCGCTCGAAACCACGGCTCGGGGACCGACGTGCCCGTCCTGTGAGGAGCAGACCCGCGAAATTGCACGACTGTTGGAGGATCTCGCGAACCGTGAGGCAGAGGTCCGCGACCTGCGCTCCAGTCAGCGCGACAAGGTCAAGGAATTGCAGGAATCGACGCGGGAGGTCACCCGCGCAAGGGTGAGGTTGCGCAGGCTCGCCACTCAAGCCGACGCCGCCTCGTACATCGCCGAGGTCGAAGTTGCCATGGCGGCGCTGCACGCTTCGCTTGGCGCGAGGTCGACGGTCGCGCTACTGGTGCTGGCGCAGGACATTCTCGAATCGACGGCTGCGCCCTATGCGCTAGGCGACTACGGGGTTGCCATGGACCGCGCCGCACAAGCTGAACAACTGATCGTCCTGGTGGCCAACTCGCAGCTCCGCTCCGGGTCGCGCCGACGGATGCCCGGGGAAGTGTCGCTCCAGGTGTCGATACCGCTGAAAGTGACCATGGACAGCAACCTGCGCCGGCAACCGCTCGGCAAGGCCCCGGTCGTCGGCGTGCTGAAAAAGGACGGGCCCCTGGTCGCCCACGCCTACAAGGGCAACTGGATGCGCGTGGAAACCGAGGACGGACACTCGGGATGGGTTGACCAAAGGCAACTTGGCGCGAGGTAGGCCGCCGGAGCTGCACACCGCCGCGCGCGCTGCTACATCGCGTATTGCACCTGGTTGCGACCGGCGCGTTTGGCTTCGTAGAGTGCATGATCGGAGCGCTCGAGCACCTGTTCGGGGCGAACATCGCCTTTGCGGCTGTGCGTCACCCCAATGCTCACGGTAACCGGAATCAGCGTGTCGCCTGCGCGGAAGCGGGGGATTTCCACTTCGGAGCGTACCCGTTCCGCAATGTCCAGCGCCGCGTCCAGCGCTGTCTCGACCAGCACGACGACGAACTCTTCCCCGCCGTAGCGCGCCACATAGTCGACGCTGCGGACCGCCCGCTTGAGAATTGCAGCGACACCGGCCAAGACCCCGTCACCGGCGATGTGACCGTACTTGTCGTTGATCGACTTGAAGTTGTCGAAATCGAGCATCAGCACGGCGTACGGCCGCTGGTTGCGCCGGAAGCGCGCAAATTGGTCGGCGAGAATGTCGTCGAGTTTCTTGCGGTTGTACAGACCCGTGAGGCCGTCGGTGACGGCGAGGTCTTCCAGCAGCCGGTTCTGCTCCTGCAGGGCGAGATTGGCGGCCCGGATCTCGGCGTGGCTGCGTCGCAGCTGATCGGTCATCATGTTGAACACGCGCGTCAGCTGGCCGATCTCGCCTGCGGGCGCACCGCCCAGCTGAACAGTGAGGTCGCCGCGGGCAATGCCGTCGGCGGCGGCGATCAGACTGCTGAGTGGTGTGACGATGGAGCGGCCCATCCAATAGGCAACAACGCCCACGAGCAGCGTCAGGCCGGCGACCAGCAGGACGTAGACTTCGAGCCATTCAAGCCACACCGCGAAGGCCTCGACGCGCCCTCTTTCCGCGACGACGATTATCGGAAGCGAACGAGGCACGTCCGCGACCCCGAGAACTTCGCGCTGATGATGACCTTCGAAAGTCATCGGTTCTCCCGGCCGGGCGCGCAGGCGGTGCAGCCACTGCGGACCGAGCGGCGTCAGCGCGTTTGCTGCGGTTTTGGTGCTGAGCAACGGCTGGCCATCCGG
>JBKKAZ010000282.1:0-8613 GCA_046714435.1 Casimicrobiaceae bacterium
GGCTCCATGCGGATCGCACCGCAGGGGCACTCCGAAACGCAGATGCCGCACCCCTTGCAGTAATCATAGTTGAAGCGGAAGCGCTTGCCCGGACCCAGCTTGATCACCGCATTGTCCGGACACACGCCGTAGCAATTGTCGCACTCGAAGCAATTGCCGCACGACAGGCAGCGGCGCGCCTCGAACAGCGCGTTGCCCTCGTCGAGCCCGCCCTGCACTTCGTCGAAGGACGACGTGCGCCGCACCAGGTCGAGCATCGGGCGCACGGTCTTGGGGGCATCGGCGTAATACCACGGATTGAGGTACTCGGGCTTGGCCAGTTCATGCTTTTCCGGCGGCTTCCAGTCGCCGCCCATGAGCCATGCGTCGATGTGCCGTGCGGCCTTCTTGCCGTGCCCCGCCGCGACGGTCACGGTACGCTCCGACGGAACCATGTCGCCACCGGCGAACACGCCCGGGTGGCCGGTCATCATGTTCGGTCCGACCTGAACGACGCCGTCGCGGATGGCGAGCCCGGGGACGCCGTCGAGCAGCGACAGGTCGACATCCTGCCCGAGCGCGAGCACGAGCGAGTCGGCTTCGAGCGTCTCGAACTCGCCGGTGGGCTGCGGGAAGCCGGCGTCATCGAGTTTCATTTTCTCGACGGTGAGCGTGCCCTGATCGGCCATGTGCTTGATGGTCGAAAGCCACTTGATGAGGACACCCTCCTGCAGCGCTTCTTCGACCTCGAAATCGTTGGCGGGCATCTTCTCGCGCGTGCGGCGGTAGACGATGATCGCTTCCGACGCGCCCAGACGCCTGGCGGTGCGCGCGACGTCGATCGCCGTGTTACCGCCGCCGTAGACCACGACGCGGCGGCCGAGCAGTGGCTTGTCGTTCCCTTCCATGCCGCGCAGCACGGACACCGCGTCGAGCATGCGCGCGGCCGAACCGGCCGGAATGTACGCCCGCTTGCCGATGTGCGCTCCAACGGCGAGGAATGCGGCGTCGAATTTTCCCCCCGTCATCTCTGCGCGGATGTCGGCCACTTTACGGCCCAATTCCAGTTCGACGCCCAGATCGAGGATGCGTCGCACCTCGGCGTCGAGTACATCGCGGGGCAGCCGGTACTTCGGGATCCCGAAACGCATCATCCCGCCCGCATACGGCCCCGCCTCGACGATTTTCACCGCATGGCCGGCACGACGCAGGTGATAGGCGGCCGAGAGTCCTGACGGACCGGCGCCGACCACCAGCACGCGCTTGCCGGTCTCGCGCGCGGGCGGCGCGAATGCCCAGCCGCGCGTGATCGCCAGATCGCCCAGGAATCGCTCGACCGAGTTGATACCCACCGCCGAGTCGATGGAATCGCGATTGCACGCGCCTTCGCACGGGTGGTAGCAGACGCGCCCCATGATCGCGGGCAGCGGATTGTCCTCGACGAGGAGCCGCCACGCGGCCTCGTAATCGCCGCCCTCGGCGTGGTAGAGCCAGCCCTGGATGTTCTCGCCCGCAGGACACGCGTGGTTGCACGGTGGCAGGCGGTCCACGTAGACCGGGCGCAGGGTGCGCCAGCTGCCGGTCTTGTTGGCGAGCGAGCTGCCGATGTCGAGCGTGATCGCGAACGGCTTGTCCATCACGCGGGTTCCGGCACCAGATCGAACTTGACGACGTTGCGATCGGCGATCGCCTGGATGTGCGCGAGTTGCGACTCACCTCCTGGCGTGAACAGGTGTGCGAAGCGCTTCTGCAGCTTCAGGTACTCGGCCACCGGTACGCGGCGGCGGATCGGTGTGGACGAAGCGATCTCGCCGTTGATCGCTTCGAACAACGGATAGAGCCCCGACTCGACCGCGAGCCGAGCCACGCGGATGGTATCGGCGGGCGCGCTCCCCCAGCCGAGCGGACACGGCACGTGGATGTGGACGTAGCGCGCGCCGCGGAAGCTCATCGCGCGCGTCACCTTGAATTCGAGATCGCGCAGGTTCGCCACGCTCGCGGTGGCCACGTAGGGAATCTGGTGGGCCACCGCGATCAGCGGCAGGTTCTTGCCGGTGCCGAACACGTTGCCGGGCTCCGCGCCCATCGCCGGCGTCGTCGCGGTGCGAGCGGCTGGTGGCGTCGCGCTCGAGCGCTGCACGCCGGTGTTCATGTAGGCCTCGTTGTCGTAGCAGATGTAGAGGACGTCGTCGTTGCGCTCGAACATTCCCGACAGGCAACCGAAACCGATGTCGGTGGTGCCCCCGTCGCCGCCCTGCGCTATCACGCGCACGTCGTCACATCCCTTCATGCGCATCGCCGCGGCCACGCCGGAGGCGACCGCCGCCGCGTTGCCGAACAGCGAATGGATCCACGGCACCTGCCACGACGTCTCGGGGTAAGGTGTCGAAAAGACCTCGAGGCAGCCGGTCGCATTGACCGCGATGATCCGGTTGCCGGTGGCGCGCATCGCGGCGTCGATCGCGTAACGCGCCCCAAGCGCTTCGCCACAGCCCTGGCAGGCGCGGTGGCCTGAGGTGAGCGCGTTGGCGCGCTCCGCCTCGGCCTGCACCGAGCGCTCGTGCGGGGCGAGCAGCCGGTTGCCGACGGTGAAGGTGCCGGTCTGGTAAAACTTGACGGTCTGCATTTCCATTTCCATCGCCATCGCCTAGCCGATCCGCGCGGACACGACGCCAAGCCGCCGCAGCAGCGCCTCCGCGGTCGGTCCCGTGCGCCGTGCATTCGCCTCGCGCGCGAGTTCGTGCGCGATCAGGTCGGTGTTGAGGTCGAGGAAGGTGACCTGCGCGAGCGCGTCGCGGCCAGCGTCGTCGAAGAGCCGGCGCAGCGACGAGCGGGTGATCGCGCGCCCGCCGAGGCCCGCGATCACCGTATAGCCTTTGAGCTGGATGCCCGACAGGCTCTTGCGCACGCCATCCGAAACGATGCCGCCCAGACCGACGGCAAGGCACTTCTCCAGCACGACGACCCGCTTGGCGCCGGCGAGCGCTTCGCGCAGCGCCACGAGCGGGAACGGCCGGAACGATGTGATTCCCACCGAGCCGATCGCCACGCCGGACGCGCGCATCTCGTCGATCACCTCCTGCACCGTACCGTTGATCGAGCCCAGGGCGACCACGATCGTCTCGGCGCCCTCGATTCGGTAGGGCCGGATCAGGCCCCCGGAGTCGCGGCCGAATCGTGCGGCGAACTCGCCGGCAAGTTGCGGAATCCGATCGAGGGCGCGCAACTGCTTGTCATGGGCGAGGTAGCGCACTTCGGTGAACGCCTCGGGGCCGACCATCGCGCCGATGGTCACCGGCTCGGCCGGGTCAAGCACCTGCCGCGGCTCGAACGGCGGCAGGTACGCGTCGACTTCCCTTTGCGACGGCATGTCGATGCGCTCGTAGGCGTGGGTCAGGATGAAGCCGTCCATGCACACCATCACCGGGCAGGACAGTTCCTCCGCAAGGCGGAAGGCCTGGACGTGCAGGTCGAGCGCCTCCTGGTTGGTCTCGGCGTAGAGCTGGATCCAGCCCGCGTCGCGCATCGACATCGAGTCGGAGTGGTCGTTCCAGATGTTGATCGGTGCGCCGATCGCGCGGTTGCCGATGGTCATCACGATCGGCAGACCCAGTCCGGAGGCGTTGTAGACCGCCTCGGCCATGTACAGCAGCCCCTGGCTCGACGTCGCGGTGTAGGTGCGCACGCCGGCGGCCGACGAACCGATCGCCACCGACAACGCGGCGAACTCGCTTTCCACGTTGATGAACTCGCAAGGCGAAAGCTCGCCGGTCTTCACCATCTCGCCCAGCCCCTCGACGATGTGCGTCTGCGGGGTGATCGGATAGGCGCAGACGACCTGCGGACGGCACAGCGCAACCGCTTCGGCGATCGCGCGCGAGCCTTCGATCTGCTTAAGCATGCGTCGTCTCCAGTAGCCGGCGCGTGTGCTCGAAGGCGGCTTGCGCCGCGCAGACATTGGTCTCCGCGAGTCGCCCGTCGAACTTGCCGCGGATCGCCGCGATCACCGAGTCAAGGTGCACCATGCCGGTCAGCGCTGCGAAGGCGCCGAGCAGCGGCACATTGGGCACCGGGCGACCGACGTGCTCGAGCGCGATGTCGGTGGCAGGCAGCGTTACCAGCCGTTCGGGGCGCATGCGGCGCGCGAGGTCGGCGAGCCCCAGCGACTCGTAGCCACGCCGCGAGTTGAGCAGCACGTAGCCGTTCTCGGCCAGTCCGTTAAATAGATCGACCTGGTGCAGGAGCGTCGAGTCCTGGATCACGAGCACGTCGGGCGCCATTACCGGCTCGCGCAACCGGATCGGCTTGTCGTCGATGCGGCAGAACGCCATCACCGGCGCACCCATGCGCTCCGAGCCGAAGCTCGGGAACGCCTGCGCGTGACGGCCCTCGTGGAACGCAGCGACCGACAGCATTTCGGCGCCGGAGACGACGCCCTGGCCGCCACGGCCATGCATGCGGACCTGGAACACGCGATGAACCTCCTTCCTTCGACGCGCCGCCCGCGCCGAAGATCGACAGGCGTGCTCAACTGGAATCGTGCGCTAACGCTGAGCGAACCTCTTGACGGAAATCAAGGGTCCTCGCCTCGCGCCGCCGGGCGCCCCGTCAGAAGCCCACGGTCCCGAGGCTTATCAGCGCGACCAACGCGACCAGCGCCGCGCCGCCGTAGCACCCGAGCCTGCTCGTCGCGCCCGTCGGAAGCCCGAGGTCGTGCAGGCTGATGAAGATGCGGTGCGCGGCATGCCACGCGAACAGCGCGATGATGGCGGCCAGGAAGGCCTTGCCCGCCCAATGCTGGGCGAATGCGAGCATTCGCGGGTAGCTCAGCAGGTCGGCAGGCAGCAGCCATCCGAGCGGCACCGCGAGTCCCGTGATGAACACCAGCATCGGCCCAAGCAACGCGGCGAGCATACCGCCCGCGCCGAACAGCAGCCACACCACCGGCTCATTCGAGGGCCGCAGCCGCAGCGTTGTCATGGGCGCAGGATCCACGCGATAGCGAACAGCGCAACCGCCGCCAGGATGGCAGCGGCATAGCCGGCGAGCGTGATCGTGCTCGCGGCGACCCGGCGGCCGCCGACGAACATGAGCGGCATCGTCTTGGGCATGATGTCGAACCAGCTCCACGCATGGCACAGCATGCCGACCAGCAGCGCGACGTGGATCGCGATCGACGTCGGACTCCGCATCGCGGCCAGCCAGGCGTTCCACGTCGCCTCGCCCAGCGCCAGGCACACGACGCCGGCCAGCAGGACCAGCGCGTAGGCCGCCACCGCGACGGCCGTGACCTCGCGGACCATGTACCAGACATAATAAGGATTGCGGCGCCACCAGCCGGTCATCGGGCGTCGGTAGCCGCGCTCGCCCGGGGGGGCCGCGTTGCCGCGCGAATCGTCCACGGCACGTGTCATTTGCCGTCTCCTTTCACGCCGACCTGCCGCTTGAGCCAGTCGAACGCGCCGGTGACCTTGTTCAGGTTGACCGCGTTGGCCGGGTCCACGTGCTTTGGACAGACCTCGGAACAGTAGCCCACCGCGGTGCAGCTCCACACGCCCTGCTCGGCGTTGATCAGTTCCATGCGTTCCGCGCGAGCGCCGTCGCGCGAATCGGCGTTGTAGCGGTGGATCAGCGCCATCAGCCCGGGACCGATGAACTCGGGGTCGAGCCCGTACTGCGGGCACGCGGCGTAGCACAGCATGCAGTTGATGCAGCCGGCGAACTGGCGGAACTGCTCGAGCTGGCGAGGCGTCTGCAGGTATTCGCCTTGCGCGATGTCACGCGACTCGCGCGGCACGAGCCAGGGCGTGATGCCCTCGAGCTTGCGAACGAAGTCCTCGGCCGACACGACGAGGTCGCGCTCGATCGGCAGGTGGTCGAGCGGCGCCACGCGCACCTTGTTCGGGAAGAACTCGCGAAGGAACGTGTGGCAGGCGAGCCGCGGCACGCCGTCGATCATCATCCCGCAGCTGCCGCAGATCGCCATCCGGCACGACCAGCGGAACGAGAGCGAGCCGTCCTGGTCGTCCTTGATCGCCTGCAGCCCCTCGAGCACCGACGTGTCGTCGAGGAACGGGACGCGGAAGCTCTGCCACACCGGCTCGACGTCGGTGCCGGGGCGGTAGCGCAGCACCTCGATCTCGATGTTCCGAGGGGCTTTGCCGTCCGTCTCGCTCATTTGGCCGCTCCCAGCGCCGCCTCGGCGTGCTCGCCGGCGACACCGTAGGCGCGCGTGCCCGGCGGCGAGCGCGTGATCTTCACGTCGCCGTAGCCGATCCTCGGCGCATTCGCGCCATCGTACCGGGCGAGCGTGTGCTTGAGGAAGCGCACGTCGTCCCGCTGCGTGAATCCATCCAGCCGCTGGTGCGCGCCGCGCGACTCCTCCCGCCCGAGTGCGCTATGCGCCAGTGCCTGCGCCACCTCGAGCTGGTAGCCGAGCTCGACCACGTTGAGCCATTCGGTGTTCCACTGTGTCGACGCGTCGTCCAGCCGTACGCGTCGATAACGCTCGCGCAATTCGGCGAGCTTGTCGCAGGTCGCCCGCATTTCGATACCGGTGCGGTAGATGCCGCAGCCGTCCTCCATGCTCTGCGCCATCTCCTTGCGTATCGTCGCCAGGCGCTCGCGGCCGTCGCGCCGCGTGACGAGCTCGCGCGCCCGCGCGATAGCGTCTTCAGCCTGCCTCGCGAGGGAGTCCGACTCGCCGCGGGGCGCAATGCGCGCATAGCGCGCCGCTTCCTCGCCCGCGACGCGGCCGAAGACGCAGAGTTCCGCCAGCGAGTTCGAGCCCAGCCGGTTCGCGCCGTGGATCCCGACGCTCGAGCATTCGCCTGCCGCGTACAGGCCGGGCAAGGGCGAGGCGGTACGTCCATCGACCAGGATGCCGCCCATCGTGTAGTGGACGGCGGGACGCACCGGGATCGGCGCCTGCGCCGGATCGATGCCCAGAAACTGCTCCGCCAGTTCGCAGATCTGCGGCAGGCGTTCACGCAGCTTTCTTGCGCCCAGATGGCGCAGGTCGAGGTGCACGGCGCTGCCGTGCGGCGTCTCGATGGTGCGGCCCTTGCGGTCCTCGTGCCAGTACGCCTGGGAGAGCCGGTCGCGTGGACCGAGCTCCATCGCCTTCTTGCGCGGCCACGGGTCCGCGGGGCCGAGGCCGTAGTCCTGCAGGTAGCGGTAGCCGTCCTTGTTGGTCAGGATGCCGCCCTCGCCGCGGCATGCTTCGGTGAACAGGAGCCCGGTGCCGGGCATGCAGGTCGGGTGGTACTGCATGAACTCCATGTCGCGCAGCGGCACGCCGTGGCGGTACGCGAGCGCCATGCCGTCGCCGGTGACGATGCCGCCGTTGGTGTTCTCGCGGAACACGCGACCCGCGCCCCCGGTGGCGATGATCACGGCTTTCGCCTGGATCAGTGTGAACTCGCCGGTGGCGATCTGGATCGCGAGTACGCCCTGGCAGCGGCCGTCCTCGACGATCAAGTCGACGCAGAAATACTCGTCGAAGCGCTTGATTGATGGGTATTTGATCGACGTTTGGAACAGCGTGTGCAGCATATGAAAGCCGGACTTGTCCGCGGCGAACCAGGTGCGCTCGACCGTCATGCCGCCGAAGGCGCGCACGTTGATGTGGCCGTCGGGCTTGCGGCTCCACGGGCACCCCCAATGTTCCAGCTGGATCAACTCCTCGGTGCAGTGGGCAACGAAGTACTCGACCACGTTCTGGTCGCACAACCAGTCGCCGCCACCCACCGTATCGTTGAAGTGGTCTTCGAGGCTGTCGTCGTCCCGCGTCACCGCGGCCGCGCCGCCTTCTGCGGCCACGGTGTGGCTGCGCATCGGGTAGACCTTGGAAATCAGCGCGATCTTCAGCGCGGGATCTGACTCCGCAGCCGCGATCGCCGCCCGCAAGCCCGCGCCCCCCGCGCCTACAATCGCTACGTCTGCCTTGAAAACTTCCACGGCTTACCCCCCTCCGCGCGATCCGCGCGGAATTCCAGTTTTATATTTATGCGGCGTTGTGGTCGAAGGCGAAGCTCCGCTGCGCACGCCCGGTGCGTGCGGACTGCAACGGAACTATAATGGCGATGCACACATAATATTAACATTTAAGAGCCGCTTGGTGTGCGGTTCGCGCATTTCCGGCGCGAGCCAGAACGGTAAGGAGGAAAGCATGGTTGGCCAAAAAAAAGATGGCGTGGCGCAGGGCATCCTGACCGGTCTTGCGCTGTTGCAGGATCCGGCGCTCAATAAAGGCACTGCGTTTACCGAGGAGGAACGCGACGCATTGGATCTGCGCGGGCTGCTGCCGCCGCACGTACATAGCCAGGAGGAGCAGGTCATGCGCGTGCTCAACAATCTGCGCCGGATATCCGACCCGCTCGACAAGTTCGTGGCTCTCAACGCGCTGCACGATCGCAACGAGGCGCTGTTCTTCCGCGTCTTGTGCGACAACATTGACGAGATGCAGCCGCTGGTCTACACCCCGACAGTCGGGCTGGCATGCCAGAAGTTCGGTCTCGTTTTCCAGAGTCCGCGCGGCGTTTTCATCAGTTCCAACGACAAGGGGCATATCGCGGAAGTATTGTGCAATTGGCCATACCAGGCCGGTATCATCGTGGTCACCGACGGCGAGCG
>JBKKAZ010000283.1:0-3045 GCA_046714435.1 Casimicrobiaceae bacterium
GCCTCGGTCACCGCCCGCTGCACGACCTTGTCCGACAACGCGCGCCAGAGCTCGACCTTGATGCCGTACTTCTTCTCGAACGCATCCGCGAGCGGCCGCGATTCCGTGGGCGCGAGCGAGGTGTAGAGGACGACGCTGCCCTCCTGCTTCGCGCGCTCGAGGAGCCGCGCGTCGCGGTCCGCGCCGCGGTACATGAGCACGGCTTCGCTGGCCTGCGCGATCGCCGGCACCGCTGCCAGCGCAAGCCCGAGCAGGAGCGTCATCGGCGCAAGCAGGCGCGGGATGCGCAAGTCCATCGCTGCTCCTCTAGTAAGGCGCTTATCGCGTTGCAGTCGCCGTGTCGCGCCGATGCGGGCATCGACAGCCGGTCAGGTGCCCGGCCGGCGCGTTGACCGGCAGGACGATTCTATGGTGAAATCCATTCGCAATCAAGGAACGTGGTTCCGGATAGCAGAACGATCGCCACGGGAGTGCCGATTTGCCCCACGACAAGGACCAGACCCACTGGCACGAGCCGTCGGGTCAGCGCAAGGCCGGCTTCGGTGAGTTCGCGAAGCAGCCCACGCCTTACGACGCGTTCATCGAGGCCGAGGGCGTTCCCGTTTATCGCGGCCTCGGGTTGCGCAGCGTGCTCGACCTGCCGCTGGCAACGTGGAAGCGCAAGGGCGGGCGAGGCCACTTCATCCAGCTCTACGGCACCGAGACCAAGTGGGGCTGCTACGTGGTCGAGGTGCCGCCAGGCGGCGCGCTCAACGCCGAGAAGCACCTGTACGAGGAGATCTTCCTCGTCGCGGAGGGGCGCGGCACCACCGAGGTCTGGCAGGAAGGCGACACCAGGAAGCACGTGTTCGAGTGGCAGCAGGGCTCGATGTTCTCGATCCCGATCAACGCCTGGTACCGGCTGGTCAACGCGACCTCGGGCGGCGCGCTGCTGATCGCGGGCACGACCGCGCCGAACGTCATCGACATGCTGCAGAACGTCGACGCGGTGTTCAACAACCCGTACGTGTTCCGCGACCGCTTCTCGGGCGCTGACGACTTCTACCTGGCCCGCGACGACATCGAGCCGGACCCAGTGCGCGGGCTGGCGATGCGCCGAACCAACCTCGTGCCTGACGCGATCGACTGCGACCTCCCGCTCGACAACCGGCGCTCGGTCGGCTGGCGCAGGGTCGAGCCGTTCATGACCGGCAACTGTTTCTATTTCTGGATCGGCCAGCACGAACTCGGCCGTTACTCGAAGGCGCACGCGCACACGTCCGCGGCGGTGCTGATCTGCCTCAAGGGCGAGGGCTACACCTACACCTGGCCAGAGCGCCTCGGTACCACGCCTTGGAAAGACGGGCACGCGGACAAGGTGCAGCGTCTGGACTACGGACCGTTCGGCATGGTGACTGCCGCGCCCGGCGGCGCGCGCTGGTACCACCAGCATTTCTCGGTCGGCCGCGAACCGTTCCGGCTAACCGCGTGGTTCGGCCCGCACAATCCCGGGCGCGATCCGGGCGTGCCAGGCACCAAGCACGTCGACTACACGGCGATGGACATCACCGAAGGCGGCACCTCGATTCCTTACTGGATGGAAGACCCGCATATCCGCCGCGAGTACCAGTCGACGCTTGCCGCGAGCGGCGTGCCGAACCGAATGGACCCGGCGTGGTACGAGCCGCCGCAGGACACGGCCAAGGTCGTCAAGTCGACGGTCGAGTCGGCGGCGGGCTGATCGGGCGGGGTCGAACCCCATGGACGCGAATCCCGTGGACGCGCCGGCCGGCGGTCGCATTTTCTTCTCCAGCGTGCGCCGCAGCCTGGAGGAGGAAGACCAGATCCGCCTCACCAGCGCGGGCGTCGACATCGGTTCGTCGACGTCCCATCTCGCGTTCTCGCGCCTGGTGCTCGAGCGCCTCGACAACCGCTATGTGGTCGCGACGCGCGAAGTGCTGTTCGAGTCCGAGATCCTGGTCACACCGTATTCGGACGATGCGACGATCGATGCCGCCGCGCTCGGTGCGTTCATCGCGCGGCAGTACCAGCTCGCCGGATTCGCGCCCGAAGCGATCGACAGCGGGGCGCTGATCCTCACCGGCGTCGCCGTGCGCCGAGCGAACGCGCGCGCGATCGGCGAGCTCTTCGCCGCGCAGGCCGGCCGCTTCGTCGCGCTCAGCGCCGGCGACGCGCTGGAAACGACGCTGGCGGCGCATGGCTCGGGCGCCGTCGCGCGCTCGATCCGGGACTCGTCACGGGTGCTGAACCTCGACCTCGGTGGCGGTACATCGAAACTGGCAGTGTGCGAGCACGGCCGCGTCGTCGAGCTGACCGCGATCGACGTCGGCGCGCGGATCGTCGCGTTCGACGAGCGCGGTCGTGTGATCCGCGTCGAGACGGCCGGTCGGCGCTTCGCTGACGAAGCGGGACTCAACCTCGCCCTCGGCAGCGTGCCACCGGCGGACGGCGTAGCGCGGATGGTAGAGCGCATGGCCGACCGGCTGTTCGAGGCCGCGTCCGCACCGTCGCTCTCGGAGGGCACGCGCGCATTGCTGCGACTCGAGCCACTCGCCAACCTTCACGCACCAGACCTCGTCACGTTTTCGGGCGGCGTATCCGAATACATCTACGGGCGCGAGACGCGCGCGTTCGGTGACCTGGGCCCTGCGCTCGCCTCGGCGATCCTGGCGCGGGTGAACCGCTGGGGCCCGCGCGTCGTGCCGCTCGACCAGGGCATCCGCGCGACGGTCGTCGGCGCATCGCAGTACACCGTGCAGGTTTCGGGCAGCACCATCTTTGTCGAGCCGCCGGAGGCGCTGCCGCTCCGCAACGTGCCCGCGATCACGCCCGAGCTGCCCCTTGGCGCCGACATGCTCGATGTCGAGGCCATCGCGAGCGCAGTGCAGCAGGCGTTGGCCCGGATGGACCTCGGCGTGGGCGAGCAACCGGTCGCAGTCTGCTACCGGTTCGCGGGATCGGCGACGTTCGCGCGCCTGGACGCGTTCTGCCGCGGCATCGTGAAAGGCCTCGCGCCGGTGCTCTCGCGCGGCCACGCGCTAGTGC
>JBKKAZ010000284.1:0-8562 GCA_046714435.1 Casimicrobiaceae bacterium
GGCTACCGGACCGCGCACATCGGCAAGTGGCACATGGGTAACGACGGCATGCCGCGGCCCGGCTACGACGACTGGGTGAGCTTCGACGGCCACGGCCGGCTCACCAACCCCCGGTTCAATCACGACGGCAGGTACGTCGAGCACCAGGGCTACATCACGGACATCATCAACGAGCTCGCGGTCGATTTTCTCGGCCGCCGGCACGACCGGCCGTTTTCGTTGTTTCTGGCGCACAAGGCCGTGCACCCCGACGCTGAACAGGCCGCGGACGGCACGCTGCGCATCGCGCCGAATGGTGGCTACATTGCCGCAGAGCGGCATCGGGATCTCTACCGCGATGCCGTGTTCCCGAAGAAGCCGAACATGCTTCCGGCGGCCGAAGTGGTGAAGAGCAAGCCCGCGTGGGCCGAGTGCCTGGCGATGAAGGCGGGCGAGCGCTCGCAGGCGATTCTCACGGCCGTGCACTCCGGCGAGCAGGAGGAGATCCGGCTTCGCGCCAGGATGATGGCCTCGGTCGACGAGGGCGTGGGCGAGATGCTCGCGGTCCTCGAACGCAGCGGCCAGCTCGACAACACGATGATCGTGTTCCTGGGCGACAACGGCTATTTCTTCGGCGAGCACGCGCTGGGGCCCGAGCGCCGCTTTGCCTACGAGGAAGGCATACGCTCACCCTTTGTCGTGCGCTACCCGCGCAAGGCGAAGGCGGGGTCGCGCATTCGCGATCTGGTCATCTGCCAGGACATCGCGCCGACGCTGATCCGGCTTGCCGGGGGGCGGCCCGGTCCGCAGATCCAGGGTGCCTCGCTGCTGCCGCTGCTCGCCGGACGCCGTGCCGGATGGCGCAAGTCGTTGCTGGTTGAATACTGGGCCGAACAGGCGCTGCCGTGGCTGGTGGGCATGAGCTACAAGGCGGTGCGTACCGACCGCTGGAAATACATCCACTGGGTCAACCGCGGGAGCGCGGGCGAACTCGACGAACTCTACGACCTTGACCACGATCCGTTCGAACTCGTCAATCTCAACCGTCGGCGCAGCGCGGCGGCGGTACGCACGAAGCTGCGCCGCGAACTCGCAAAACTGGTCGCCGAAGCCGTTGGCTTGTAGCGGGGGGTGCCGTCGGAGAAAAGTAGGGTCAGACTCGACTCTTCCCACGCGCTTCGCGGCCATCCCGACGGATCGAAAAAGTCGAGTCTGACCCTACTTGCTACCTGTTCTTGACTGCGCGATTTCGCTTCCTGGGTTTGGTTCTGAATCGTTGGCGCCAAGTAGGATCACCGTGCGTTCTTTTCTTCATGGTGCAATATCATCGCCTTCAGCCCAACATAGGGCGGGGCTTCCGCGACCGCCGGCACGGGTGTAGCGGATACCTGTGGCATCGCTGGTTCGAGTTCGTGTATGCGGCGTTCCAGGGATGCCCTGTCGTCCTCCAAGCTTGCGACTTGGCGCCGCAGTCGCGCACCAGCCCACTGGCTCTTGATCACGCTCGGGGTCGATACCAGCCCGGCGATCAGCGCACCCAGCCCAAGCGCGACTAACAGCACTACCGCCAGCGAGCTGTCGTAGTGCCAGGACGCAAAGGCTACCGTCACCGGAACATTGTTTTGCAAGGCAAAGGTGACGGCGCCGATGGCGAAGGTGATGCCCAGAATCAACAAGAGCTGCATGATTTCCTCCATTCAGTGAACCGGCCGCTATGTCCCGGCCACTAGCGTAATTCCACTACGCCGCTTCGTGGGGGCCGTCGCGCCGCAGGCCCGGGCGTGCATCAGGCCTAAGCACTACTATTTCCGATCAGATTCTTTTACGCGATCTGCCCGGCTGACTCGGTACGCCAGCGCACTTAACCAGTTCTTTGCCATGCGCGTACTTCAACCCCAGAAAAGTAGGGTCAGACTCGACTCTTCCCACGCGCTTCGCGGCCATCCCGACGGATCGAAAAAGTCGAGTCTGACCCTACTTGTTAAGTCAAGAACAGGACCGATGAAACGCGCTTAGGCGCCGGCCCGCCTAGACGAGATCACGCCGGTGTTGACGCCGGCCCAGTTGAGCCCGCCGAGAATGCGCGCGTGCTCGATTTTGACGCAGCGATTGCTCACCACGTCGAGCCCGGCTTCGGTGGCGATCTTCGCCGCCTCGTCGTTGTGGATGCCGAGCTGCATCCACAGCACCTTCGCCTGCTTCGCCACGGCCTCGCGCGCCAAGGACGGCATCTCGTCGGGCTTGCGAAAGCAGTCGACGATGTCCACCGGTTCGGGAATCGACGAAACGCTTGCGTAGCACGGCTGCCCCAGCACTTCGCTGTAGTTCGGGTTGACCGGAATTACGCGATAGCCGTGATCCTGCATGTACTTCGCGGCGAAAAAGCTCGGCCGGTACCAGTTCGCCGACAGGCCGACCACGGCGATCGTGCGCGAGCTCGCGAGGATGCGTCGCAGTCCCGCGATGTCGTCAACGATGGCCATGGTCGTTCGCCCCGCGCGAAAAGCCGGCGGAAATCTCCCGCCTGTGGCGGCATCTTAGTGGATCGCAAGCAAGGCCGTCGGGGCGCAACCCCGCCGCGAGCAGGGGCCCGCGCCAAGCGTCGCTTTGGGTGACGGGCACCGTTCGCACCGTCGGAATCGCGTCGGAAGCCTTCGCCCCTGCCGACCCATCCGGCCGAAGAGCGCACTGGGATGCGTTGTCAATCAATGTCTTAGCAGCGCATTCCCGGCCGTCCCGAGGCGGCCCGTTCCTTGCTAGAAAGGATCATCCAGGAACATCCGGGACGTCAAGTCGCGCGCAATGGTCGCCTCACCCCGCCGGCCCATGCCGGTTTCCTGGGCAAAGCGCAGGCGCAAACGAGGTTCCGGCGCCCGACCGACCCGATGGCACTGACGCGTCCGCTCAAAGCGATCGATCTCACCACCGTCCAGCAGACGATGAGCGAGGGCTACGGGCGCGAGTCGCTGACAGCGCTCTCGCAGCACAAGCTCAACGCGCTCGCCACGCCGCTGGCGTACATCGACCGGCGCCAGCGCTACCGGTTCGCCAACAAGGCGTTTCTCGACTGGATCGGCAAGCGCGCGGACCAGGTGCTCGCGCGCGAGGTCATCGAGGTCGTGGGCCGCGAGGTCTACCAGCTCTACCAGGCGTACATCGAGGCGGCGCTCGAGGGCGAGCGGACCGGGTTCGAGCGCCAGCTGGTGATTGCCGGCCGTCCGGCGATCTGGATCCGCGTCGATTATTACCCCGATCGCTCGCCGCAGGGTTCGGTGCGCGGCTTCCTGGTGACCTACTGCGACGTCGATCACCTGAAGGGCCTCGAGCTCGAGGCTGGCCAGCGCGAGCAGCGATTGCGGCTGGTCACCGACAGCGTCGGCGTGCCGATCCTCTATTTCGACCGCCAGCAGAAGCTGCGCTTCGCAAACAAGCCTTACTCGGACTGGAGCGGCATCGCGGCCGATGATCTGCTCGGCCGCACCTTGAGCGAATTCATGCCGGCGGAAACGTTCGGCGCGATGCAGTCGTATATCGAGCGCGCCTTCGCAGGCGCAACCGTGGCCTACGAGCGCCAGGAGCGCAAAGCTACGGGCGAGACGCGCTGGGTGCGCAACACCCTGTTCCCCGAACGGGAGATCGGCGGCCGCGTCGGTGGCGCGTTCCTGGTGATGAACGACGTCGAGGACGACATGCGGGTGCGCGACGCGATGAAGGCGCACGAGACCCAGCTGCGCCTGTTCGCCGACAACATTCCCGGCCCCATCGCCTACCTCGACAAGACGCTGAAGTACACGTTCGTCAACCAGGCCTTCGCCAACATCGCCTGCAAGTCGCAGGAGGAGATTTACGGGCGCACGCCGCCCGAGATCCTGGCCACCGACGTCGGCAACTTCCTGCGACCGATCCTGCGCCGAGCGCAGGCCGGCGAGTCGATCGAGTACGAGCGCATTGGCCACACGACGGAGGGCGCGAAGCGCTGGATGCACGGCCGCATCGTCCCGGACCGGGACGCGGACGGCGCAGTGCGAGGGCTGTACTGCACCGAGTACGACATCCACGAGCTCAAGACCACCGAGCAGGCGCTCGCCGTGCGCGAGGAGCAGCTGCGCCTGTTCACCGACAACATCCCCGAGCCGGTGGTCTACCTGGACGCCGAGCGGCGCTACGCGTTTGTCAACGAGGCCTTCCTCGACCTCACCGGACTGGTGCGCGAGCGCGTGGTCGGCCGCCGCAGCGACGACGTGATCTCGTCCGACCAGGCGCTGACGCTCGACGAGTACGTGAACCGCGCGTTCGCCGGCGAGTCGGTGACCTACGAGCGCCCCGTCGTCGACGCCAACGGACACACGCGCTGGTTCCGCGCCCGCATCGTGCCGGACTTCCACTTCGACGGGATGATCAAGGGGCTCTACGTCGTCGGGCACGACATCACCGACTTGAAACAGGTGCAGGATGCGCTGGCCGCGCGCGAGAGCCAGCTGCGCGCGATCATGGACGGCGTGCCGGCCCCGGTCGCCTATATCGACCGCGAGGAGCACTGCCACTACGTCAACCGCACCTTCCTGCAGTATTTCGGACTCTCGCCGGAGCAGGTCGCGCAGATGCGGCTGCGCGACGTCGTCGGCCACGGCATCTACCAGAGCGCGCAGGCGATGCTGGCGCGCGCGCTCGAGGGCGAATCGACCTCGTTCGACCGGCTGGTGCCCGGGGCCAATGGCACCCGGCGCTGGATGACCATCCGGGTCGTGCCGGACTCGTCGCCCTCGGGCGAGGTGCACGGCGCGTTCGTGCTGATGAACGACATCCACGGGCTGAAGCAGGCCCAGGAAGCGTTGCGCGCTTCCGAGGACGAGTTGCGCCTGATCATGGACAATGTTCCGGCGCGGGTCAGCTACATCGACCGCGATTACCGCTACCGGTTCCTCAACCGGCACGACGAGGAATGGCTCGAGCGGAGCCGCAAGGAACTTTCCGGCAAGCGGGTCGTCGAGGTCGTCGGCGAAGACCGCTTTGCGCAGATCAAGCCGCTGTTCGACCGGGTGCTCAAGGGCGAGATCGTTTCCGCGGAGCAGATGCTGGTACAGCCGGATGCCTCGGTGAAGTGGGAATCGGTGCACTACGCGCCAAACCGCGACAGCGAGGGCAACGTGATCGGCATCTACGCTGTGCACACCGACGTGCACGAGCAAAAGCGCAACGAGGAGGCGCTGCGCCGTGCCAATTGGATGCTGTCGTCGCACATCAGCAACACGCCGCTCGCGGTCATGGAGTGGGACCGCGAGTTCAAGCTGGTCCGCTGGTCGCCGCAGGCCGAAAACATCTTCGGCTGGGACGGAGACGAGGTGCTCGGCATGCTGCTTGCCGACAATCAGCTGATTCACGAGGGAGACCGCGACGCCGCGCGGAGCCTGATCGAGCGCTTGACCAGCGGCGGCGAACCGCGAGCGACCGGCCTGACCCGCAACTACCGCAAGGGCGGCGAGGTGATCTGGTGCGAGTGGTACCACTCGGCGCTGCTCGACGACCAGGGCGATATCGTGTCGATCCTGTCCTTTGTCCAGGACGTCTCGTCCCGCGTCGAGGCCGAGGAGCGCCTGCAGTACCTTGCGACGCGCGATGCGCTGACCGGGCTGCCGAACCGGCTGCTGCTGCACGAACGGCTCAGCCAGGCGATCGCGCAGGCGAAGCGCAGCGGGCACCGGGTCGGCGTGCTGTTCATCGACCTCGACCGCTTCAAGAACGTTAACGACACGCTCGGCCACCGCATCGGCGACGAGCTGCTGAAGGCGATCACTCAGGCACTGTCGGGCGCGCTTCGCGAGACCGACCTGCTGGCGCGGCTGGGCGGCGACGAGTTCATGGTCATCGTCGAGGAATTCGACGAGCCCGAAGTGCTCGGACGCATCGCGCAGAAGCTCTGCGTCGCCGTGTCGCATCCGATCCGGATCGAGGAACACGACATCTACGTGACTTCGTCGATCGGCATCGCCGTGTATCCCGACGACTCCGACGACCCCGAGGAGCTGCTCAAGCACGCCGACGTCGCGATGTACCGGTCAAAGGAGCTCGGCCGCAACACCTACCAGTATCTCGACGCGAGCCTGGCCGAACACCGCGTGAAGCAGCACTCGCTGGAAACGTCGCTGCGCGCGGCGCTCAAGGCGAACCAGCTCGAACTCCACTATCAACCGATGATTCGCATCGCTGACCGTGCGATCATCGGTGCCGAGGCGCTGCTTCGCTGGACCGATCCCGAGCACGGCGAAGTCACCCCGCATGTGTTCATTCCGCTCGCCGAGGAATCCGGCCTGATCCATGCGCTTGGCGAGTGGGTGCTGGCCACGGCGGCGGCGCAATGTCGGGCGTGGCGCGATGCCGGGCTCAACCTGACGGTGGCGATCAACCTGTCGGCGCGGCAGTTCTATCGCGAGGACCTGGCCCAGCGCATCGTCGACATCGTCCGGCGCGCCGGCTGCGAGCCGGCCTGGCTCGAGCTGGAGGTGACCGAGACCAGCCTGCTGCACGACCTCGACGCGATCCGCAAGGTGCTGCACGAACTTCGCGCGCAGGGCTTCGCGGTGGCGATCGACGACTTCGGGACCGGTTACTCGTCGCTCACCCACCTCAAGCACTTCCCGATCGATACGCTCAAGATCGACATCTCGTTCATCGCCGACCTCGAGACCGACCCGGGCGACGCCGCCATCACCGAGGCGATCATCGCGCTCGCCCGCGGCCTCAATCTCAAGGTCGTCGCCGAGGGCGTCGGCACCCAGGCGCAGCTCGACTTCCTCGCCCAGCGAGGCTGTCACGCATTCCAGGGTTTCTGGGTCAGCAAGCCGGTCCCCGCGGACGCGCTCGCGGCGTTCGTGGCATCGTGGCGGGTGGCGGAGCCGGTGGTCTGACCGCTGTCCCGGCGGCAGCAGGCGGTTGAATCGCGAGCCGCCACTTCCACCGGTGTCATCCAGAGCAAGGATCTGCTTTTTGCCATCCAACAAAATGAAGAAGCGGATCCCACGCTTCGCTCTGGATGACACCCACTCTTCAACACGCTGCTAGAGCGTTTCCAACCAATCCGCAAGCGCCTGCGCAGCAGCCTGCCAACCGGGCTCCAGCATCAGCATGTGAGCAAGCCCGGGCAGCAGTGTCGCCGTGACACCGTGGTGCTCCGCGGTCGCGATGACATCGTCAGGCCGGCAGATGCGGTCGCCGTGGACACCGAGCACGAGCATGGGCGGCGATCCGGCTTCCGGCAATCGCCAGTGAAGCCGCAGCGACAGATCGAGCATCGCTCGCGTCGATTCGGCCTGGATGTGGCCGCGGGCCTCGTGCAGCAGCGCCGGTTCGATGCGATCGGAGAAGTAGAACGGCGCCAGCGCCGCAAGCACGTCGCTCGAGAGCTTCAGCGGATCGAGTCCGGTCAGATGCATGAGAAAGTCGGGATGCTCGGCCGCGAGCCGGGTCGCGACCGGCAGGAGCCCCGCCGGCGGCAGCGGCGCCAGAAGCGCGGCCGCTCGCACCGGCCGCGTCGCGATCAGCCGCTCGACGACCGCCGCGCCCATCGAATGACCGACCAGCACCGGCGGTGACGGCAACTTCGCCGATACCCGTTCGACGTCCGCTGCATAGTCGTCGAGCCCGGTGACCCAGAGCAGCTCGGCGCCGGCGCTTTCGCCGTGGCCGCGCAGGCTCAGCGCGTGCGCGGGATAGCCGCGCGCCGCGAACCAAGGCAGGAAATACCGATCCCAGCACCACGCATCGCAGTAGCCTCCGTGCACGAACAGCAGCGGCGGCTTGCGCGAAGGCGTTGCCGGCAGGTGCGAGCGCACCTCGAGCTTGGGTTCCGGCGCGAGCATCAATGGTGGGCAGTCAAGTTCCGAAGACGCCCGGGCCGAATTTGTCAGACAATGTCACTCGCAAATTGTTGTCCGTCCCCATGGCCGAGCGCATTCTGACAGATTCGCCGCGTGACGCGCGCTACGACGCCGTGTGCCGCCGCTGCGTGCGCCTTGCGGCGTTCCTCGACACGGTCCGGGTCGAGTACCCGCGCTATTGGTGCAAGCCGGTGCCGCCGTTCGGCGATTCCAAGGCGCGCCTGGTGATCGTCGGCCTCGCGCCGGGCATGCACGGTGCGAATGCCAGCGGACGGCCGTTCACCGGCGACCACGCCGGCATCCTGCTATACCAGACGCTGCATGCCTACGGCTGGTCGAACCAGCCGGTCGGCGCCCGGCTCGGCGACGGGCTACAGCTTCGCGGCTGCCGCATCACCAACGCGGTCAAGTGCCTGCCGCCGCAGAACAAGCCGTTGCCCTCGGAGATCGCCAGCTGCAATGGCTACCTGGCGGCGGACCTGGCGACGCTTCCCCCCGGTGCGGCGGTGCTCGCGCTCGGCCGCATCGCCCACGACGCAGCTCTGCGCGCGCTCGGCAAGAAAGTCCGGTCGTTCGCGTTCGCGCATGGCGCCCGGCACGATCTCGATCTTGCGGCACCCGGTATCGCCCTGTTCGACAGCTACCATTGCAGCCGTTACAACACCAACACCCGGCGCCTGACGCCGGCGATGTTCCGGCAGGTGTTCGA
>JBKKAZ010000285.1:0-1950 GCA_046714435.1 Casimicrobiaceae bacterium
CGAGATCCAGCCTGCGCGCCACCAGGTGCCCAGCTTCGATCTCCCGCAGCAGCGCGAGCATGCCCGACTCGCGGGTGAGCGGCTCCAGCACCAGCTGGATGGTTCCGCCACAAGGCAACCCGAAACGCCGCGCTTCGTCCGTGGAGACGCCGTAGGTCACCGCCTCGCAACGGGTTGCGGTGAGCCCCTCGCGGCGCACGCGATCGATGATGTCGTCCTCGATGCAGCCGCCGGACACCGAGCCGACGACGTGGCCGTCGTCGCGCACGGCGAGCATCGCGCCCTCGGGGCGCGGCGAACTGCCCCAGGTCTTGACCACGGTGACGAGCAGCACACGGCGACCCTCGTCCAGCCATTGCGCGCTGTGCTTCAGGACTTCGAGGTCGACACTGTCCATTGCTTTACCCCCCACGTGAAAGGTAGAGGTAGATCAGCAGCGCCACCAGCGCCACGGTGGCCAGCACGCGCACCCAGCGCCCCCCAATGCCGGTTGCCGCCGGCGTCTGGGCCGGTGCCTGTGTTGCGATCTCGGCGGTCGGCGCTACCGCTTCGGCAAAGCGCGCAAAAAAGTCGTCGGCGAGTTTCGCAGCCGCGCCGTCCACCAACCGGTTGCCGATCTGCGCGAGCTTGCCACCCACCTGCGCCTGCACAGTATACGAAAGCGAGGTCTGCGCGTCCGGGGTGCTCGCGAGCGAGACCCTGGCATTGCCGTTGGCGAATCCGGCCGCACCGCCCTGCCCCTCGAATTTCAGCGTGTAGCCCGAAGGCGGATCGATGTCGGCCAGGCTCAGCCGTCCATTGAAGCGTGCCGAAACGGGCCCGACCTTGGCCATCACGGTGGCGCGATACGCGTTCTCGCCGTCGGGCTCGAAACCCTCGCAGCCGGGAACGCAGGCCTTGAGCGTCTGCGGATCGTTGAGCGCCTGCCACACTCGCTCGCGAGGCGCGTTGATGATGCGTGTCTGGGTGAGTTGCATTGGTTCAGATTACAAAGCTTTCCAGCGTTTCCGGCGCAAACAACTCCTCGGGCTCCAGGCGCCGTTTCGACAGCCCTTGCTCGTGATGGTAGCGAAGGAAGGTGGCGAGCGATGCGCGATTACGCGCAACACCGTAGGGCCACCAGTCCTCCCCCATCTCCTCGATCACTTGCTCGACGTGCGAGGTAAGCCAGGGCAGCATGGCCTTGAGCGCCGCCGACTCGCGCAGGTCCTCGTAGGTCTTCGCCTGCGAGGCGGCGAACGCCTTGGCGAGCGACTGCGCCACCCAGCGGTTCGCTTCGTACACTTCGCGCCGGATCGCGACCGTGTGCATGATCGGGAAGATTCCTGTCTCGCGAAAATAGGCGCGCTCGACGTCCACGAAATCGGGAAACAGGCGGTGCACGCGGTCGGGTTCGGTACGAAACGTCGACGGGGTGCGCGCGGTATACAGGGCGTCGATTTCGCCGTCGGCGAGCATCCGCGCCAGCGTCTTGCCCGGGCCAATGCGTTCGACACGAATGCTCGCCGGCAAGTCGAGCTTGATCTTCTCGTCGCGTCCCGGCGACTCCTCGCCGCCGGTGACATAGCTGACGCCGTCGACCGGAACGCCGTGGTGATCCGACAGGATGCCGCGGATCCACACCGGTGCCGTCATCTGATACTCGGGACAGCCGACGCGCTTGCCGATCAGGTCGCGCGGCTCGCGGATCCCCGACCGCGCGCTCACGAAGATGCAGGAGTGGCGGAAGAAGCGAGACGGAAACACGGGGATCGCGACGAACGGAGGCGGCTCCCGAAAGCGCGTCAGCGTGTACGAGGAGAGCGACAATTCCGCGACGTCGAATTCCCGGTGCCGGAGCATGCGAAAGAAGGTCTCCTCGACCGGCATCGACAGATAGTTGAGGTCGATGCCGTCCGCGCGCACGCTGCCGTCGGCCAGCGCGCGGGTGCGATCGTAGTTCCAGCACGC
>JBKKAZ010000286.1:0-6299 GCA_046714435.1 Casimicrobiaceae bacterium
CGCCGCTTATCGACGTTGATCGCGACGATCGCAAGCCCCTTCGCCGCGTACTTCTGCGCCATTTCGTTCATCCACGGGAACGAGCGCTTGCAAGGTGCGCACCACGACGCCCAGAAATCGACGTACACAATCTTGCCGCGCAGTCCTTCCAGCGCGACGCGCTGCCCGCCCGCATCCGGCAGCGCGAAGCCGGGCGCGGCGTCGCCGGGCACCACCGCGGGCGCGGCGCCGGCATACGCGATCACGACCGCCGCTAGTAGATCTCGAAGTCTCATGACATTGGAATTATAAGGTCTGCTCGCCCCCGGCGGACGCCCTCCGTCGCTCCGCACCGGCGGCGGGGTGCGCGGGAGGCTGACGGCGGGGACTGCAGCGGAATCGCGGTCACGACCGGGTACCGTCGTTGAGCTTGTCCAGCAGCATCGACACTCGCGCCGGATCGTCGTTGCGGCGGAGGCGATCGACGATCGGCTTGATCGCCGCGACCTCGCTGATCAGCACGCGTTGCTTGACGCTGAGGATGTGCGCCGGGTGCATCGAGAACTCGCGCAGACCCATGCCGAGCAGCAGGCGCGTCAGCCGCACGTCCCCGGCCATTTCGCCGCACACGGCGATCGGCACCTTGGCCTTGGTCGCGGCCGCGATCGCCTCCGCGATCAGGCGCAGCACGGCGGGGTGCAGCGGATCGTACAGGTGCGAGACCGCGTCGTCGGCACGATCCACGGCGAGCGTGTACTGGATGAGGTCGTTGGTGCCGATCGACAGGAAGTCCAGCCGGGAGAGAAACGCGCCGATCGCGAGCACGGCGGCCGGAATCTCGATCATGCCCCCGACCGGAATGTGCGTGTCGAACTCGACGCCCTGCTCGCGCAGGCTCTGCTTGGCCTGCTCGATCAGCGAGAGCGTCTGGTCGATTTCCCCGGCCGAAATCAGCATCGGGATCAGGATCCTCACCTTGCCGTAGTGAGACGCGCGCAGGATCGCCCGCAGTTGGGTGAGGAACAGCCACGGTTCCGCGAGGCAGAAGCGCACCGCGCGAAGGCCCAGCGCCGGATTCGGTGCGACGCGCGCGAGACCGTCGAGCCCCTCCTTGGTCTTGTCCGCGCCGAGGTCGAAAGTCCGGATCACGACCGGCTTGCCCTTCATGCCCTCGGCGACCCGGCGGTAGGCCTCGAACTGCTCGTCCTCGGAGGGCAATCCCGATCGGTTGAGGAACAGGAATTCCGAGCGAAACAGTCCGATTCCCGTCGCCCCTGCCGCGACCGCGCCCGCGAGGTCCTCGGGCAGCTCGATGTTCGCCCACAGCTCGATATGATGGCCGTCGAGCGTGTTGGCGGGCTTGGTGCGCAGGCGCCTGAGTTTCTGCCGCTCGAGCTCGAGCTCGCTCTGCTTCAATCGGTACTCGGCGAGCACCGCGCGATCGGGATTGATGACGACCACACCGCTGCGCCCGTCGACGATCAGCAGCTCGCCGTCGCGGATCAGCTGCCTGGCGTTATGCAAGGCGACCACCGCGGGCACGTTGAGGCTTCGCGCCACGATCGCGGTGTGCGACGTGACGCCGCCGAGGTCGGTCAGGAACGCGCCGTAGCGATGCGACTTGAACTGGATCACGTCCGCGGGCGAAAGGTCGTGCGCGACCAGCACCGTCTGCTCCTCCGCGCTGGCCGCGGGGAGCGCGCCCGGCTTGCCCATCAGCCGCTTCAGCACCCGCTCGACGACCTGCACGACGTCGCCCCGGCGTTCGCGCAGGTAGCTATCCTCGATTTCGTCGAACTGCTCGACCAGCACGTTCATCTGCTGGGTGAGCGCCCATTCGGCGTTGCAGCGCTGCTCGGCGATGATCCGTTTCGGAACTTCCGACAACGTGGGGTCGTTCAGGATCATCCGGTGCACGTCGAGGAACGCGCCGAACTCGCCGGGCAGGTCGTCGTCGGCCATTGCGCCATGCAACGTCTCCAGCTCGCTTCGGACCTCGCTGAGCGCGGACTCGAAGCGCGCGATTTCGGCGCCGACCCGGCTTGCCGAAATCGTGTAGTGGGCGACTTCGAGCGCGGCGTGCGAGACCAGCTGCGCGCGTCCGATGGCGATGCCGCCCGCGACGCCGATGCCGTGCAGCGAAAAGCTCACCATGATGGGGTCAGAGTAGTTTGTCGCGTGGCCAGGACAATGGAAAGTCGTTGCGCGATCGGCGACAAACTACTCTGACCCCAATGATGACCCCAATTATTGGGCCTCGCCGAAATAGCCGCCAATCAGCGCGACCAGCAAATCCATCGCCTCGCCCTCGTCGTGGCCGTCGGTTTCCAGAATCACCTTCGCGCCCTTGCCGGCCGCCAGCATCATCACGCCCATGATGCTCTTGGCGTTGACCCGGCGGCCGCTGCGCTCGATGTGGACTTCGCTGCCGAACCTGGCCGCCAGCTGGGTGAGCTTCGCCGCGGCCCGGGCGTGCAGCCCGAGCTTGTTGACGATCTCAACCTCGCGCCGCTGCATAGCGCGGATCGGCCTCGAGGTGAACCACGCCTTCGCAGCCGCCTGAGACGGCCTTCTTGATCATCGTGTCGAGATCCTTGCTGCGATAGGTGAGCGAACGGACCAGCATCGGCAAGTTGACGCCGGCGACCGCCTCGACACGGCCCGGTTCGATCAGCTTGCCGACCAGGTTGCAGGGCGTCGCGCCGTAGAGATCGGAGAGGATCAGCACGCCCTCGCCGGTATCGAGGCGGGCGATCGCCGCTCTCGCCCGCGGAAGAACGTCGAGCGGATCGTCGTCGCAGCCCATCGGCATGACCTCGAACTGCTCGGGGCGGTGTCCGAGCACGTGCGTCACTGCCTGCGCGAGGCTTTCCGGCAGCGAATCGTGCCCGACGATGAGGACGCCGATCATTTCGCGCCGATGATACACCGCAGGAAATAGGGGTCTGTCCCCTATTTCCTGATGCCAGCCTCGGCGATCAGCGCGTCGGCGAGCATTCCGGCGGCATCGAATCCGGTCTGCTCGCCGATCTCGACAAAGCAGGTTGGCGAGGTCACATTGACCTCGGTAAGCGAGCGCCCGATGACATCCAGACCCACGACCAGCAACCCGTCGGCCCAAAGCTTCGGACCCATGCTGGTCGCGATCTCGAGGTCCCGCTCGTCGAGCGGACGCGCCTCGCCGCGCCCGCCGGCCGCGAGGTTCCCGCGTGTCTCGCCCTCTTTGGGTATGCGCGCCAGCGAGAACGGCACCGGCTTGCCCGCCACGATCAGGATGCGTTTGTCGCCGCGCGCGATCTCGGGGAGATAGCGCTGGATCATCACCGTCCGCGCGCCGAGCTGGCTCACGGTCTCGAGGATGACGTTGCGGTTGACGTCGTCGTCGCGTACGCGGAACACCGAGGCGCCGCCCATCCCGTCGAGCGGCTTGACCACCACGTCGCGGTGGCTGTCGATGAACGCCTGCAGCGCTTCGACATCGCGCGTCACCAGCGTGGGCACTGCGAATTCGGCAAACAGCGAAATTGCGAACTTCTCGTTGTAGTCGCGAATCGCGCGCGGCCGGTTGAACACCCGCGCGCCCTCGCGCTCGGCCGCCTCGAGCAGGTAGGTCGAGTAGACGTACTCCATGTCGAACGGCGGGTCCTTGCGCATCATCACCGCCGCGAAATCGGCCAGCGCGCGAAGCTCCGCCGTACCGGCCCGGTACCAGTCAGTGTCGTCGTCCAAAACCTGGAGCGAGCGCACCCGCGCCCGCGTCGCGCCCTCCTCCCAGCGCAGGTCGCAAGGCTCGAGCGCGAACAGGCGATGCCCGCGCCTGGCCAGCGCGCGCATCATCGCGACGCTCGAATCCTTGTAGGCCTTCAGTGCCGGCAGCGGGTCGAGGATAAAGGCGAAATCCATGGGTCGGCGACGGATTGCAAGCCAACCGTATCACAAGGAAAGGGGTCAGGTTACTTTCAACGGACGCCGGGGTTGCGGCGGCGCGCTCCCGAAAGTAACTGCCCCCTTTCCTGTTGTCTAGCGCGACTTGCCGGTCGAACGATCGCCGTAGCGGCGCTTCGGTGCGGCGTGTCCGCGAGCAGCGGACGTGTGCGGCTTGCCGTCGCGCGAATGCGCTGCGACGCCGCGCCTGCCGTTCGAATCGGCGCCCGCGGTACCGGGTTGCCGTGCGTGCGACGCGTGACCGCGGGGGTGCTGCTGGCGCGCCTGATCGGCCGGCCGGCCGTGGCCCTGGCGCTGCAGGATCGGTTGCGCCCTGGCGTTGGGATCGGGCGCGAAGCCTTCGACCACTTCGCGCGGGATCGACCGCTTGAGCAGCCGCTCGATGTCGCGCAGGAAGGCGTGCTCGTCGACGCACACCAGCGAGATCGCCTCGCCCGCCGAACCGGCGCGGCCGGTGCGGCCGATGCGGTGGATATAGTCCTCGGGGACGTTCGGCAAGTCGTAGTTGACGACGTGCGGCAGCTCCTCGATGTCGATGCCGCGCGCCGCGATGTCGGTCGCGACCAGGACCGTGAGGTCGCCGTCCTTGAAGTCGGCCAGCACCCGAGTGCGCGCGCCCTGGCTCTTGTTGCCGTGGATCGCCGCGGTGCGGATGCCGTCGCGCTCCAGCGCGTCGGCGAGCTTGTCTGCGCCGTGCTTGGTGCGCGCGAACACCAGCACCTGCTTCCAGTTGTTGTGCCCGATCAGCCACGACAGGAGCTCGCGCTTCTGGTCGCGATTCACGGGGTGCACCTTCTGGCGGATCATCTCGACGGTCGTGTTGCGCGGCGTTGCCTCGATCAGCCGCGGTTGATCGAGCAGGCGGTCGGCGAGCTGCTTGATCTCGTCGGAGAAGGTCGCCGAGAACAGCAGGTTCTGGCGCTTGCGCGGCAACGCCGCGAGCACGCGCCTGATGTCGGGCAGGAAGCCCATGTCGAGCATCCGGTCGGCCTCGTCGAGCACCAGGATCTCGACGCGCGACAGGTCGACATTGCCCTGCCCGTGGTGGTCGAGCAGACGGCCGGGCGTGGCGACGAGGATGTCCACGCCGCGGCGCAGCTGCCCGTTCTGCGGCCCGAAGCCGACGCCGCCGAACAACGCCATCGATTTCAGCTTCAGGTGCTTGCCGTACACGCGCACCGCTTCCTCGACCTGCGCGGCGAGTTCGCGGGTAGGTGTCACGATCAGCGCGCGCACCGGCGGGCGCGATCCGCGCGGGCCGGCAACGAATGGCGCCGCCTGGGTGGAAAGCCGCTGTAGCATCGGCAGCACGAAGCCGGCGGTCTTGCCGGTGCCGGTCTGCGCGCCGGCCAGGAGGTCGCCACCGGCCAGCACCGCCGGTATCGCCTGCAGTTGAATGGGGGTGGGCTTTTCATAGCCCTGTTCCTTGACGGCGCGCAACAGCGCGTCGGACAAGCCGAGCGAAGCAAACGACATGAGTTACTTTCGAAAATGCGCGGCCAGTCGCCAGCAAAGTGGCGGCCAGTCATAGCCAGGCGGGGGTTACAGCGAGGTCAGGATCGACTGCGGCAGGGGGACTGGAACAATTGCCGCAGCGCAATAATACCATATTATTGAAGGGGAAGGCTGGATCTTCGCGGACTATCGCCACCCGCCGCGGTGCCGATCCGTGGACAATCGCTGCCGGGGTGGGCAACTCGAACGGGAGCAAGGTCGATGGAAATGCGAAATCTCGGCAGCAGCGGCTTGCGCGTCTCGGCGGTGGGACTTGGTTGCAACAACTTCGGCCAGCGGCTCGACGTCGACGCGACACGGCGCGTCGTCCACCGCGCGCTTGACGTCGGAATCACGCTGTTCGACACCGCCGATACCTACGGCAATCGTGGCGGCTCGGAGTCGCAACTCGGCGAAATCCTCGGCGAACGGCGCAAGGACATCGTGCTCGCCACCAAGTTCGGCATGGCGATGGACGACGTCGGCGTGAAAATCGGCGGATCGCGGCGCTACCTCATGCAGGCGGTCGAAGACAGCTTGCGACGGCTTCGCACCGACTGGATCGACCTTTATCAATTGCACACACCGGACTCCCGCACGCCCATCGACGAAACGCTGCGGGCGCTCGACGATCTGGTGCGGCAGGGCAAGGTGCGCTACCTCGGCTGCTCGAATTTCGCCGGCTGGCAGGTCGCGGATGCGGCATGGACGTCGCGATCGGCAGGGCTCGCCGCGTTCGTGTCGGTGCAGAACGAGTACAGCCTGCTGGTACGCGGCATCGAAGCCGAAGTCCTGCCCGCGGCGCAACGCTTCGGCCTCGGCGTGCTTCCGTTTTTCCCGCTGGCCGGCGGCTTGCTCTCGGGCAAGTACCGCCGCGGCGA
>JBKKAZ010000287.1:0-4779 GCA_046714435.1 Casimicrobiaceae bacterium
TGCGGCTCGACGGGCACGCGTTCGACGAGATCGAGTTCCTCTCCGAACTGGCACAGCGCTCCGGCTGCGGCTTGCTGCTCGACGTGAACAACGTCTACGTGGGATCGCGCAACCTCGGCTACTCGGCTGAGGACTACCTGGACGCGTTCCCGGGCCAGTTCGTCACCGAAGTCCACCTCGCCGGCCACACGCCGGATCCGAACCACGGCGAGGCGCTGCTGATCGATTCGCACGACATGCCCGTCGCGCCGGCAGTCTGGGCGCTGTACGAGCGGCTGGTCACGCGGATCGGTCCGCGGCCCACGTTGATCGAGCGCGACGCTAACCTGCCGGCGTTCGCGGAGTTGCTCGGCGAACGCAACTCGGCCGAAGCGATCCTGCGCGCACCGCTCGAGGAGGCGGCTTGAGCGCTTCCGGCCGGATCGACTCGGCGCCGGCGACCGCGACGCTCGAACAGTTCCAGGACGATTTCGCGCGGGCGTTGCTCGACCCCGAGGGTGATGCGGGCTTGCCCGACGACATCGCTGCGCTCGCGCGCCAGCCGGGCTTCGCGGTCTACCGCAACACGACGATCAAGGGCTGTATCGACGCGCTGCAGGCCAACTATCCGGCCGTGGCGCGTCTGGTCGGCGACGAGTGGTTCCGGGCCGCGGCTCGCGTGTTCGGCCGGCCCGATTTGCCCACCGAGCCGACGTTGCTACGCTACGGAGTCGGCTTCGAACGCTTCCTTGCGAGCTTCGAGCCAGCGGCCGAGCTGCCCTACCTGCCAGGAGTAGCGCACCTCGACCGGCTGTGGACCGAGGCGCATGTTGCGCGGGACGATGTTGCGCTCGACGCGGAGGGGCTCGACGCCATCGCCAGTGCGGTCGATGCCCGTGGGGTGCTTCTTCCGCACGCCGCGGCCCGCTGGTCATGGTTCGACGATCAGCCGATCTACACGATCTGGTCCCGTAATCGCGCCGCCGGCCCCTACGACGAAGCGGAAATCGACTGGCACGGCGAAGGGGCGTTGTTGGTCCGGCCGCACGGCGACGTGCGCTGGATCGCCATTGATGCGGCGGCGTGTGCGTTCCTCGACGCGTGCGCGGCGGGCCGGCCGCTGGTCGACGCGCTGGATGCCGCGCGCGGACACGATGCCGATGTGGAACCCAGCGCCCTCGTGGCCCGGCTGGCCGAAGCAGGTGCGCTTGCGCGACCGGAACGGCTCCCCATCGCGCCCAGGGATCGATGACGATGACCACGATCGACGTTCCCGGCGATGCCGGCGCCACGGGCCTGCGCGGCGCCTGGAACCGCTGCGCCGACGCGCTCTCCGCGCTGATCACGCCGACGCTGCTCGGGCTGGTCGCCCGCATCGCGATCGCGGGCATCTTCTTCACCTCGGGGCGCACCAAGGTCGAAGGCTTCCTCACGCCGACCGACGGCGCGTACGCGCTGTTCCGCGACGAGTACAAGGTGCCGCTGATCGCGCCCGAACTGGCCGCGCACCTGGCCACCTATGCCGAGCATCTGTTTCCGCTGCTTCTGGTGCTGGGTCTGTTCACACGCCTCTCGGCGCTCGCGCTGCTCGGCATGACGGCGGTGATCCAGATCTTCGTCTATCCCGATGCCTGGCCCACGCACCTGTCATGGGCCGGGCTGCTGCTCTACCTGATCGCGCAGGGGGGCGGTCGGCTCGCGCTCGACCGCGCGTTCGGCATCAAGTAGGAATAGCAGGGTCAGAGTCGACTCCGACCCTGGTCACTTCACCAGCGGGCAGCCGCCGTCGGCAAGCGGGCGGAACGCCTGGTCGGCCGGAATGGTCGCGCGGATCTTGTAGTAGTCCCACGCACCCTTCGACTCCGCTGGCTTCTTCACCTCGACGAGGTAGACCGGATGGATCTTGCGTCCATCGGCGCGGATCGAGCCCTTGCCGAACAGCGGGTCGTCGGTTGGCATGGCCTTCATCCTCGCGATCACCCGCGTGCCGTCGTCGGACTGCAACGCCTCCACCGCCTTGAGGTAATGCGTCACGGCGGAATACACGCCGGCATGGATCATCGTCGGGTGGATGCCCTTGTCGAGCGCGGCGAAGCGCTTCGCGAACGCGCGCGTCGCATCGTTCAGGTCCCAGTAGAACGACTCGGTGAGGACGAGGCCCTGCGCGACTGGCAGCCCGAGCGCGTGGACGTCGGTGATCCCTACCAGCAGCCCCGCGATTTGCTGGCCGCCCCTGACGATGCCAAACTCGGCCGCCTGCTTGATCGAGTTGGTCGTGTCGCCGCCGGCGTTCGCGAGGCCGATGATCTTCGCCTTCGAAGCCTGCGCCTGCAGCAGGAACGAGCTGAAGTCCTGCGTGTTGAGCGGCGCCCGCACCCGGCCCAGCACCTTGCCGCCGGACTTCAGCACGACAGCCTCGGTGTCGCGCTCCAGCGCGTGGCCGAACGCGTAGTCGGAGGTCAGAAAGAACCACGTATCGCCGCCGGTCCGGACGACCGCGTTACCCGTGCCGTTGGCAAGCATCCACGTGTCGTAGGTCCAGTGGATCGTGTTCGGCGAGCAGGCCTTGCCCGTGAGGTCCGACGTCGCGGCGCCGGATACGAGGAAGGCCTTGCCCTTGTCCCTGGTGATCTGGTTGACCGCGAGCGCCACGCCGGAATTGGGCGTGTCGACGATCACGTCCACCTTGTCGACGTCGTACCACTGGCGCGCGATCGCCGAGCCGACGTCGGCCTTGTTCTGGTGGTCGGCGGACACGACCTCGACGTTGTAGCCGCGTTTCGCGATGCCCGAGTCCTCGATGGCCAGCTTCGCCGCCACCACCGAGCCGGCACCCGCCGGATCCGTATACAGGCTCGACATGTCGGAAAGCACGCCGACCTTGATCAGGTTGTCGGACACCTGGGCGTGCGCGGCCGCCGAAAGCGAAAGGGCTACGGCCACAGCAACGCACAGCGACAACGCAGCAACAAGCTGGAGCAGGGGTTTCATGCGGTTCCCTTTGAGGCGATAGCTTGTTCGCGACCGCGCGCAACGGCCCGATTCTATGTGTTCTCCGGCGCGATACAACGCCGCGCGGTAGCCAGAATCACCAACGACCGCCCGGTTCCCGTTTTCAGCCGAGGTTCGGCGCGAGCCGCCGCCGCGCCGCGGCGAGGTCGATGCCGGCGCGGCGCGCGAAATCCTGCAGCTGGTCGTCGCCGATCCTGCCGACGGCGAAGTAGCGCGCGTCCGGATGCGATAGGTAGAAGCCGGACACCGCCGCAGCCGGCAGCATCGCGAAGCTCTCGGTCAGTTCCATGCCGATCTTCCGCGCCTCGAGCAAGTCGAACAGTGGCGCTTTCACGGCGTGATCGGGACACGCGGGATAGCCCGGCGCCGGGCGGATGCCCTGATACTCCTCGCGGACCAGCGCCGGCGGGTCGAGCGCCTCGTCCGACACGTAGCCCCAGAGTTCGCGGCGGACCTTGCGGTGCAGCGTTTCTGCGAACGCTTCGGCGAGACGGTCCGCGAGCGCCTTCAGCATTAGCGCCGAGTAGTCGTCCTTGTTCGCCGCGAATTCCGCGAGCCGCTTTTCGATGCCGATCCCCGCCGTCACCGCGAACGCGCCGACGTAGTCGTGCGGCCCCGATTCCGGTGCGACGAAATCGGCCAGCGCGTAGTTCGGCTTGCCCGACGGCCGCGGATTCTGCTGCCGCAGTCCCTGCCAGACCAACAGTGACGCGGTGCGCGTCTCGTCGCGCCAGAGCACGACGTCCTCTCCGCGCGAATTCGCGGGCCACAAACCCATCACGCCGTTCGCGGTCAGCCAGCGCCCGGCGATGACGCGCTCGAGCATTGCCCGGCCTTCGGCGTGGACGTTGCGCGCGGCCTCGCCGACGATCGCATCGTCGAGGATCGCGGGAAAAGCGCCCGACAGCTCCCAGGTCTGGAAGAACGGTCCCCAATCGATGCACTGGGCGATCTCGGCCAGGTCGGCGTTGCGGAACTCGCGACGACCGAGCATCGCCGGCACCGGCGGCCGATAGCGCGACCAGTCGGCCGCAAACGCATTCGCGCGCGCCTCGGCCAGCGAGATCAGCGCAGGCGCCTTCTTGCGCGCGTGCTGCTCGCGGATCTTCGCGTAGTCCGAAGCAACCTCGCCGACGTAGCCGGGTCGTTGCTCCGGCGAAAGCAGGCTCGCGGTGACGCCGACCGCGCGCGACGCGTCCGGCACGTAGACGGTCGGCCCGCTGTAGTGCGGCGCGATCTTCACCGCAGTATGTACGCGCGAGGTCGTGGCGCCGCCGATCAGCAGCGGCAGTTGGAAGCCCTCGCGCTCCATCTCGGCGGCGACGTGCGCCATCTCTTCCAGCGAAGGAGTGATCAATCCCGACAGCCCGATCGCGTCGGCGTGCTGCTCGCGCGCCGCCGCAAGAATCTTCTGCGACGGCACCATCACGCCGAGGTCGACAACGTCGAAATTGTTGCACTGGAGCACTACGCCGACGATGTTCTTGCCAATGTCGTGCACGTCGCCCTTGACCGTCGCCATCACGATTCTGCCCTTCGGCTTCGACGCGATGCCCGACGCGGCCTTTTCGGCCTCGATGAACGGGATCAGGTGCGCGACCGCCTGCTTCATCACCCGCGCGCTCTTCACGACCTGCGGCAGGAACATCCGGCCCGCGCCGAACAGGTCGCCGACCACGTTCATGCCGTCCATCAGCGGACCTTCGATCACCTCGATCGGCCGCCCGCCCCGCGCGGCGACGGCGACGCGCGCTTCCTCGGTGTCGTCGACGATATGCGTGGCGATGC
>JBKKAZ010000288.1:0-6697 GCA_046714435.1 Casimicrobiaceae bacterium
GTTCTGCAGCGCGGCCACGCTGTCGCGCATGATGGTTGGCAGGCCCGCAGCGAAGAATTCCATAAGCGCGACGACGATAATCATAACGATCAAAACCGATAGGCACGCATTGAAAATCTTCTCGAACCTGCTGAGCAACCGGGCGCCCGACGACGCGCTGCCGGGATTGGCGTTGGAAGTGGCTCTCCGGATCGGATCCGTGTCGACGTATTTCGAACGGCGGTAATAAAGCATGATCGCGCAGCAGACGGCGACAACGACGACCGCGAATGTGCCGTGCGGCGGCATCGGCGTGAGCGCGGAGACGTGCAGATACAACAGAAGACCCGTCGATCCGAACAGGCCCAGATACAGCATGCCGAGTTGCAGCTGGGCCGAGTGCATCACCCCGGAATGGCCGGAGAGAATTGCGTGCAGCACCATCAACAACAGCGCGCCGAACACGAACAAATAGACGGCTGCCGGGCTTCCCGGCAGCATCGGCTTGAGAAATGCCGCCACTCCAAGCGCCTCGCCGACGAGGAGACCAAGGAGCGCGAAAATCGTAAGGCTCGCCGCCAACAGGCGGACCCGCGGATCGTTGCCATGCTGCCCCGCTATGAACTCATGGACGGTGATGGATCGGTCGCGGCTTAGCGCACGATCCAGAAACTCGAGCAGCGGCTGGCGCACGATGTAGATCAGATACACACCCAACCCGAAGAATGCCGAGCCGACGATGGCCGGCCAGAAATCGCCGCTCGCGCCCCAGGCGAAGAGCGGACCGAACGCGGCCATCCGCAGCGCATAAGCGATCGACGAGTTTCGGACGACTTCTGGCCGCGTCTGCTGCGACGAGACAAAATAGTCTTGCGCGCGCCTGTGTTTCGCGTGCCGCAGCAGCCAAACCGGGATGAAACAGATCCCAAGCGCAAGCATCAAGGGTACGAATGTGACGAAGGACATCGGAAATCCGTCAGGACGACAATGCGCGGCGGATTGCCGCCCCATAGCCTACGCCGGCCAACAGGAATGAGTAAGATTAGGCGCTGCTCGAGGGATGGAGCCTCGGGGCGGTTTCAGAGCCCTGGGACAATATTGCGAGGAGTGGCATTGATTCCGCAGGCCGGGTGTGGCGGAAACCTTCAGGGGTGCGCGTGCGTGGTGTTTGTGATCGAGCAGGATTGAGAACTGGCGTGCGGTGGGCCGTGCTGGCCATCGCGCTGCACTACTCCAATTGGGCCCACGCGGAAACCCGCGTGTATCTGCTGCGCGGCTGGTTTGGCGTGTTTTCGACCGGCCTGGACAGCATGGCCGAAGAGCTCCGGGGCAAGGGCATCAACGCCGAGGCGATCGGACACCTGGCCTGGAAGTCGACGGTTTCAAAGGTCGTCAAGGAACGGGCGGCCGGCAAGACTAGCCGGCTCGTGCTGGTCGGCCATTCGCAGGGCGCGAACAACGTGATCGAAATGGCTCGCGAGCTGGAGACGCACAAGATTCCGGTCGACCTTTTGATCACGCTCGCGCCGTTTCTGCAGGACCCGATTCCGTCCAATGTCGTGCGGGCGCTCAACTACTACCAGTCTCCCGGCTGGGGCACGCCGCTCACCGCCGACCGCGGCTTCAAAGGCGAGCTCTCCAACATCGATATCGGGAGCGACTTGGGCACCTTCCACATCAACATCGACAAAAACTCCAGAGTCCAGGCGGAAATTGTGGGCGCGATCGCTGCGCTGGCACGATAGGCGTCGGACGAGTCACCGGCTCGAGGCTGGACCGAAGCAATATGCGGCGCATCGCCTTGTCAGGCAGCACGTGAATTGTTACTCCGTTCGATTTGGCGCAGGCGGCGCGTTGGCGGCACCAACGTGCTCGAATCCGGTACGCGTCGCACCCGACCGTGGAAGGCAACCGGGGCAACCCGCCGCGGTCAACGGAGGCTGGCGTTCAGCTTCGCGAGCGCCGCGGCGCCGGGCACCAGTTCGGCGTCGGACAGCGTGTTGAGCGGGCGCTCGACGGTGTTCTGAGCGTCGTGCAAGTCGTGCTCGGACGGGTCGATGTACAGCAGGCCGGTCACCACCTCCCCCTTCAGGCGGTGTGCCTCGAGGTAGGCCATGGCCGACGCCTTGTCGCGCGCGTCGTAAGCCTGGTCGACCCGGCGCAGGCGAATCGAACCGCCGTCGTGCAGCAATACCGACTGCACTGTTCCAGGGGCGCCTTCCGCGGTGATCGGCGCCCGCTCGGGCATGTAGTCGAGAGCGTTGACGGTGTCGTTGTGCTCGCGAACGTAATCGAAGCTCTTGGTCGAGCCGGGATGATTGTTGAACGCCACGCAAGGCGATACCACGTCGAGAAACGCCGCACCCTTGTGCTGAACCGCCGCCTTGATGAGCGGCACCAGCTGGCGCTTGTCGCCGGAAAAACCGCGAGCGACATAGGTCGCCCCCAGCGTGAGCGCGAGCATCACCAGGTCGATCGGCTCGTCGCGGTTCGCTGCGCCGCGCTTGCTCTTGCTGCCCTTGTCCGCGGTTGCCGAGAACTGGCCCTTGGTGAGACCGTACACGCCGTTGTTCTCGACGATATAGGTCATGTTGACGCCGCGCCTCATCACGTGCGCGAACTGGCCGAGGCCGATCGACGCCGAGTCGCCGTCGCCGGACACGCCGAGGTAGATAAGGTCGCGGTTGGCGAGGTTGGCACCGGTCAGCACCGATGGCATCCGGCCATGCACGCTGTTGAATCCGTGCGATTGGCCGAGGAAGTAGGTCGGCGTCTTCGACGAGCAGCCGATTCCCGACAGCTTCGCGACGCGATGCGGCGCAATCGCGAGTTCGAAAAACGCCTGGATGATCGCCGCCGAGATCGAATCGTGGCCGCAGCCGGCGCACAGCGTCGACACCGGCCCCTCGTAGTCGCGGCGGGTGAAGCCGAGCGCGTTGGTCGGCAGCGACGGGTGATGCAGCTTGGGTTTCGCGAGATAGGTCACGATGCAACTTTCTTGAGCGGCACGACGTTGAACAGCGCGGCCTTCTCGGCGATCTCGCGCTCGACGTAGCGCGCGGTCAGCGGATTGCCGTCGTAGTGCAGCACGCTGACCAGCTTGGCGGGGTCGATGCCGCACTCGTTGATGAGCAGCGCACGCAGCTGCGCATCGCGGTTCTGCTCCACGACGAACAGGTGATCGTGTTCCGCGATGAAGTCCGGAATCGCATCGGCGAACGGAAACGCCCGCACCCGCATCCGGTCGAGATGGATGCCGCGCGCAGCAAGTGCGGCGAGCGCCTCGGCCATCGGCGCGCCGGTCGAGCCGTACCAGATCACGCCGGTGCGCGTGGGCTGTGCCGCCGTTTCGATCAGCGGATCCGGCACCAGCGACTTGGCCGTCTCGAACTTGCGCAACAGCCGCTGCATGTTGTCGACGTAGGCCGGCCCTTCCTCGGTGTAGCGGGCGTAGCGGTCCTTCGAGGTTCCACGGGTGAAGTACGCACCGCGCCGCGGATGGGTGCCCGGCAAGGTCCGATAGGCGATGCCGTCGCCGTCGACGTCGACATAGCGCCCGAAGTCCTTGCCGGCCTCCAGCGCCTTCGCCGACATCAGCTTGCCGCGATCGAGCGCGGTTGCATCGTCCCACTCGAACGGCGCGGTAAGCCAGTCCTGCATGCCGATGTCGAGGTCGAGCATCACGAAGATAGGGGTCTGCAGCCGGTCGGCGAGGTCGAACGCGAGCGCGCTCATCGTGAAGCACTCGGTTGGATCCTCGGGGAACAGCAGCACATGCTTGGTGTCCCCGTGCGAGGCGTAGGCGGTGGACAGGATGTCGGCCTGCTGGGTCTTGGTCGGCATGCCGGTCGACGGACTGCCGCGCTGCACGTCGAACAGCACCGCCGGGATCTCGGCGAAATAGGCGAGACCGATGAATTCCTGCATCAGCGAGATGCCCGGCCCCGAGGTTGCCGTGAACGCGCGCGCGCCGTTCCAGCCTGCGCCGACCACGATGCCGATCGACGCGAGTTCGTCCTCCGCCTGCACGATCGCATAGCGCCCCTTGCCGGTGACAGCGTCGGTGCGCAGCCTGGCGCACCAGTTCTGGAAGGCCTCGGCCAGCGAGGTCGAGGGCGTGATCGGATACCACGCGCAGACGGTGGCCCCGCCGTAGACGGCGCCGAGCGCGGCGGCGCTGTTGCCGTCGACGAAAATCCGCTCGCCGACGTTGTTCCGGCGTTGCATGCGCAAGCCGATCGCCGGAAGATCGTCCTTCGCGCATTGATAGCCGCGCTGCAACGCCGCCAGGTTCGCGTCGAGCAACGGCGCCTTCCGCTCGCCGCTGTACTGCGACTTCAGCAACGCCTCGATCACCGCCGGCTCGATGTCCAGCAAAGCCGCGAGCGCGCCCACGTACATGATGTTCTTGAACAGCTGCCGCTGGCGCATGTCGCTGTACATTTCGGCGCAGATCGCCGTCAGCGGAATGCCGAGCACGTTGACGTCCTCGCGCAGCTTCGAACTGGTCAGCGGCCGCGTCGAGTCGAACAACAGGTAGCCGCCGTGCTCGATTTCGGCGACGTCGACGTTCCAGGTCTCCGGATTCATGGCCACCGCCAGATCCACGCCGCCGCGGCGGCCGCGCCAGCCCTTCTCGACGATGCGAACCTCGTACCAGGTCGGCATGCCCTGGATGTTCGACGGGAAGATGTTGCGCGCGGCGACCGGCACGCCCATGCGCAGGACTGCCTTCGCGAACAGGCCGTTGGCGGTCGCCGAGCCCGAGCCGTTGACGTTTGCGAACTTGACGACAAAATCGTTGATGCGCTGGATACCCGCCATGGCAACCTCTAATCCGCCGCCAGCGGGGCCGCGGCCGGATTTCTGACACGGACGCTCGGAGCTTCCTGCGGCGACTCGCCGGCGTTGGTCGGGTCGATGAACGACTTCTTCATGTCCCAGGCACCGGTCGGACAGCGCTCCGCGCACAGCCCACAGTGCAGGCAGACGTCCTCGTCCTTGACCATCACGCGGCCGGTCTTGAGCGCTCCCGACAGGTAAAGGTCCTGTCCGAGGTTCAGCGCCGGTGCGAGCAGCCGTGTCCGAAGCTCGCCTTCATCGCCGTCCACGGTGAACGTGATGCAGTCCATCGGGCAGATGTCCACGCAGGCATCGCATTCGATGCACAGCTTGTCGGTGAACACCGTCTGCACGTCGCAGTTGAGACAGCGTTGGGCCTCGGACCAGGCGAGCCTCATGTCGAACCCGAGTTCGACTTCGACCTTGATGCTCTTCAGCGCGATTACCGTGTCCTTGAGCGGAACCTTGTGGCGCTTCTCTGGCGTGACCGCGTTGTCGTAGCTCCACTCGTGGATGCCCATCTTCTGCGAGACGAGCTGGAAGGTCGGCGCCGGCCGCGACCGCAGGTCGTCGCCGCGGCAGAGCTTGTCGATCGAGATCGCCGCGTCGTGGCCGTGCGCCACGGCCCAGATGATGTTCTTGGGGCCGAACGCCGCGTCGCCGCCGAAAAACACGCCACGACGCGTCGACATCATCGTGACGCGATCGACGATGGGCATGCCCGACTGGTCGAACTCGAGCCCGAGGTCACGCTCGATCCACGGAAACGCGTTCTCCTGGCCGACCGCGACCAGCACGTCGTCGCATTCGAAGCGCAGCTCCGGCTCGCCGGTGGAAACCAGCTCGCGACGCCCCTTGCCGTCACGACGGGCGACGACCTTGTCGAACGTCATCCCGACCAGCTTGCCGCCTTCGTGCAGGAACGCCTTCGGCACCAGGAAGTTATGGATCGGGATGCCCTCGTGCATCGCGTCCTCCTTCTCCCAGGGGGACGCCTTCATCTCGTCGAAGCCCGAGCGGACGATGACCTGCACCTCCTCGCCGCCCAGACGGCGCGCGCTCCGGCAGCAGTCCATCGCCGTGTTGCCGCCTCCGAGAACGATCACGCGCCGGCCGATGCGCTCGACATGGCCGAACGACACCGACGACAGCCAGTCGATGCCGATGTGGATGTTCTTCGAAGCCTCGCGGCGGCCGGAAATGTCGAGGTCGCGCCCGCGCGGCGCACCGCTCCCCACGAACAGCGCGTCGAAGCCTTCCGCAAGCAGCGCCTTCATGCTGGAGATCTCGACGTCAGGCCGAAACTCGACGCCGCGATCGAGCACGTAGCCGACCTCCTCGTCGATTACCGCGTCCGGCAGCCGGAACTTGGGGATTTGCGAACGGATCATGCCGCCAGCCTTCGCGTCGCGATCGAACACGACGCAGTGATAGCCGAGCGGCGCGAGATCGCGCGCGACGGTGAGCGATGCCGGACCCGCGCCGATCAACGCGATGCGCTTGCCGTTCTTCACCTCTGCCGGCGGCGGCAGGCGGTCGCGGATGTCGTCCTTGAAATCGGCGGCGGCACGCTTCAGTCGGCAGATCGCGACCGGCTCCGGCCGCGTCTCGTTCTTGCGATGCTCAATCGAGCCCTCCTCGACGCGCGTGCGCCGGCAGGCAGGCTCGCAGGGACGGTCGCAGGTGCGCCCGAGAATGCCGGGGAAGACGTTCGACTTCCAGTTGACCAGGTAGGCGTCGTCGTAGCGCCCCTGGGCGATCATGCGGATGTATTCGGGGACCGGCGTGTGCGCGGGACAGGCCCACTGGCAATCGACGACCTTGTGAAAGTAGTTGGGGTCCGCGATGTCGGTGGGCTTCAAGCCGGAACGCTCCT
>JBKKAZ010000289.1:0-4180 GCA_046714435.1 Casimicrobiaceae bacterium
ACAAGCTCCTCGTGCAGGCCGGCACCTTCGCCGCGCACCAGCACCTGAGCGAGCGGATGATGGACAGCAACGATCTCGAGCGCGAGCGCGGCATCACGATCTTCGCCAAGAACTGCGCGATCCGCTATCGCGACGCTGCCACCGGGATCGATGCGCGGATCAACATCGTCGACACGCCGGGGCACGCCGACTTCGGCGGCGAGGTCGAGCGCGTGCTGGGCATGGTCGACGGCGTCCTGCTGCTGGTCGACGCGGTCGAGGGCCCGATGCCGCAGACCCGCTTCGTGACACTGAAAGCGCTCAAGCAGGGCCTAAAGCCGATCGTCGTGGTCAACAAGGTCGACCGCCCCGGCGCCCGCCCGGAGTGGGTCGTGAACCAGACCTTCGAGTTGTTCGACCGGATCGGCGCGACCGAGGCGCAGCTCGACTTCCCCGTCGTGTACGCATCCGCGCTGAACGGCTGGGCGACACTGGACGTGGAAGAGGCGAAGGCGGGCGTCACCCCCGAGCCCGCCAACATGCGAGCGCTGTTCGAAACGATCGTCGCGCGCGTGCCCGCGCCCGGCGGCGATCCCGACGCGCCGCTGCAATTTCAGGTGTCGGCGCTCGACTATTCCAGCTACGTCGGCCGCCTCGGCATCGGGCGCATCCGGCAGGGCCGCATGAAGCCGGGGCAAACCGTGGCCGTGCTGCACGGGCCGCTCGCGCCGGGCGCCGTGCCGGACACGGCCAAGCTGGGCCAGGTGATGGCGTTCTCCGGCCTCGAGCGGGTGCCGGTCGAGTCCGCGCAGGCGGGCGACATCGTGCTCGTGACCGGTGTCGACGACCTTACCATCGGCACGACTCTCGCCGCCGTCGAATCGCCCGAGGCGTTGCCGCCGATCGCCGTCGACGAACCGACGCTGTCGATGTATTTCCAGGTCAACACCAGTCCCCTCGCCGGGCGCGAAGGCAAGTACGTCACGTCGCGGAACCTGCGCGAGCGGCTGCAGCGCGAGCTGCTGACCAACATGGCGCTGCGCGTCGACGACACTGGCGACACCGACGTGTTCCTGGTGTCAGGGCGTGGCGAGCTGCACCTCACCATCCTGATCGAGAACATGCGGCGCGAAGGCTTCGAACTCGCGGTTTCGCGGCCGCGAGTCGTGCAGCGCACCATCGACGGCGTCGTCAACGAGCCTTACGAGTTCCTGACCGTGGACGTCGAAGACGCGCACCAGGGCGCGGTGATGCAGGAACTCGGCGCTCGCCGCGGCGAGCTCACCCACATGGAGTCCGACGCGCGCGGCCGTACCCGGCTCGAATACCGGATTCCGGCGCGCGGCCTGATCGGCTTCCAGGGCGAGTTCATGAACGCAACCCGGGGCACAGGCCTCATGAGCCACGTGTTCGAGGGCTACGCGCCGGTCAAGGGCGAGATTCCGGATCGCCGCAACGGCGTGCTGGTGTCGCAGGAGGACGGCGAGGCGGTGGCCTACGCGCTGTGGAAGCTGCAGGAGCGCGGGCGCATGTTCGTCTCGCCCGGCGAGAAGCTCTACGAAGGCATGGTGATCGGCATCCACAGCCGCGACAACGACCTTGTGGTCAACCCGATCAAGGGCAAGCAGCTCACCAACGTCCGCGCCTCCGGCAAGGACGACGCGATCCTGCTGACGCCGCCGATCGCGCTGACGCTCGAGTACGCGGTGGAATTCATCGCCGACGACGAGCTTTGCGAAGTGACGCCGCAGTCGATCCGCATCCGCAAGCGCTTCCGCAAGGAGCACGAGCGCAAGCGCGCGTCGCGCGAAAGCGTCGCCGAGGCCCTGGCCGCGGGCGCCTGAGCCGCGACCGGCCTGGTCACGGGTCGGTTTGCTTAGGGCGCGAGCCGCGTGATCCGGCCGCAAGCCGACGATTGCGCGACAATGCTGCGGTCCAACAGTCCGCAACGGGAATGCTCCGATGAGCGCCTTGTCGATGTCGAGGGATCTCGCTTCGCGCTTTGCCAGCATCGCGCTTGACAACGTTGTCCGCGAGTATCCGAACAAGCTCGACCATGTTCTCCATGGCGCGGCGGACCTCGCTGCGCCGCGCGCGCTGCATCCGGCGTTCTATGGCAGCTACGACTGGCACTCCTGCGTGCACATGCACTGGCTGCTCGCCCGGCTGCTGCGTCGAGCGGACGGGCTGCGCGAGGCCGGGGCGATCGCCGCACGCTTCGATGCGCATCTCGCACCCGATGCCATCGCGGTCGAGGTCGCCTACCTGGGCCGCGCCGGTGCGGAATCGTTCGAGCGGACCTATGGCTGGGCCTGGCTCCTGAAGCTCGCCGAGGAACTCGGCCGTGGCGAAGGCAGCGATTTCGTGCGATGGCGGCGTAACCTGGCGCCGCTGGCCGATGCGTTCGTCGCGCGCTACCTGGAATGGCTGCCCAAAGCGGAGCATCCGCTGCGAACCGGAATGCATGCCAATTCGGCGTTCGGCCTCGCGTTCGCGCTCGACTACGCGCGCGCCGAAGGCGAACTCGCGCTGGCTGCCGCGTGCGAAGCCCGGGCGCTCGACTGGTACGGCGACGATCGCGACTACCCGGCAGCGTGGGAGCCGTCGGGCACCGACTTCCTTTCGCCCACCCTGGTGGAGGCCGACCTGATGGGACGCGTGCTGCCCGCCGCTGCCTTCGCGGACTGGATCGCCCGCTTTCTCCCCGGGCTCGCCGGAGGCGCGCCCTCGACGCTGTTCAATCCCGCCGTGCCGACGGACCGTAGCGATCCGCAACTCGTGCATCTCGACGGCCTCAATCTCTCGCGGGCTTGGTCGTTCCGCAGCATCGCGGCGGCGCTCCCCGTCAACGATGCCCGCGTGCGCGTAGTCCTGCCGGCAGCCGACCGCCACCTCGAGGCCGGGCTCGTGGGGGTTGCAAGCAGCGATTACATGGGTGCGCACTGGCTCGCGAGTTTCGCGGCGCTCGCGCTGACCGGGGCTTGAGCCGCCGGTTTACGACGCCGCCTGCCGCAAATGCTACGCGGGCGGCGCGCAACAATGGGGAAACCCGGCGCGAGGCCGGGCTCCATTGGGCGCGTCGCCGCGCCAGACGTATTCAGTGAAGAGGGTCGAGCGGGGAGGTCGCCGCGTTGCGGTTCTCGATCCGCACATTGAGCTGGCATTGGCCTTCGATGGTGGGGATCGCATCGAGCGTGATCAAGCGGATCGCAAACAGGTAGCTGTTGCCGACCGTGAGGTCCAGCGGCCCGCCGACCAGCGCGAGCGTGGCTTGCTGGCCGATCTGCAGGTTGTGCTGCATCACGAAATCGCCGGTGGTGTTGAGCCAAGTCGTTCCGCCGTTGGTCGAAAACACCAGCTGAGCCTGGACCAGCTTGGGTGCCGTGGCGTTGAAGTTAAACAGCGCGGCGTTGAAGCTCGCCTGGCGCGGATAGCCGGTGATCGCCACCGGCGTTGCCGTCTGGCAACCGATCGCTTCCGGATTGTATGTACCGTCCACGTTGGCATCAGTGGCACGGATTATCGTGGGTGTCAGCACGGTCCCGAGCCGATTCAGGAACGCTGCCATCTGTCCGCGAATCGTGTTCAGCGATGGGCAGAACTCGGTGGCGGTGCAGCCGAGCGTCACTCCCCGGTTCCTGATCCATTCGACGTTGTTGCAGTAGAAGTCCACCGGCGACACGTCGGTGAAGCCGCCGCAACTCTGACCGAAGGCCGGCAGCGGTGCGAACACCATGAGCAGCAGCCACTTTCTAAGAACTCGCATTTGATCCGCTCCTCGTTATCGAACGTAGTAATCAGCGCACGCCAAGGCTGCACGCCAGGGGGATACCGCAACCCGGTGATTGTGCCGGGCGGCACATTGGCTTGTCCATAGCGTTCACGAGGAATCCGACGTGCGGCTGTCGTCAACAGGGCGCGATCCTATTGTGAAGTTTTTCGACACTTGCACTGCGTCGACGCAGCGACCTACGGCCGCTCACGCTGCATGATGAGCAAGGCGAACCGGAATGCGTCGCGCGCCGAACGAGCCTTTGAACGCGCCAAAGCGTCCCACCAGGGCATGGCCGCACCCGGGGCAGCGTCCGTCGTCGGTCACTTCGTAGCGCAGGATGCGGTAGCCGTCGCGCGCGATCAGCGTCCTCGCGCATCCGATGCACGAAGTGACGCCGCCTTCGAGGTGCCGGACGTTGCCGGTGTA
>JBKKAZ010000290.1:0-10590 GCA_046714435.1 Casimicrobiaceae bacterium
CCCACGGCCGCGGTCATTCGCGCCAGCGTGTCGAGCTTGAGTTCGCCGTAGCCGATCGCGCGCGCCTCATCGACAATCGTACTCGCAAGCCGCCTGCCCCAGCCCTGGTTGCGCGCGCGCGGCTGAACGTACAAGCGCTTCACCTCCGCTACCGGCCCGCTCGCATTGTCGGACTCGCCGAGCGGCCGCAGCGCGATGCACCCGAAGGCATCGCCGGGAACGCCGGCGAGCAGCAGGCGGCCCGCAGGCGGCGCATAGTCGCCGGGCAGCGCCGCGAGCTCGTCGGCAAATCCCTGGAAGCAGAGGTCCTCGTCGAGCCAAGCTGCGTATTCCTCGAACAGCGCGCGCGCCAGCGCAACATCCCGCGGTCCCTCCGCGTTGCGAATGGCGGCAAGTGCTGCGCCGCGCGGGCCGGCTGTGGACATGGTGCGCCGCGTGTCAGCGGCTTGTTGAGAAGAAGTGTGTCATTCCGAGGTACGAGGAATCTGCTTCTGCCGTTCTTGCAAGAAAGTGCAACAGCAGATCCCACGCTTCGCTCTGGATGACACTCGTGGGGAGATCCCACGCTTCGCACTGGATGACACTCGTGGGGAGATCCCACGCTTCACTCGGGATGACACCCGTGGGGAGATCCCACGCTTCACTCGGGATGACACCCGTGGGGAGATCCCACGCTTCACTCGGGATGACACCCGTGGGGAGATCCTTCGACATGCACGAAATGACACCGGTTGACGAAACTACCTGCATGCTTCAGGAGCCTGCTAGGCCCGCTTCTGGACCAGTAGCTGCTCGAGCCAGGCGTTCGGCAGCAGCTCGCGCAACGAGGCGGATGCGCCTTCCGGCAACAGGACCTCGCAATCGAGGTTGCGCGGATCGACCTGCACCAGCAGTTCCCGGCAGCGTCCGCACGGCGCGATGATTTGTTCGGAATTGACCGCGACGATGCGGCGCACGACCGTTTCGCGCGCCTTCAGCATCTCGGCGACGGCCGAATGCTCGGCGCAGAAGCCGATACCGCAGGCAAGATCGAGATTGATGCCGGTATAGATCTGGCCAGTGGCGGTTTCGAGCGCGGCGCCGACCGCGCCAGCGGTCAGCGACAGCTTGGTCAGCGAGAACTCGCCGACCAGCGCTTTGGCTCTCGCGACCAGCGTGTCGCGCCCGAGGCTCACGAGGCTGCCCGCTCGCAGGCGCCGACCCGGATCTCGGTGCCGGCGTAGGTCGGGGCCAGCTCGCGCAGCTTCGCCATCGCCGGTTGTGGCGGATCGCGGAACACGAGCGTTGTTTGCGTCATCGCGCCGCGCGCCGCGACGCGCGTCCCCGTGACACCCTGTTGCGCCAGCGCATCGGCGCGACCGTTCGCCGCCTGCTCGGTGCGGAAGGTGCCCAGCGACACGCCGAACTGGCCGCGATCGAGTTCGATCACGGCAAGGTCGTTGATGCCTTGCGCGCGCAGCTCGCCGATCCGCCGTTCCGCCGTCGACCGGCTGATGAAGCCTGGGAGCGTGACGGCGAAATTTTCGACGCTCGCGCGCCGGGACTGGATCAGCGGACCGAGCTGCAACGGCGCGAGTTCGGCGAGCGCGCGCGTGCGTTCGGCATCGGTCAGCGGCCCCCATTCGACGCAGACGTCCGCCAGCGACGCGACCTTCGCGGGGCCGAGTGCCGCCACCTGCTGTGGGGTGAGCAATTTCACCTTGTCGGGCTGCACCTGCTCCTGCATGCGCTGCGGCTCGCCGCCGCCGGCCGAGTCGAGGCGGGTGAGCGCGAACAGCGCGAGGTTCGCGAGCAGCAGGAGGATGACGACGATTCGCACGGTGTTAGTGTGTTGTTCCGGAACAGCGCACTAGGAAACGGCGGCGACCGATACTATGCGCCCTGTGAGGCGATCGCCAGCACCCCTTCGAGGACCAGGTTGTCCACGATCTCCACCGGTGCTTCAAGGTGCGGTTGGAGGTCAGGGGCCGCGCCGCCGGCAAGGTAGCAGCGCACCGGCGCGCGGCCCACGGAAATGCGCGCCCGGGCAAGCTCGATGGCGCCGCACACCGCACACAGCGCGCCGGTGTAGAGCGCATCGGCGGTGTTGGTGGGGAACGCGTCGAATTGTCCCGGCGCGACCTTCAGCGTGGCGGTATTGTCGGCGAGCGCGCGCAGCATCAGGCGCATGTTCGGCAGGATCATGCCGCCGCGAAACACGCCATCCGCGTCGAGCGAGTCGATGGTTACCGCGGTGCCGGCGTTGACGACAATCGCCGGCTGCGGCACTGGGTCGCTCGCCTGGGCACGGCGCCGCGCGGCGATCAATGATGCCCAACGGTCGGGCCCGAGCTGCGAGGGTTTCGCGTAGCGATTGACCACGCCGCAGGCCTGCGCAGTGGCGACCTGCCATTCGATCGGCAATCGCCAGCGCGCGATCTGCCCTTCCACGCGCACTCGCGCCGCTTCACCGGCGACATTCACGCCGAGCGCGCGCGCCGGACGCGGCAGGGTCTGCCAGTCGCGCATCGCGAGGCTGCCTAGCTCGGAATTGGGGACGACGCCCTGCGCCACGTAGCCGGCAGCACCGACCAGCGCCCATTTCATCCGGCTGTTGCCGACGTCGACGATCAGCGTGTCGCCCATGCCGATGGCTACCCGGGACGGATCAGCCGCGGTGCCGCGCGGCACCCCGGTGGTCGTTCGTCCTTGCTGCCAACGTCAGGCGCGGCGGAGCGAGATTTCGCCGGTGAGGAAGCGCGCGCGGCGCGGACCGTCGGCAAGCACGAGCGCCCCGCTCGCGTCGACGCCGGCGACCTTGCCGGTGACCGCTGCGCCGTCGGGCAACAGCAGCTTGACCGGCTTGCCCTGATAGGCGTGCCGGTGCTGCCACTCGGCGACGAACGGCGCGAAGCCGTCCTTGGCGTAGTGGGTCAGCGTGCTCGCAAGCTCGGACACGAGTCGCGCAAGCAGCCTGTTGCGATCAATCACCGGTGCGCCGCGGCCGGCGACGGTCGTAAGATCGGCGATTGGCTGCGCGAAGTCGCGGCGCAGTTCGCGCGGAAGGCGCACGTTGAGGCCCACGCCGACAACCACTGTCGACGGACCCAGTGCGTCGCCGTTCAACTCGACCAGAATGCCGCCGACCTTAATGTGGCGGAAGATGAGGTCGTTCGGCCACTTGAGATTGACGCCGGACAGGCCTTCCTTCTCCAGTGCGTGGATCACGCCCACGCCGACGGCGAGCGAAAGCCCGGCGAGGAATCCCGCACCCTGATCGAAGCGCCAGCCGAGCGAAAAGGTGAGGCTGCCGCCGGCCACTGCCGTCCAGGTGCGGCCGCGACGGCCGCGCCCCGCGGTCTGCCATTCCGCCGCGAGTGCGGCGCCGTGAATGTCACGGCGCGGCGCGCGGCGCAGCAGTTCGCTGGAAGTCGAGTCGATCTGGTCGACGATTTCGAGATGGATCGGCGGCGAGGGCAGGATGTCGGTCGGCGCCTCGGCACCCATGAGGCCGAAGTCATCGTCGGCGAGCGGCGTGCGCAGCGGCGCCAGGCCGTTGCTCGCGAGCGTTACACCGTATTCGACGAGCGCGGCTCGAACCTTGGAAGCGTCGAGAAAATCGGGCGCTGCGATCAACCGATAACCTCGACCGCGCACTCGCTCGAGCGAGAGGCCCGCCGTCTCTGCCTGCCGGAGAAGCTGCGAAACGCGGGCGCGCGTCAGCCCCACCCGCGCGGCGAGGTCTTCGCCGGAGTGGAAGGCGCCGTCCGACAACTGGCGCAGCAACGAGAATCCGAGAGGAGTAAGCACTAACCAATCAGCCTAAGAAACGAGCAATACAGTCTAACAGAGGTGCGGCTGCAATGCACCATTTCTAGCCATCCGATCAAGCATGTGCGGCTGATATCCCGGGCCGCAAGGGCTCCGGGGGCGGAGGTCGAGAACCCCTGTGGGACCGCTCGGCGGCCGGGGAGTTGCCCAGGGACGCGCATGGCACGGCGAAAAGCAGATTCCTCGATGCCTCGGAATGACACAGGGGAGGGGCGGGCGCAGCGTGGGATCTGTCCACCGGTGTCATCCAGAGATTCTATGGTTGATGTCAAGCATGGGCGATGCGCGCGGGATCGAAGGTTGCGTGGTGACGATGGATCGAGAAGGCGATGCGGAGCAGTTTGCGGGCCAGAATGAGCGTAGCTTCAGTGGTTGAAAGTCCACGCGCGCGGAGCTGCTGGTACTGCGGGCGCCACAACTGGGTCTTGCTGGCGGAGCGGGCGCCGTTGAAGAGCAGCCTTCGTAATTCACCGGGGCCGCGTTTGGAGAGCCGGCGGCGGCCGGTCGATTGGCCGGAATCTTTGGGCCGCGGATCGAGGCCGACAAAGGCCACCGCCACATCGGCATTGCGCAGCGGCACCCGTTCGAACAGGTTGGTCAGCGCGACGCCGGTCAGCGGCCCGATGCCGACCACGGTTTCCACCCGTGCCTGGGCCGCGGCTTGGCCCTTCGCCAATTGCGCCAGCCGGCCATCGAGCTTGGCGATCATGCGGTCGAGCCGCTTCACCACCAGGCGTAGGTCGGTGGCGCAGGTGGCCACCTCGTGAAGGCTGGCGCGCAACTGGGTCTTGGCGCGGACCACCTGGGCCCGCCGGCGCAGCAGTTGGTCGATCTCGCGTTGCGCCGGGGTCGGCGGCTGGTACGGGCGCAATTCGGCCTGTTCGTGGACCAGGTAGCGCGCAATCAGCCGGGCATCGACCCGATCGGTCTTGCCGCGCGCACCCACCGCGTGTGCGTAGTGACGAAGATCGCGGGGATTGAGCACGTACACGATCATGCCGCGCGCATGCGCCAGTTCGGCCAGCCGCTGGTGATAGCACCCGGTGGCCTCCATCGCGACCCGGCTTCCTTTCGGCAGCTTGGCCAGCCAGGCCTTAATCGCAGCGGACCGGTTTTCCACCGCCTGCTCCGGCATCGCCGCATTCGCAAAGGCCACTTGCAAGCAGTCCTTGGCCACATCGACTCCAATCTCCAGCGGGCTTGGCATCGGCGCTCCTTCGTAGTTAGATACGCAATGCCGGGGTGGAGCCCCACCAACGTTAGCTTGTACCCAAATCGGCGGTCCACAGGCGCATACCTACGGCCGCTAGATTCTTCATCGACGTTAGCGGTGGGGTGGGGTAATTCTCGGGACGTCCGTCCAACCGACATGGCGGATGCCAAACGACGTACCTCCACCCCGGCGCCCTCCAAGTATCCACTTCGAGGACGCCAAACTGACCATACAAGCCTGCCGAGGGATCTGCTTCTTCCTTGAGCAGCACGGCAACAGCAGATCCCACGCTTCGCTGGATGACACCAGTGGGCAGATCCAGCGACGAGCTCGGGATGACACCAGTGGGCAGATCCAGCGACGAGCTCGGGATGACAGTGGGGGGCATTTGACGCGTGCGAATGTCAACAAGCTGTTAGGCCCTGGCCGCCGCGCTTGCGGACACCGCCGCCCGCAGGCCCAGCAGATAGCTGTCGAGCCCGAAGCCGCAGATCTGGCCTTTCACGATCTCGGCGAACACGGAAACATGCCGGAACGGTTCCCGGGCGTGGATGTTCGACATGTGGATCTCGACGACGGGCACGGTCAGGATCGCGAGCGCATCCCGGATGCCGTAGCTGTAGTGCGTCCACGCCCCGGCATTGATCACGACGCCGTCCTTTTTCTCGACGAACGCCTGATGGATCCGCTCGCACATCGCGCCCTCGTGATTGGTCTGAAAACTGGCGACCTCGACGCCGAGTTCCTGGCCGAGCTTCTTCAGGTGAGCGTCGATTTCCGCCAGGGTGATGGTCCCGTATTGCGCCGGATCGCGCTTGCCGAACATGTTGTGGTTGATGCCATGCAGCATCAGGAATTGCTTCATCTCGAATCTCCATCGAACGGTCAGTAACTGCCGCGGCCGCCCGACAGATCGAACGTGGCCCCGGTAGAGAAACTGCACTCGGGGCTCGCGATCCAGGCGACCATCGCGGCGATTTCGTCGATGGTCAGGAACCGCCCCATCGGAATCTTCGCTTTCGCCGAAGCGATGTGCTCCGGCGTCATTTCGCGGAACAGCTCGGTTTCGGTGATGACCGGGGTGATGCAGTTGGCCAGCACACCCGATCCGACGAGCTCCAGCGCAAGCGACTTGGTGAAGCCGATGACGCCGGCCTTGGCGGATGCGTAAGCCGCGATGCCGGGACTGCCTTCCTTACCCGCGATCGACGAGACGTTGACGATCCGGCCGTAACCCGCCTTCCGCATCCGCGGCACCGCCACGCGACAGCAGTAGAAGACACCGGTCAGGTCGACGGCGAGCACGCGATCCCAGGCTTCGGGCGGATACTCCCAAACCGGCAGCACGGGGCCGCTGATGCCTGCATTGTTGACCAGGATGTCGAGCCCGCCGAGCCGCTTCATCGTCGCGGCAAAGGCGCGCTCGACCGACGGGAGGTTGGAGACATCGACCGTCACGATCACCGCCGGCACGAAGCCGGCTGCGGTCGCGTCGAATGCACTCGGGTCGCGATCCCAAATGACCACCCGGCAGCCTTCCTGCGCAAGCCGTGCCGCGATGCCGCGGCCGATGCCGCGCGCGGCGCCGGTGACGATGGCGACCTGGCCTTGCAAGGTCCGCTTCATGGCCGTCATCCGGTGCTGCCGTCAGCGGGACCCGGCGCGAAACTCGCGCAGGATTTCGTCGATGACCCAGCTGGTGCGCGCGCCGGACTCGCCGGTGCTCGGGCAGCTTCCCCGTCCGTTAAGCTCGTCGACGATGGTCTGGATTAGCGGCTGGTGGACATGGGGCGGATCGTCGCCCGGGATTTCCTCGATCGCATCCCCGCGCATGACGCAAATGGGAACGGATTTTGTCGTCGAGAAGCGGATGCGCCCGTTCGCCCCGACGATCTCGTTGCACTCCTCGTCGCGATCGGCGGCGTAGCACCATGCACCGCTGCCGTGGATGCCGGACGCGAAACGGTAACTCGCGGTGACGATGTCCTCAGCCGCGTAGGCACCCGCCTGGTTGCCCGCGAACGCCTGAACTTTTTCGATCGGCCCGAACACGAAGTCGAGAAAATCCAGTGTGTGGCTCACCATGTCGACGAAGTGACCTCCACCCGACAGTGCCGGATCGGTGCGCCACGGCGGCGAGCCGGGGTTCATCTCCGCAGGCGGCTTGAGCGGCAGGAACTGGCGGCTCGTCACCATCCGGACCGGACCGACGGCGCCTCGCTGGACGAGATCGCGCACCGCGAGGAACCGGGGCAGCGCACGCCGATAGTAGGCGACCCAGAGCGGCACCTTCGCCGCCCGGCACGCGCCGATCATGTCCTGGCACTGGCCGTGATCCAGGGCCATCGGTTTCTCCACCAGCACGGGCTTCCCCGCCGCCGCGCAGCGCAGCACGTAGTCGCGATGCGATTCGGGGATCGTCGCCACATAGACCGCGTCGATGTCGGGCGCGCGGATGATCGCATCGGCGTCGTCGTGCCAGCGCGAGACGCCGTGCCGGTGCGCATAGTCGGCGGCTTTCGCGCCATTGCGGCGCATGACCGCAAGCAGCTGCGAATTCGCCGCCTTGGTCAAGCCGGGGCCACTCTTGACTTCGGTGACGTCACCGCAGCCGATGATGCCCCAGCGGATCGTTCTCATCCGTCCATTCGACCGGGAACCGTTGCCGCCACCGCGGCGCGCGGGCCTTTCGCATGCAACCGGGCGACGGCTTCCTCGGCGTAGAGCACGCCATCGTTCACCATCGCCTCGATCTCCGCCGCCGAAAAGCCGAGCTTCGCCGCGATCTCGCGGTTGTGCTGGCCCATCAGCGGCGCTGGCGTGCGCGGGGTCACGTCGCAGTCGGAGAACTTGAACGGGATGTTGGCGAGCTTGACCTTGCCCAGGACCGGATGCTCCTGTTCGACGATCATCCCGCGCGCCTGAATCTGCGGATCCGCCAGCACCGCGTCGATGTTCTGCACCGGCGCGCAGGGGACTTCGGCCGCATCGAGCGCCGTCATGCATTCGTTGACCGTGTGCTTTCCGGTCCATGCCCCGACGTAACCGAGAACCTCCTCACGGTTCGAGTTGCGGCCTTCGGGATGGTGGAAGCGCGTGTCGGAAGCGAGCGCTTCTCCGCCGACGACCCTGGCGAGACGCTTCCAGGCGTCGTCCACCTGCGCCGCGATGGCCATGTTGCCGTCGCGCGCCGCGAACACACCGTAGACCGTCGATTGCGGCAGGTCGTGACCGGTCTGCACCGGAATCTCCTTCCCGCCGCTCATCGTGTAGCACTGCACCGCGTAGTCGTGCATGCCCACCATGCAATCGTAAAGGGCGGTATCGACGTGTTGCCCCCTGTCCGTCGTTGCGCGGCCGAAAAGCGCCGCGCAAACCGCCGCCACGCCGTGGATACCCGCATACATGTCGGCGATCGGCATCCGGAACAGCGGAGGCGGCTCGCCCGGAACCCCGATCATCGCCATCGCACCGCTCTTCGCCTCGGCAATCAGGCCGAACCCTGGCCGCGCAGCGTCGGGACCCGTGTGCCCGTAGGCGGACACCGAGCAGTAGACGAGGCGCGGGTTGAGCTGCGCGAGCGCCTTGTAGCCGAGCCCCAGCTTTTCGAGCGCACCCGGCCGATAATTCTCGACGAACACGTCTGCTGTGCGCACGAGCTCATGCACGAGCTTCAGGCCGCGCGCGTCCTTGAGGTTCACGCAGAGGCCTTGCTTCCCCATGTTCTGCTGCAGGAAGTAGCCGCTCTGGCCGTTGATGAAGTACGGATGATGACGACCCGCGTCACCAGCCGTCGGCCGCTCGACCTTGATCACCTCGGCGCCCAGACCGGCGAGGCAGCGGCAGAGGTAGGGCCCGGCCAGGAAGTGCGTGTAGTCGATGACGCGGACGCCCGCGAGCGGAAGGGGTTGCGCTGCCATTTAATCGCTCCGATGAAAGGTGACGTGACGCGCGGCCGGCCGATCCGGCCCGCCGAACGCCGATCAGGTCGCCGCGGCTTCCGGCCGGCGCGGGATCATCAGCCTGTGCTCCCCGCGTTGGACCACTTCGCCGTTCTGGTTGATGAGTTCACACGGGATGATCACGATGCCCCAGCCGGGCTTGCTGTTCGACGGGCGCATGCTGCCGACGCGGAACTTCACGTGCAGCACGTCGCCGATCCGGATCGGCAGCAGGAAGTCCCAGGTCCAGCCGAGCGACATCCCCGGCAGGAAGCGGTACTCGGCCTGGCACTTCAGGCCGTCGGCGACGGCCAGGCCGAAGAGGCCGTGCGCCACCCGCTCGCCAAAGTGCGACTTCCTCGCGTATTCCTCGTCGACGTGCAACGGCGTGTGATCACCGGAGACATCGGCGTACATGTCGATCATCGCGCCGGTGACCGTAATCGTCGGCGTCACCCCCGCGTCGCCGACCTTGGCATCGTCCCAACAGCGCAGCACTGCCATGTTCAGGCTCCTGTTCCGTTCGATCCACGCTCATTGCGCCACACGGGCGGGCGATCAGGGCTGCGCGGCGGCACTGGCCGACACGGCGGCCCGCAGGCCGAGCAGGTAGCTGTCGATGCCGAAGCCGGCGATGTAGCCCCTGGCGATCTCGGAGACGACCGAGTACTGGCGGAACTTGTCGCGGGCGTGGTTGTTCGACATGTGGATCTCGACGATCGGCACGGTCAGGATGGCGAGGGCGTCGCGCATTCCGTAGCTGTAGTGGGTCCATGCGCCGGCGTTGATGATCACGCCGTCCACCTTGTCCAGGAACGCCTGGTGAATCCGCTCGCACATCGCGCCTTCGTGATTGGTCTGGAAACTTTCGACCTCGACGCCCAGCTCCTTGCCGAGCTCGGCGAGCCTACGGTCGATCTCCGCCAGCGTGATCGTGCCGTAGTACCTGGGCTCGCGCTTGCCAAACATGTTGTGATTCACGCCGTGCAGCATCAGGAACTTCTTCAATCGAATTCTCCGATTGGTGATGGTTGCGGGTAGCGCACCAGCCGCTCAAGGCCCGGGCACGTACTGCTTCATCCACAGCTCGATGCCCTTCACGCAGGCGACCAGCACCTGGTTGACCGGGGTCGGCACCCCGGCGCGCTCGCCGAAGCGAACGACCGAGCCGTTGATGAAGTCGATTTCGGTCGGCGCGCCCTTTTCGATGCTCTGCAGCATCGAGGTCTTGAATTCCCCGGGCAGCCCCGCCGCGGCCAGGGTCCAGGCATCCTCCGGCCGGTCGCTCGTGAGCTTTACGCCGTGTGCGCTCGCCACCGCGATCGCCTCCGCCACCGCCGCAAGCGCGCATTGCCTCACCTCGGGCACGCTGTACAGCCCGCCGTAGGGCAGCCGCGTGATGCCGGCGAGCGCGCCGGTCGCCACGTTGATCAGGAGCTTGTCCCACATCGTGCCCATGATGTCGGCGCTGACTTCGGTGGGCAGGCCGGCCCGCGTGAAGGTCGTGGCGATACGCGTCGCGCGCTCGCTGACGCGGCCGTCGAGTTCGCCGATGTAGGTGTGCTTGTTCCGGGTGCCCGCGATCACGTGCCCGGGCCCCAGCAGCACGCCTCCCGCGTAGGTCTT
>JBKKAZ010000291.1:0-13431 GCA_046714435.1 Casimicrobiaceae bacterium
CCTCATGGGCATGGACGACAGCGGCACGCTGGCGGCGCTGAAAGCCCACCGGCGGGAGCTCATCGACCCCAAGATCGCCGAACATGACGGACGCATCGTCAAGACAACCGGCGACGGCCTGTTGCTGGAATTCTCGAGCGTGGTCGATGCCGTGCGCTGCGCGGTTGAAGTGCAGCGCGGCATGGCCGAGCGCAACGCGGGTGTTGCCCCCGACAAGCGGCTCGACTTTCGCATCGGCATCAACGTCGGCGACATCATCATCGACGGCGACGACATCTTCGGTGATGGCGTCAACGTCGCGGCGCGACTGGAAGCGTTGGCCGATCCCGGCGGGATCTGCGTCAGTCGGGTCGTGCGTGATCAGGTGCTGGACAAGCTGAGCTTTGCCTTCGAGGACCTCGGCGCTCAGGAAGTCAAGAACATTGCCCGACCCGTCGAGGTCTACCGGATACGGGATGACCTTACCGACGGAGCAGTCGCTCAGCCTCGAAAGGTACCTGTTGGCCCACGATCTGTCCGCCAAGGCGAACGTACGAAATGGCGTTGGTGGGCTGGGGCTGCGTTCGTCTTTGGACTGGCTGGAGTCGCAGCATGGTTTGTACCGCAAGTTTGGAGAGCGGCACCGCCAACTGATGCGGCGGCAGGTTCCGAGCTGCCCTACGTGCTCGTTTTACCCTTTGAAGTCTCCGGCAACGCGCCCGAGGCTTGGGGCCCCTTCGCTGACCAGGTCACGCGCGAGGTGATCCGCAACCTGAACAAGATCTCCGGGTTGAGGGTGGTGCCCACGGCCTCGGCTTTCACGTTCAAAGGCAACAAGGCGCGCGGGCATGTCCGGGCCCAGTTGCCGGAGGTGCGCTACGTGCTGGACGGTTCGGTCAGCATCTCCGGCGACCACCAGCTGCGCATCACCGCGGAACTGGAAGACCTGGCCAAAGGTCGCGTCGTCTGGGACCACGCCTACGAGGGCCGCACCGACGATACCCAACTGTTCGCGATGCAGTCGCAGATCGCCGCCGCGGTGTCGGATTCGCTGAAGGTGGCGATCCTCGCCAGCGAACGGCGCGCGCTCGGCGAGCTGCCCACCGCGAACCTCAAGTCCTATGAGCTGTACGTGGCCGGGCGGCACGAGCTGGACCTGGTCAGCCACGAATCGCTACGGCGCGCGATCACGCTCTTCAACCAGGCGATTGCGCTCGACCCCCAGTTCTTCGACGCCTATATCGCCCGCAGCGACGCCCTCCGCCAGCTCTTCGGCTTGTTCGAGCCGCCGATCAAAATGCTGCAGGCTGTGGTCGATTCGCTCGCCGAGGCGCAGCAGTTGCGGCCCGACTCTGCAGAGGTCTTGTCGTCCCTCGGCCTGACCTACGTGATGGCCTGGCGCTGGAAGGACGCCTGGGCCGCACTGAACGCCGCCAAGCGGCGCGACCCAACGCTGGCGCAGACGGAACTGGGCTTCGCGCTCTACTACGCCGGCCTGGGCGAGGCCGCAAAGGTGAAGAGCGCGCTCGCGACCGCGAACCGGCTCGACCCGTTGAATGTCGAGATGGCCGACTGGGGAAACTGGGCGCTGATCATTGTCGGCGAAAGCGCAGCAGCGCGCGATTGGGTGGAACAGAAGATGCGTCAGCACCCAGACGTCGGCATCCTCTTCTCGGGCGCGGGCGTCGGAGCCGCCATTGCGGGAGATTACGGGCGCGCCATCAAGCTCGCGGAACGCGGCGCCGAGCTGGACAGCTCGCCGACCGCGCTGATCTTGCTGGCCCAGGTCTACGGCTATGCCGGGCAAAAAGAGAAGGTGTTGCCGCTGCTGGATAAAGCCGCTCGCGCTGGCACATATACCTGCCCCTACGAATCAGCCGCCGCCTATCTGAGTTTGGGCGACACCGATCGCGCCATCACGCTGCTGGAGGAGGCCGTGGCCAAGCGCTCGAACTGCCTCATGTTCCTGCGCAACGATCCGCGCATGAAGATCCTGCACCAGGACCCGCGCTATTCGCGGCTACTGACGCGGGTGGGGCTCGACGACATGGCGCTGGCGTCTTACAAGCGCTAAAACTTCAAGGCGCGACTGGCACCAGGAAGTCGCGCCCGATGCTGATTGGCCGGACCTTGCTGAGATGTCTCGGCGCTCCGCGACCTACGTGGACAGGATTCTCAGGGGGCGAAGCCTGGCGACCTGCCGTGGAACAGCCGACGAAATTCGAATTGGTCATCAATATGAAGACGGCCAAGGCGCTCGGCCTCACGATCCCGCAAGCGCTGCTGGTGCGCGCGGACGAGGTGATTCGGGAGCCGAAGTCATCGAGTTGATCGCGGGTGAATGTCCGGTCTCTGTGAGGCGCAACGGCCGGTCAGGGTCGATCTGCGACCGTCAGCGATCAGGCGCACCAGCGCGTGAGCAGCCGTTCGGGAAGGCGGACCGACCGGCCCTGGATCGGCTATCCCAATCAGTCGGCCAGGTTCAGGGCCTGCCAGACGGCAATGTCATTGCGTCATCATATCTATATGGGTATAATTTGCCATGGCGGCGAAGCCTCCTGCTGATTTGAAGCCGCTGGCGTGGGTCGGCAGCGCAACGAGGGATTTGCTGGCGTTGCCCGAGGAAGTGATCGATGCCTTCGGGTACGCTCGTTATGTCGCGCAGACGGGCAAGAAGCACGAAAGGGCCAAGGCACTACACGGCTTTGGATCCGCGGGCATCCTGGAGATTGTCGAGGACTGGCGAGGGAACACATACCGCGCGGTCTATACCGTGCGCTTCTCTGCGGCGGTGTTTGTATTGCACGTGTTTCAGAAGAAGGCCAAGCAGGGAATCGCCACTCCGCGGCAGGACATGGAATTGACCAGGGAACGGTTGAAAGTGGCGGAGCAGATGGCAAAGGAGCTGGCACGATGAGCAACCCAAAAGTGAAGTGTGTGGAAGTGGAGATGGGCACCGGTAACGTCTACGCCGATCTCGGATTTGCTGACGCCGACGAGATGCTGATCAAGGCCCAGCTCGTGAGCAAGATTGCCGAGATCATCAAACGCAAAGGTCTTACCCAGACTCAGGCCGCCCAGTTGCTGGGGATGCCTCAGCCCAAGCTTTCCAACCTGCTGAGCGGTCGGTTCCGCGGTGTTTCCGAGCGCCGATTGATGGACTGTCTGATCAAGCTTGGACGCGACGTGCAGATCGTCGTCAAAGCGACGCCACGGTCGCGCAAAGACGGTCGGCTGTCGATCGTCTTCGCCTGAGCGACTTCCGACGCGTTGAAGGATTCGTGCCGTAGCTACGTCGTAACGTTTCTTGGCTTCGTTGGACTCGTTCCAGCTTTCGTACCGCTGCTCTCGAAACGTGGCGTGTGTCGCAAGAGCTTGATTGAAAATAAAATCCTGTTTGTATGGGCGGGCTGAAAATCCTTGTGTCGGTGGTTCAATTCCGCCCTTGGCCACCAGTAAAACAAAGGCTCGCGCGCCCGCGAGGCGGCAAGCCTTTTTCGTTGGAGTAATTCCTGCGGTATTGTGGGTCGCGGCGTGACTGCCTGGCGACCTTATCCGGGCATGCCAGCGGCGTCCCGCTCGTGGATCATGCGAACGGCTTCGCGCGCTCGATCAATTCCTCGAGCCCCGGCTCGTTCGGGTTGCGGGGCTTACCGGGGTGAATGATCGCGACCTGGCAGACCTCGGCCGCCTCGACCAGCTCGCGGAACGTGCCCGCCGCGAGGTCGGCGATGTAGGCCTGCTTGTTCTCGTTGTACTTGAACATCCGGTCGTTGATGATCTGGCACTCGTCGCAACTCGGGCAACGTGCGGTGTCGACCCACGCGTCGTCGGGGTTGCGTTCGGGAACCGGCGGCGCAGCGGCCGCTGCTTCCTCCGTCGCGACAACCGGCGCGGTGGGCGCAGGCGCGTCGACGCTTGCCGACGGCGCTGCGCCGCCGGCGGCCGCCTTGAGTTCGCCGAGCTCCCGTGCCCTCGCCTCGTCCCATTTCGCCTTCTCGCGGGCGAGCAGGATCGCGGCGTGCGAATTGTGGATGCCGCCCTGTTCCTGCAGCCGGTGCCAGAACGTGCGGCTGCGCTGGCAGATGTGCATGAGCCGGGCGTCGACCAGCACGCGCTGCAGGACGTCGTCGGTGTCGACCGCGAGCACGTAGGGAACCGCGTCGCCGACGCTCGCCGCGTCGCGCGCGAGCCATTCGTCGGCGGGAATCATCGACGGGTTCCAGCGCGCCCGCGGCACGCGCGCGAAGTGCTCCGCGTAGCGCCGGTCGCACAGCACGAAGTCGGCGATGGTGAACGGCGTCTCCTCGGTCATGCGCTGCAGGTTCTCGTCGGCGAAGTCGAGGGGAGCGACCGGCCAGTCGGCCTCGGGCTGCGGGTTGTCCTCCAGCGAGAAGCGCGCCGCCTGGTGATCGCCCGCGTGCGGGTCGTAGGTGAACGCGGGGAAGGCCCGCGACTCCATTGCCGCCGCCGCCGCGAGATAAGGCGGCAGTTCGTGCACGCTCGCGCCGCCGCCCGCGTACACGCTGAACAGCGCGGCGCCGCGGTGGTCGAAGGCCTTCGCCAGTCGCTCGACAAGCGCGACCAGGTTGGAGCTCGCGGTCTGGACCACGAACACGCCGCCCAGTCCGGTCGCGGTGTTGGCGAGGCGGACGCTGCGCACGCCGTAGGCGAAGTGCCCGGTGGCGACCGGAGCCTCCTCGACGAGGTCGGTGGTTTCCACCAGCACCTTGACCGGCAGGCCGGCCGACAGGATGTCCATCAGGCCGGCGTTGGCTGGTGCGTCGTTGGCCGCGGGCGGGACCCGGACCAGGTAGTCGGGGAACTGCGCGATATCGTCCTGCGCGAGTGCGGCCTCGCCGAAGTGCGCGAAGAACGCGTCGTGCTCGTGGTCGCGGTAGCGCCCTTCCGCCTCCAGCTGGGCGATGGCCATCGCCTTGACGACCTCGACGAGCTTCGGCAGCCGGGCGCGGAAGGCCTCGGCAGCCGAGGCGCAGTTGTCGAATTCGAAGCCGAAGAACGCCGGCGCATCCGGGCGGTTCGCGAGGCGCGGGTCGGCGTAGAAAGGCTGCGACTTCAGCACCTTCAGCGCCCACTCGATGCGCCGCCGCCGGGCCGAGGGCAGTTCGTCTTTGGGCACGTTGCGGCTGACGAGGCGCGACATCACGGCGAAGTCGAATGCATCGCGGTCCTGCCCGCCCATTGCCGCGCGTAGGCTGCCCGGCCGCTGGCCGGCCTCCGAGTGGATGAACGCCGCGCGCAGGATGTCCGAGAGGCGCACCACCAGCCGCTCGACGGTGCCGCGGAAGGCGCGGCCCTTGCGCTCCTGCGCCGCGCGCCACAGGTGGGCGAGGAACCGCGCGGGTAACCTGCCGTCGCAGTCGACCACGCCACCGTCGAGCTGGAGTTTCCCGGCGATGCTCGCCAGCACTTCCTGCGCCGATGCGTCGGAGGGTACCGCGAGCCGCGCGGCCGCCTGCAGCCACAGCTCGGTGAGCGCGCCGCTCGCGCCGTCGGCGACGAGCGCGCGGATCTCGCGTTCCAGCCGCAGCACGTGCTTGCGCACCCGCTCGCCCTCGAGGCCGCGCGGCGCGACCTCTCGCAGAACATCGTCGACTACCGACGCCAGCGAGCGCACCGCGCCCGCCTCGGAACCCTTGTCGACTAGCACCACCGGATAGTCGTAGCGCAGTCGCGTGAGGTCCCGGTAACGCGCCAGCAGCGCCGGGCGCAGCGCCAGGTCGTCGATCGCATCGACACCCTCGCCGTGGCGCCTTCCCGTCGTGAAGAACAGTCTTTGCTCGTTCAAACCGGCGGCCATGTCCATAGCGGCTGGGAGTCGTGGGGAAGTCGCGATCACACGCCGCCGCGTCAGGCGACTCGGCGGGCCTCGCCGTCATCCTGCGGCCACACGGTGACCTTGTCGAACTCGCTCTCGAGTCCGGCGCGGATCTGCTCGGCGGTGCGCATCTGCCCGGCGTTGCGGAGGTCCTCGTAGCAGGGGACCGCGGGGTTGTGATAGAGGATGCCGACCGGGATCGGGTCCTCCACCGAGGCGATCTCGCGCGCCCGGTCGATGTTCGCCGGATCGTGCTCGATCTGGTTCCGGTAGGTGCGCGCGAGCTCCGGCGAGATCGCGAGGCCGTCGCGATGCGAGAGCAGCAGCGTCTTGCCGGGGTCGTGCAGCCACGGCTCGAACATCTTCGGCAGGAACTCGGGGCAGCGCTGAATGATGCGCACGAACGAGAAGCCCCGGTGGCGGTAGGCCTTGCTGATGATGTCGTAGAGGAGCTCGGGAACCCAGTCGACCGCCTGCGCGACGAACGACACGTTGGTCACGCCCAGCGTGACCGTCAGCGGGTTCATCGCCTCGAGTATCGCGCCGCGCGGCGTCGTGTTGCTCCGGAGGCCCCGCGGCGAGGTCGGGGACGCCTGGTTCTTGGTGAGGCCGTAGACGTGGTTGTCGTGCAGGATCACCGTCAAGTTCATGTTGTAGCGGATCGCGTGGATCCAGTGCGCGGCGCCGATGCTGCAGCAGTCGCCGTCGCCGGTGTTCACGAACACCGTGAGGTCCGGCCGCGCCATCTTGACGCCCTGCGCGATCGGGAACGCGCGGCCGTGGATGCCGTGGAAGCCGTAGGTGCTCATGTAGTGCGGGAAGCGCGACGAGCAGCCGATTCCCGACACGAACACCGTGCGCTCGGGCGCGAGCGCCTCGTCGCGGCACAGCCGCTGCACCGCGGTCAGGATCGCGTTGTCGCCGCAGCCGCTGCACCAGCGCGGCACGCCACCCTGGTAGTCCTCGAGATTGTGGTGCTCCTCGTGGAGCTTGATCAGGCACTGGGTGACTGGGATCGTCATCACGGTCTCCGGCTACTTCGTCGCGCCCGCGACCGCGGGAGAGAGCCTGCCCCCGACTCGATCGGGGGGATCGGGGGGATCGGGGACGAGGGTCGCGAGCTGGCCGCGGAGGGCCTCGACCACCGCGGCGGGCTTGATCGGCTGGCCACGCGACTGCGTCCAGCAGTCGACGTCGACCAGGAAGCGGGCGCGCAGCATCATCGCGAGCGCCGCGTAACGCCGGTTGTCCTCGTCGATCAACTCGTCCTCGGCGCGGTCGGCCCAGTTGCCCTCGACGGTCATCACGCGCCGGAAGCGCCGCAGGATTTCGCGGATCCCCGACGGCATCGGCTGGATGAAGCGCAGGTGCAGCGAACTCACCTTGAGGCCCTCGTCGCGCAGCCTTTGCACCGCCTCCTCGATCACGCCCTTGGTGCTGCCCCAGCCGACCACCAGCAGATCGCCCTCCGGATCGCCGAACACCGGCGGCGCCTTCAGCGTTTTCTGCAGCGCCGCGATCTTGAGGCTGCGGTAGCGCAGGCCTTCCTCGTTGGTCTCCGGGTCGTAGGCCACCTTGCTCTCGCGGTCGTGCGCCAGGCCGGTCAGCGTGTGCATGCCGTGCGGCTGGCCCGGCACGAAGCGCCGGGCGATGCCGGTCAGCGCGTCCCAGTCGTAGGGGCTGGCGTCCTCGGGGACCGGCGTCTGGTCGACCGGCGGTGCGAGCCACGCCGGGTCGAACCGCGGACGCGGGAATGGCTGTTGGGCGGTCGCGAGACTCGCATCGGACAGCACGACGACGACCGTGTTGAAGGTCTCGGCGAGCTTGCGCGCCGTGATCATCGAGTAGAAGCAGTCCTCGATGTCCGCCACGGCCATCACCACCTTCGGCGCGTCCCCGTGGCTGCCGTAGACCGCGGTCAAGAGGTCGCCCTGCTCGACCTTGGTCGGCTGGCCGGTCGAGGGCCCGCCGCGTTGCACGTTGACCACGACCAGCGGAATCTCGGCCATCACCGCGAGCCCGATCCCTTCCTGCTTCAGCGAATAACCGGGGCCGGAGGTGATCGTCACCGCGCACTTGCCGGCGTAGGAGGCGCCGATCGCGAACGCGCAGGCCGCGATCTCGTCCTCGGCCTGGTGCACGATGCCGCCGACCCGCTCGAAAACGTCGGAGAGATAGTGCGAGGCCGAGGTCGCCGGCGTGATCGGGTACATCGCGCAGATGTCCATCCCGGAGGCGAGCACGCCCAGCGCCAGCGCGGTGTTCCCGTTGACCACGACCTGCGGCCCGCTCGCGCGCACCGCGGGAATGCGGTACTTGAAGTCGAGGTTCCTCTCGGCCCACGCGAAGCCCGCGTCGAACAGACCCTGGTTGACCTCGATGACCTTGGCGTCCTTCTTGCCGAAGGTCAGCGCCACCTGCTCGCGCCCGAGCTTCGGGTCCAGGCTGTAGAGATTGCACAGCATCCCGAGCACGAACATGTTCTTGCCCTTGCGCGGGTCGGCGACCAGCGCGCGGCATTCCCGCTCGAGCGCGATCTCGTAGACGCGGAATCCAGCCTCCTTCAGCATCTCGACCGTCTCGAGGTACGAGGTGACGACCGCCGGATCGCGATGCTCCCTCCACATGCTCTCGAGCAGGATCTGCGCGCCGGGCTTCAACTCGCCGTCCCAGACGCGGCCGAGCAGTACCTGCTCGTTGAACGCGACGACCAGGTCGGCCTCGTCACCGCCGTTGGTCACGCGCTGGCTGCCGATCCGGATGCGGATGCCCGAGGCGCCCGCGACGCTGCGCGCCGGCGGCTGGATCTCCGCCGGGATGATCTCGGTGGTCCAGATGCCATTGCCGGTCTTCGCGGCGATCGCGCCGAGCGATTGCCCGCAGCGCTGCGCGCCTTCGCCGGAGTCGCTGATCACCTCGACGATGTGCTCGGCGAGCGTCGCCGCGTCGCGCAGCCGGGACGGGATGGCCTTCGCGCGGGCGGTGCCTGTACTCTGCGTCGGCGTTGCGGCTTCGTTCATGACGTGAGGACCTCGTTTCGTGCGTGATCGCGGCGTCGCGGAAAGCTCCGGGTCACTCGCGTTCGCCCGGCCTGCTCCTACGCCACGCGCACCCGCGCGTAGCCGTGTTCGTCCGGGGCGAAGCCGAAGCGCCGGCCTGCCTGCGGCGCCGGCAGTGCATACACGACTTCGCTGTCGCGCAGGCCGAGGTACGCCTTGATCCCGGCAGCGGCCTTGCGTCCCGCGCCCATTGCCTCGATCACCGTCGCGGCCCCGGTGACGATGTCGCCGCCGGCCCAGACCCCGGCGAGCGACGTCGCGAGCCCTTCACCCGCGTCGATGTAGCCACGCTTGTCGAGCTTGAGCTTCGAGGTCTGCCCCAGGATCGGGTTGGCATTGGTGCCGATCGCGTAGACCACGCTGTCGCACTCGAACTCGAACTCGCTGCCCGCGACCGGAACCGGGCGGCGCCGGCCGGACGCGTCGGGCTCGCCCAGTTCCATCTTCTGGCAGCGCATGCCGCGCACCCGGTTCGAAGCGTCGCCCAGCACCTCGACCGGGCTGGTCAGCCAGTGGAACTCGATGCCCTCCTCTTCGGCGTGGTGGATCTCCTCGGCGCGCGCGGGCGCTTCGGCCTTGGTGCGGCGATAGACGCAGCTGACCTTCTCGGCACCCAGCCGCAGCGACACGCGCAACGCGTCCATCGCGGTATTGCCGGCGCCGATCACCGCCACCCGCCGGCTCAGCTGCAGCGGCGTGTCGTAGTTCGGGAAATCGCGGGCGCGCATCAGGTTGCAGCGGGTGAGCAGTTCGTTCGCCGACAGCACGCCGTTCAACGACTCGCCCGGGATGCCCATGAAGCTCGGGGAGCCGGCGCCCGTGCCGATGAACACCGCGTGGAAGCCCATCTCGGCGAGCATCTGCTCGACCGTGAACAACCGGCCAACCAGCGTGTTGCACTCGAAGCGCACGCCCAGCCGCTTCAGTTTGTCGATCTCGACGTCGATCACCTCGTTGGGCAGCCGGAAATCGGGGATGCCGTACTTCAGCACGCCGCCGGGCTCGTGGAAGGCCTCGTAGACGACGACTTCGCAGCCGGCCTTCGCGAGGTCCGCCGCGCAGGCCATCCCGGCCGGCCCCGAGCCGACGATCCCCACGCGGAAGCCGCTCTTCTCGACATAGGGGAGGCTCACCCAGCCTTCGCGGATCGCGAGGTCGCCGACGAAGCGCTCGAGGCGGCCGATGGCGACCGGCTCCAGCGTGTCGCCGACCGGGCACACGCCTTCGCACTGATTCTCCTGCGGGCACACCCGCCCGCAGACCGCAGGAAGCAGGTTGGTGTCGGTGATGACGTCGTACGCGCCGTGATAGTGCTTCTGCACGATCTTCTCGATGAACGCGGGAATGTCGATGCCGACCGGGCAGCCGCGCACGCAGGGCTCGTCGGCGCACATCAGGCACCGGTCGGCCTCGCGCAGCGCGTCCTCGGCCGTGTAGCCCAGCGCCACTTCCTTGAAGTTGTGCGTGCGCTCCCGCGGCGGCTGCTCGCGCATCGGCGTACGCTCCTGCGGGATGGTGCGGATCGTTTTCTTCTTTGCCATGGCGTTTGCGTGCTCAGGTCGGCGGCATTGCGTCAGTAGCGCTCGGCGGTACCGGCCCCGCCGCCCATCCGGCAGCTCTCCTCCCACTTCGCAAGCGCCTCGGCCTCGGCCGGCTTGAAGCGCCCGAGGCGGGCCATCAGGTCGTCGAAGTCGACCTCGTGCGCGTCGAAATCAGGGCCGTCGACGCAGGCGAACTTGATGCCCTCTCCGATCTTGACGCGGCAGCCGCCGCACATGCCGGTGCCGTCGACCATCACCGGGTTCAGGCTCACGATCGTCCTGATGCGGTGCGGCCGGGTCGCCTCCGCACAGGCCTTCATCATTACCGGTGGGCCGATCGCGATCGCCTCGTCGATGTCCGGATGCGCGGCGATCGCCTGCTCGATCCCGCGGGTGACGAGCCCCTTGATTCCGGCGGAGCCGTCGTCGGTGCACACGATGAGCTCGTCGCACACCGCGCGGAAGCGGTTCTCCCAGAACAACACGTCGCGATTGCGGAAGCCCAGTACGCCGATTACCTGCGCGCCGTGTCGCGCGTACGCGCGCGCCTGCGGGTAGACCGGGGCAACGCCCAGGCCGCCGCCGACGCAGAGCACCTTCTTCGCGCTGCTGATGTGGCTGGGGATGCCCATGGGGCCAACCACCGCGTACAGGTGCGTGCCGACCTGGCAGTTCTGCTGCATCTCGCGGGTGGTCTTGCCGACCGCCTGGATCACCAGCGTGATCGTGCCGCGCCCGGCGTCGAAGTCCGCCAGCGTGAGCGGGATGCGCTCGCCCTGCTCGTGCTCCATGACGATGACGAACTGGCCGGCCCTGGCGGCCTTCGCCATCATCGGATGGCGGATCTCCAGCATGAAGGTGACGTCCGAGTAGTCGTCGCGGGCGACGATCTCGAAGGTCGAGGCAGGATCAAGCGGCATGGCTCTCCTCGCGCCGGCGCGCGCAGCCCCCCGGTTCCGTCGCCGAAGCTCCGCAATCGCGGGATGCACGACCCGTCCGATCGCAATCTATCCAGAGGGTACGTGTCTCGGCGAATTTGGCATTGATCTGCCGCAACAATGGGACCTAGAACACGAAATCTTCCGGTCTTGCCGCGCTATCCAGAAGTGTGTATGCGGTGCGGCAATACAGGGCGGCAGGCCTTGTTGCGCCAGGAAAGCAAGACAACAAGTACGCTACGGGTGACCACGGCTCAGCCGAACAGCCATGGGAGCTGTTCGGAAGTCCTGACGCCGCTCGAACTGCAGGTCGGCAGTACCTACCGGTTCGGTGTCGAGTTCACCGACATCAACCCCGCGAGCAATGCCAGGGCGACGACCGGGATCGACTGTGAGCTTCTCGTGCGCATCGAGAATCGTTCGCCTGAGAGCGCTCCGTTCGATCCGCCCGCTTCGCAGGCGCCGGCATCGACAGGCCCGGGCAATCGATAACGTGTCCACCTCCGGTATGGCCCCGCGAGGCCGTTCCGGTGGCCACTGATCGACAACTTTCAGGCAACAAAAAAGCCGGGCATCGCCCGGCTTTTTCTTGCGAAGCTAACAGCGCTTCAGGCGCCCATGATGTTCGTGGCTTGCTTGCCCTTCGGGCCGTTCGCGACCTCGAACGAGACCTTCTGGCCTTCCTTCAGCGTCTTGAAGCCCTGACCCTTGATCGCGGTGAAATGCGCGAACAGGTCTTCGCCGCCGTCATCCGGCTTGATGAAACCAAAACCCTTGGCGTCGTTGAACCACTTGACCGTACCGGTTGCCATGACTTCTATTCCTCGAGATGAAAATAAAGATAAGTGCCGGGGAACGCCCGGCGCGGTGTTCGACGAATCTCAAGGTCGGGGGTACTCAACGGGCGGCGGAGGAACAAAGGGCCATCCCGGTACGGAGTGCTTCGGCGCTTGGGACTGCAAACGACGGGCAGGATTATAGCAGAGTAATCCCGGGCGCTTGACAATCGCCCGTTTCGCGTGCAGCGGTGGCCGCGCTACCCCGGGTCCGGCGCCCCGCCCAGCTCCTTGCGGACCTGTGCGGCTCCGGCCGAGAGCACCTTGAGCTTGCCGCGGGCGACGTCCCGGGCGAGCGGGACCATGCCGCAGTTGGTGCAAGGCTGCAGGCGTTCGGCCGGCACGAAGGCGAGCGCCTTCCGGATCGTCGCCGCCACCTCCTCCGCGGTCTCGATCCGGTCGCTCGCGACGTCGATCACGCCGACTAGCACGTCCTTGTGGCCAAGCAAGGCGATGAGGTCGACCGGGACGCGCGAGTTCGCGCATTCGAGCGAAACCTGGTCGATGGCCGACGCCGCGAGCCGCGGAAAGGTCTGCTCGTACTGCCGCCACTCGCTCCCCAGCGTGCGTTTCCAGTCGTCGTTCGCCTTGATTCCGTAGCCGTAGCAGATGTGCACGGCCGTCTTGCAGCGCAGCCCCTGGCTCGCCCGTTCCAGGGTGGCGACCCCCCAATCGCGGACCTCGTCGAAATAGACGTTGAACGCGGGCTCGTCGAACTGGATCACGTCCACGCCAGCGGCCTCGATGGCTCGCGCCTCCTCGTTCAGGATCTCCGCGAACACCCACGCGAGCTTTTCCCGGCTGCGATAGTGCGCGTCGTACAGCGTGTCGACCATGGTCATCGGGCCGGGTAGCGTGTACTTCAGGCGCCGGCTGGTTTCGGCGCGGACAAACGCTGCGTCGTCGACGTAGATCGGACGCGTGCGCGCAACCGGGCCGGTGACGACGGGCACATCGGCGTCGTAGCGGTTGCGGATGCGTACGGTCCTGCGGTGCTCGAAGTCAACGCCCTCGAGGCCCTCGATGAACGTGGTCACGAAATGGCGGCGGGTCTGCTCGCCGTCGGTGACGATGTCGATGCCGGCCTGTTCCTGATCGAACAACGCGAGCCGCACCGCATCGCGCTTGGCCTGCGCGAGCGCGTCCCCCTCGAGCTTCCACGGCGCCCACAGGCGATTCGGCTCGGCGAGCCACTCTGGCTTGGGCAGGCTGCCGGCGATGGTGGTGGGTAGCAGCATC
>JBKKAZ010000292.1:0-16391 GCA_046714435.1 Casimicrobiaceae bacterium
TCTCGCCGGCGAATGAGCGCCGCCGGCCCGTCCCAAGGCGCGAATTGCGCCCCGTGAAGGGGCCTTACACGTTTAGCGTCCAACCGCGCTGATCCATGCCTGCTCCGTCGCAACGCGTTCGCATCATCGGCGGGCGGTTTCGCGGCCGCGTCATTCGGTTTCCGCGCATGGAAGGCGTGCGCCCCACGCCGGATCGTGTCCGCGAAACGCTATTCAACTGGCTGGGGCAGGATCTCACCGGACAGTCGACGCTCGATCTTTTCGCCGGAAGTGGCGCTCTGTCGCTCGAAGCGTTGTCGCGCGGTGCCGATCTTGCGGTGGCGGTGGATCGCGATGGTGGTACCGTACGGGCGATCGGGGAAACGGCGAAGTTTTTTGGCGCCCGGGGCCTGGAAACGCATGCCGGCGACGCACGCGCCTACCTGTCCCGCGAACAGCGCCGCTTCGACGTGATCTTTCTCGATCCGCCGTTCGCATCCGACCCCTGGGGCTGGCTGCTGCCTGCATGCGAGGCAAGGCTCTCCGGCGGCGGGTTTATCTACGCCGAAGCGGACCACGCGCTGTCCGCGCCGCCACCGCTCGCGGCATGGCGGCGGTCGCGAGCAGGGCTCGTGCATTATCATCTGTTCCGCCGCGCCTGACCTCGAGCGCGGTCCACGAGTCGCCATGATCAAAGTCGTCTATCCCGGCACGTTCGATCCGTTCACGCGCGGCCACGAAGACCTCGTTCGGCGGGCCGCAAGTGTGTTCGACGCCGTGGTGGTGGGTGTCGCGACCAGCGAGGCGAAAAAGCCGATGTTCGACGCAGACGAGCGGGTGACGATGGCACAAGAGGTCCTGCGGCCGTTCGGTAACGTCGAAGTGATGAGTTTTTCCGGTCTGCTGATGAACTTCGTGCATACGCAAAGTGCGCAGATTGTCTTGCGCGGCTTGCGTGCCGTGTCGGACTTCGAGTACGAGTTCCAGATGGCCGGCATGAACCGGCGACTGCACCCGGATGTCGAAACGTTGTTCCTCACCCCTTCCGAGGAGTTCACGTTCGTGTCCGCGACGATCGTGCGCGAGATCGCGAAGTTCGGCGGCGACGTTTCGTCGTTCGTCCACCCGGTGGTGGACCAGCGCCTCAAGGCCAAGGGCGCCGCGGAACGGAGCTAAGGAGAAGGCCGCTGTCGATGGCTTTGATCATCACCGACGAGTGCATCAACTGCGACGTCTGCGAGCCGGAGTGCCCGAACGGGGCGATCTCGCAGGGGGTGGAGATCTACGTCATCGAGCCGGCGAAGTGCACCGAGTGTGTCGGCCATTTCGACACGCCGCAATGCCGAGAGGTTTGCCCGGTCGACTGCATTCCCGTCGATCCGGATCGGGTGGAGACCCGCGAGGTGCTCATGCTCAGGTACGAGGGGTTGATGGCCCCGAAAGCGCAGGGACTAGGGGTTAGGGACTAGGGGCTAGGGACTAGGGGCTAGGGAACGACGCGCGGATGTCACGCGCCTTTGACTACGATGCAAGCGAAACGGCCGGCACTCGCGGGCTGCCTGCTTTGGCAGCGGGATCTGCGTTGACATTCGCCCGGCACAACGCTCCCTAGCCCCTAATCCCTAACCCCTAGACCCTATGCATTTGCGGCCATCGGCATCGCATCCGGCGCGTCGATGATCTGATCGATCGCGCCGACTTCGCGCTCGAGCGCGCGAATTTGCCGCTGCATCGCGTCCTGCTGCTGGGAAAGCTCGGCGATCCTGTCCTCGAGTTCGTCGGAGGCGGCGTGAATGCGCTTGATGCTCTCCAGCCTGCGCTTGAGCTGCAGATGGTGTTCCCTCACCTGCGTCTCGAGCGGCGACATGACCGCGCGCAGCCACGCGTCGGCGTCGCGGTTGGCGACGTCGTAGGCGTGCTTGGCGCGCGAGGCCACCGTCTCGAAGAACCGGCGCATCAGCGCGAACTTGGCCTTGCTGACCATGTTCCAGAGCGTGTTGAAGTGCTCGTTGTAGGCGCGCTCGAGCCGGTCGATCTCCTTCTGGTACTTCAACACCGAGAACGGAGGCGGGACGAACGGCGCGAGGCCGTGATCCTGCGCGAAGCGCGCGTACATCGCCCGCATCATCTCGTGGGTCTCGGTGGTCTGGTGTGCGGCGGCGTCGAGGTTGCCGCGGATGCCGCCGAAGAACTCGCCCATCGCCTGGCGAACGCCCTTGGTGAACGGCGAGGCCTCGATCGCCTTGCGCGTCTTCGAGGCGTTGTTGCGCAGCGCCTCGAGGCCGATCTGGTCGAACAGCGCGTTGGTCTGCCCCGTGAACACGTTGCGAAGCGCCGTAAAGCGCGAGAGCCCGCGCTCGAACAACTCCTTCTCCTCGCGCGCGCGTTCCAGCATGTGCTCGACCACGTCCAGGTTCTTGCCGCGCAGCTCGCTCATCTCGGAGAGCTGCTCGTCGATGCCTACGGCCCGCGCGTCGAGCAGCGCTCGCACGGCATCGACGATCCCGCGCACTTCGCCCTTGGTGGCGGTGCCGACGATGTTGCGCTTGGCCGGGATGATCTTCCCCGACAGCGCACCCTCGAGGACCGGCAGCCGGCTCTTCGCGAGCAGCGCATCGTCGCCGTTCACCTTGGCGACGAGCGCCTTCTGCGCCGAAACCGCAAACACCTGCGACGGCGCAATGCCGAGCATCGACGCGCTCGAGCGGACCTGCCGCTCGATCTCGGCGTCGACCTGGTCGGGCCGCTTCAGGTCGTCCCACAGCCCGTCGATCTTGTTCAGGATGACGACGCGTCCGCTGTTCGCCGCCGCGTCGTCGCCCGCGAGGTGCCGATTCCACACTTCGAGGTCGGTCCGGGTGACGCCGGCGTCGGCCGCGAGGATGAACAGGATCGCGTGCGCCTGCGGCAGCAGGCTCAGCGTCAGCTCGGGCTCGGTGCCGATCGCGTTGAGACCCGGCGTGTCAAGGATCACCAGCCCCTGCTGCAGCAGCGGGTGCGGAAAGTTGATGATCGCGTGACGCCAGCAGGGAATGTCCACGCTGCCCGCCTCGTCCGCGGTCAGCGCCTTCATCACGTCCTCGCTGTCCTCCGTGAGGCCGTAGCGGCGGGCGAGCGCCAGCGGGACGCGCTTGACTTGCGAGACGCGACCGAGGGCCTCGCCCATGCGCTCCGCCGACGACAGATCGAGCGCCAGCGTGACCCACTCGTCCGCGTAGTTCTTGAACTCGGCCACCGTGGCGTCCTTGAGCCGGGTCTCGATCGGCAGCAGCCGGATCGAGGGCGGGCGCGTCGGGTCGTGCAGCAGTTCGGTGGGGCACATCGTGGTGCGCCCGGCCGACGACGGCAGCAGGCGCGCGCCGAAGTCGGCGAAGAAGATCGCGTTGATCAGCTCGGACTTGCCGCGCGAAAACTCGGCGACGAATGCCACCACCAGCTTGTCCTGGTGCAGTCGCTCCAGCAGCTGCTGGACCTTGAGGTCGACCTGCGTATCCGCAAGATCCTGCTCTTCGAGCCAGCGGTGCAGCAGCGAAATTCGCGACGACAGCCTGCGCCGCCAGTCGCCGTAGGCCTCGAAGCGAGCTGCAAGTTCACGCGATTGCACGTCCGTCTCCCCTCAAAGGTCCCAACCGCGGGACGCGCGGGTGCTGGGACCGGATTGTCAAGCACAAGGCGTGCCGCAAATTGCGCAGGGTGCATCCAGCCTGACTAGCGGACTCCTCCGGCACGCAAGTTCCTATCGCGGCTGGCAGCGAGGGCAGTGATAGGACGACCGTTGGCCGAGCCGGGTGGCGCGGATCGGCGCACCGCAGACGCGGCACGGCAGTCCCTGGCGCCCGTAGACCAGGTGCTGGAGCTGGAAGCCCCCCGACTCGCCTTCGGCGCCAACGTAGTCGCGCAGCGTGCTTCCGCCCGATGCGATCGCCTCGCCCAGCACTTCCCGCGCCGCATTCACAAGGCGGGCGAGCCGCGGCTTCGACAGCCGTCCGGCCGGCGTCGAGGGACGGATGCCGGCGCGGAACAGCGACTCGCTCGCGTAGATGTTGCCTACGCCGACGACGATGTGGTTGTCCATAAGCGTCACCTTGATCGCCGCGCGGCGCCCTCGGGTGCGTTCGTACAGGTAGTCGGCGGAAAACGCCGGATCGAAGGGTTCGGGTCCCAGGCTCGCAAGCAGCGGGTGCTGCGACGCGTCCTGGGGCAGCCAGAGGATCGCGCCAAAGCGGCGCGGGTCGTGGTAACGAAGGAGCGAACCGTCGTCCAGCACCAGGTCGACATGATCGTGCGTGCGGCGCGCCGGCGCGCTGGCAAAGAAGCGCAGGCTTCCGGTCATGCCGAGATGCACCAGCAAAGTCCCCTCGCCGACGCGAAACAGCAGGTACTTGCTGCGCCGGTCGATGCCCTCGATCCGACGGCCCCGGACCTTCGCGGCGAGCGAGTCGGGAACCGGCCAGCGCAACCGACCGTCGTACACATGCACGCGTGCGATGATGCGGCCGATCACGTGCGGAGCAACGCCGCGACGCGTGGTCTCGACTTCGGGCAGTTCGGGCATCCGGGACGATCGATGGCGTCCCGTGCGGGGCACGGGGCGAATCGGCGATCCGGCGAGCGGTAGTGCAAGCCCGCCGGGGTGCTTTGGCGTACCGTTCGATATTAACCTAAGATCAACTGTTTCCCGGGCGTCCGCCCCCGGGACATCGCCTCCGAGGTCCGGATGACTTCTCGATTCACCCGTGGCGCCTTCGTCCCATTCGCATGGGTACTGTGCGCTTCCGTATCGATTTCGCCAGCGGCCGCGCAGCCGGGTCCGAATCCTGGAGCCGCGGCGCCGACGGCGGAGCAGTCGGCGACTGCGGCGTCGGTATCGAGCGGACTCGCGCCCGACGTCTTCTACCGCATCCTGGTGGGCGACGTGGCGCTACAGCGAGGCGAGCCCGCGCTCGCAGCACGAACCTATCTCGACGTGGCCCGCGAGATCCGGGACGCGTCGCTTGCGCGCCGGGCGGCGGAGATCGGGATGGTGGCTCGCCAGCGCGCAATCGCCGAGCAGGCCGCAAAGCTCTGGCTCGAACTCGACGCCGAAGCCGAGCGGCCGAAACGCATTCTCGCGGCACTTGCGTCGGGCAGTGCTGCCTTGCCGGCCGAAAACGCCAGCGAAAGCGAACTGCGGACCCGTCTCGAGCGCTTCCTGGCCGACGCTGCGCTGTCGTCGGGCGGGGTGAGCGAACCGTTCCTTCAGCTGAACCGGGTATTTGCCCAGCAGTCGGACAAGACCTCGGTCTACCGCCTGATCGTCGAGTTGGCGAAGCCTTATCCCTCCAGCGCCGACGCCGCCTTCGCGATTGCGCTCGCGGGGCTCAATAGCGGGCTTAAGGATCCGGCGATCGCGACCGAGTCGATGGCCGCGGTCGATCGTGCGCTTGGCATCAAGCCGGACTGGGACCGCGCCATGCTGCTCAAGGCCGAGCTGATGGCGAAGCGGTCGAGCGCCGAAGCGGTGCGCTATCTCGAGGCCGCGCTCAGGAAGGCGCCGGAATCGAGGCCGCTGCGTGGCGCGCTCGCGCAGTTCCTGACCGAGCAGAAGCGCTATGCCGAAGCGCGCGAGCTGTATCGCAAGCTGCAGGACGGCAACGGCTCGCAACGCGAAATCCAGTTCGGCATTGCGGTGCTTTCGGTGCAGATGAAAGACTGGACCGCGGCCGAGGCCGAGCTCGGCGAATTGAAGCGCGCGGGCTTTGGCGACGCGGGACAGGTCGAGTTCTACCTCGCGCAGGTCTCCGAGGAGCGTGGCCGGCTCGACGAGGCGATCGCGCGCTACAAGGAGGTGCCGGATGGCGAGCGCGCCTGGCTCGCCAAACTGCGCATCGCGACGGTCATGGGCAAGCAGGGCAAGCGCGACGAAGCGCGGCGCTATCTCGCGGACCTGCCCGCGGTGACCATCGAGCAGCGGGTGCAGGTGCGCCAGACCGAAGCGCAGATCTATCGCGACGCCAACGAAAACGCGGCCGCGCTGGCGATCCTCGACGAGGGCTTGAAGGAGCACGCCGACGCAACGGATCTGCTGTACGACCGCGCGATGGTGCTCGAAAAGCTCGATAGGGTCGCCGAGGCCGAGACGACGCTGCGGCGCCTGGTCGAACTCAAGCCCGAGGATGCGCAGGCGCTGAACGCGCTGGGCTACACGCTGGTCGACCGCACGTCGAAACTCGACGAGGGCTTTCGCATGATCGAGCGGGCCCACAAGCTCGCGCCGGCCGATCCGTTCATCATGGACAGCATGGGCTGGGCGCTGTACCGGCTTGGCCGCCTCGACGAAGCGGAGCAGTACCTGGCGCGAGCCTTCGCCGAGCGTCCGGATCCGGAGATTGCCGCGCACTGGGGCGAAGTGCTATTCGCCAAGGGCCAGCCGCAGAAGGCTCGCGAAATCTGGCAATCGCAGCTCAAGACCTCGCCCGACCACCCGTTGCTGCTCGAGACGATGCGGCGGCATTCGCGCTGAAGCGGGTGCGGGGCCACGCTTCGGGCTGGATCGCTCGCGGCGCGCGGCGGCATGTCTTCGTAACGATCTGCGCCGCGGCACTCGCCGGCTGCGCGTCTGTGCCCAGGACGCAGGCCGAGATCGAGGCGGCCGGCAGCTCGGGATTCGAGCTTGCGGGCCGGTTGTCCGCGCGCAGTGGCGACGCGGCCGCGACCGCCAACTTTCGCTGGACGCATCGCAGCGATCGCGACGAACTGGTGTTGTCGACGCCGCTCGGGCAGACGCTTGCTCGTCTGGACGGCAATCCCGCGCGGGTCAGGCTGGAATTGCCGGACGGACGCATCGCGCAGGCTCCCGACTGGGAAACGCTGACCAACGAAGCGCTCGGTGCGCCGATCCCCGTCCGGGGGCTCGCGTGGTGGGTACGCGGCTTGCCGCACCCTGGCGCGGAGCACTCGATCGATCGCGACGCTGACGCCCGCATTGCGGTGCTTCGCCAGGACGGCTGGGAGATCGTGTACAGCTACGGTGGCGCCGGCGCCCTCGCCTCTCGCCTGCGCCTCGCATTTGGGGAGGTGGAGATCCGCCTGGCGCTCGACAGATTTGTCGCCCTCCCGCCGCTTTCGAGCCGCCGATGAGCTCGACCGATGCACTGACGGTCGCGGCGCCGGCCAAGGTCAACCTGTTCCTGCACGTCACCGGCAGGCGCGCCGACGGCTATCACCTGATCGAGTCGTTGTACGCGCTGATCGACTTCGCGGACTTCGTTTCACTCGAGCGTCGTCGCGACGGGGCGATCGTGCGTACGCGCGACCTGCCGGGTGTGGACGCGGCAACGGATCTCACGCTTCGCGCCGCGGCGTTGCTGAAGTCGGCGACCGGAACGGCCGAAGGCGTTGCGATCGCGGTGGACAAGCGCATTCCGCTCGGAGGTGGCCTCGGTGGCGGCAGTTCCGACGCGGCGAGCGTGCTGCTGGCGCTGAACCGGCTTTGGCGATGCGGCCTTGAGCGCAGCGAACTCGCGAAATTGGGCGCGACGCTCGGCGCGGACGTCCCGTTTTTCGTTCATGGCGAGAACGCCGTGGTGCGGGGCATCGGTGAGATCATCGAACCTGTTTCCCTGACCCGGCAATGGCTTGCGATCGCGATGCCGCCGACGTCGGTGTCGACCGCCGGCATCTTCGCCGCGCGCGAATTGACACGCTCGACGCCGTCGGCGAAAATGAGCGTCTTTTCCGAGAGTTACGGCCATAACGATCTCGAGCCGGTCGCGGCATCCCGGCATCCGGAAGTGGCCCGTGCACTCAAGGCTCTGGGTTCTCGCGTAGCGGACGTGCGGATGACCGGCTCGGGGGCTTGCGTATTCGCCGCTTGCGAAAGCGCGGATGCCGCCCGCACCGCGTTGCAGGCGTTGCCCGACGGCAGCGCAGGGCGCGTGGTCCGGACACTCGCGCGGCATCCGCTGGCGCAGTGGTGACGCAAGTTACGGTTGAGGGCAGCAAGTGTCCTGAGTCAGGGATTCGTTGAAGAATATTGGCCACCCGAGAAGGGCTCGCGCAAGTGGGCCGCGTTCGCTTCCAGGCGCGACGCACCCGCGCGGCGAGGTAGGTCACCTGCCGCGCGGGGGCAACAAAGCCTGGGAGCGAACTGGCCCAATTTGCACAACGAATTTCTGACTCGGGACACTGGACGTCGAACGGGTCCGCGCGGATCCCGATTTTTCCCGAACTGCCGTCAAGGCTTGCCGGGACACGGTTTCCGCTGGGGAGTCGCCAAGTGGTAAGGCACAGGATTTTGATTCCGGCATTCGTAGGTTCGATCCATACCTCACCAGCCAATTCACCCGCCTTGCCGCTCTCTCTAGTCTGAAGCGACCGGCACTTCCGCGAATCCTAAAGCGCACTTCGATCCGCCATGCCCTACGAACGCATGCGCATCTTCACGGGCAACGCCAACCCGAATCTCGCGCAGGCGGTCTGCCGGCATCTGAACATCAGCCTCGGCCGCGTAGTCGTCGGCAAATTCAGTGACGGCGAGGTGATGGTCGAGCTGCTCGAGAACGTGCGCGGCCGCGACGTCTTCATCCTGCAATCGACCTGCGCGCCGACCAACGACAACCTGATGGAAGTGCTGGTGATGGTCGATGCGCTGAAACGGGCGTCGGCGGCGCGCATCACCGCGGCGATTCCCTATTTCGGCTACGCGCGTCAGGACCGGCGTCCCCGCTCGGCGCGGGTGGCGATCAGCGCGAAGGTGGTCGCCGACATGCTGATGACCATCGGCGTGCAGCGGGTGATGACCATGGACCTGCACGCCGACCAGATCCAGGGTTTTTTCAACATCCCAGTCGACAACATCTACGCGACGCCGATCCTGCTCGGCGACCTGTGGAAGCAGAACTACGACAGCCTGCTCGTGGTGTCGCCGGACGTCGGCGGCGTGGTGCGCGCCCGCGCGATCGCCAAGCGCCTCGACTCGGACCTGGCGATCATCGACAAGCGGCGACCCAAGGCGAACGTCGCCGAGGTGATGAACATCATCGGCGACGTGTCGGGTCGCACCTGCGTGATCATGGACGACATCGTCGACACGGCCAATACGCTGTGCAAGGCGGCGACGGCGCTGAAGGAGCACGGTGCGGTAAAGGTTGTCGCCTACTGCACGCACCCGGTGTTGTCCGGTGGTGCGGTGCCGCGGATCGCCACCTCGGACATCGACGAGCTGGTCGTCACCGACACCATTCCGCTTTCACCGGAAGCGCAGGCCTGCCCGAGGATTCGCCAGCTGTCCTGCGCGCAGCTCCTGGCTGAAACCATGACCCGCATCAGCAACGAAGAGTCGGTGTCCAGCCTGTTCACCGAGTAGCGGCACAACCCATTCACACAGGAGTACTCCTTGAGCACTTCTTTCGCTCCCGACCTTGCAGGCAAGCGCGTCCTCGTCACCGGGGCGTCGACCGGCATCGGCGCGGCCGTCGCAAAGGCGTTCGCGGCCAACGGCTGCCGTGTCGCGGTCCACTACAACGCGAGCCGCGAGCAGGCCGAGGCGGTTGCCGCGGCGATACGCGCGGCGGGCGGCGAAGCACACCTGGTGAACGGCGACCTGCGAACGAGCGCCGCGGCGAGGCGTGTCGTCGACGAAGCCGCCGCCAAGCTCGGCGGCCTCGACATCCTGGTCAACAACGCCGGCGGCCTGGTGAAGCGCGTCCTCGTCGCCGCGATTGACGACGCGGTCTTCGACGAGATCGTGAACCTCAACGTGCGCTCGCTGGTCGCCGCGACGTCGGCCGCGGTGCCGCACATGCGGCGCGCCAAGCGCGGCAGCATCATCAACGTGACCTCGATCGCCGCACGCCACGGCGGCGGCCCGGGGGCCGCGCTGTACGCTTCGGCGAAAGGCTTCGTCAGCACGTTTACCCGAGGCATCGCGCGCGAACTGGCGCCGGAGAACATCCGGGTCAACGCCGTGTCGCCCGGCGTGATTACGACGCCATTCCACGAGCGCTACTCGACCCCGCAGATGCTCGAGACCATGCGCCTTACGGTCCCGATGGGCCGGCTCGGCGTCGCCGAGGAATGCGCCGGAACTTTCGTCTACCTAGCCTCGGACGCGCTGTGCGGCTACGTGACCGGACAGGTGATCGAGGTGAACGGTGGGCAGTTGATGCCGTGAAGACAGGGGCTAGGGGTTAGGGACTAGGGGCTCGGGAGCGGTCGCGTGGTGGAAGGCATGTGCCGGTAGCGAACAACCGGGATGCGTGCCGACGTCGACGACCGTTTGCACCAGCACGACGCTCCCGAGCCCCTAGATCCTAGTCCCTAGCCCCTTTTCCCTGTTATAATTCAAGGCTTTTCCGCTTTGCAGGGCCGGCCCGCCCGGGCAAAGCTGTCGCCAATTCAAGCGGACGACCCGTCCGGCCCGCGGACCACGCGGGGCCCGCGAAGGGAAGGCCGCAGACAACGAGGAATCCATCATGGCCGCCATCGAATTCACCGCCTATCCCCGCGCCGGCGAAGGCCGCGGCGCCTCGCGGCGCCTGCGCCACGCCGGCAAGGCGCCCGGCATCGTCTACGGCGCGGGCGTCGCGCCGACGCCTATCGAACTCGATCACAACGCGCTGATCCACGCGCTCAAGGCCGAGGCGTTCCACGCGTCGATCCTGACCATGAAGCTCGACGGCAGCGCGCAACGGGTGCTGCTGCGCGACGTGCAGATGCATCCGTTCCGCGCGCAGATCCTGCACGTCGACTTCCAGCGCATCGACGAGAACAAGAAGATCCACATGAAAGTGCCGCTCCACTTCGTGAACGAGGCGGAGTCGCCTGCGATCAAGACCGGTGGCGCGATCATCAGTCACGTCGCCAACGAAATTGACGTCTCCTGTCTGCCGAAGGATCTGCCCGAGTTCATCGAGGTCAACCTGTCCGCGCTCGAGGCCGGCAAGTCGGTTCACGTGTCCGAGGTCCAGCTCCCCGCAGGCGTGGTGGCGGTCACTCGCGGCCGGGACCCGGTGGTTGCGACCGCGATCATCCCGAAGGTCAAGGAAGAGGTCGAGGAGATCCCTGCCGAGGACGCTGAGGCTGCTGCGGCTGCTGCGGCCGCTGCGCTGGTGCCGGGAGCGGAAGCGGCGCCCGTTGCCGCGGAGAAGACCGACGAAAAGAAGAAAGAAGGCGGCAAGGACGACAAGAAAAAAGGCGGCGGCAAGGACGACCGGAAGAAATAGGACGACAGCTCACAGCGCGCGAGAAGGGCCCGCCGGCGAAACCAAGGCGGGCCTTTTCGTTGGCGCGCTGGCTGCCGCCGCATACTCATGCGCGCACCGATTCGACTGGTGGTAGGACTCGGCAATCCCGGACGGGAGCACGAGGGCACGCGGCATAACGCGGGATTCTGGTTCGCGGATGCGCTCGCGTCACAGCTCGCGGTTCCGTTCGCGCCCCAGACGCGCTTCCTCGGACTGGTGGCGCGCAGCGGCTCGATCCGCCTGCTCAAGCCCTCGACCTACATGAATGTTTCCGGCCGCTCGGCGGCAGCACTCGGCCGTTTTTTCGATATCGCGCCCGACGAGATGCTGGTGGCCCACGACGAACTCGATCTGGAGCCCGGCGATGCGAGGCTCAAGTTCGGCGGCGGCGTGGCGGGGCATAACGGTCTCAAGGACCTGCGCGAGCAGCTCGGAACGGCCGACTTCTGGCGGCTGCGCCTGGGCATTGGCCATCCACGCGACTCCGTGCTTTCGCAGCAGCAGGTCGTTGACTACGTGCTGAAGCCGCCGACCTCCGGCGAGCGCCGAGCCATCGAAGACGCTGTCGCCCACTCGCTCGACATCTGGCCCTGCCTGGCGGCAGGCGACTTCGAGCGAGCGATGACGGCGCTTCACACCAGAGATGCGACATGAGTCTTCGATGCGGCATCGTGGGACTGCCGAACGTCGGCAAGTCGACGCTCTTCAACGCGCTTACCAAGGCGGGGATCGCGGCGGAGAACTATCCGTTCTGCACCATCGAGCCCAACCTCGGGATCGTTGAAGTGCCCGACCCGCGCCTGGCGGCGCTCGCCGCCATCGCCAAGCCGGAGAAGGTGATCCCGGCGACCGTCGAGTTCCTGGACATCGCCGGGCTGGTCGCGGGCGCCTCGAAGGGCGAGGGACTCGGCAACCAGTTCCTTGCAACCATCCGCGAGACCGACGCGATCGCGCATGTGGTCCGCTGCTTTGCCGACGACAATGTCGTGCACGTGACCGGCGCCGTGAACCCGGTGTCGGACATCGAGACCATCGATACCGAGCTGGCGCTCGCCGATCTCGCCTCGGTGGACAAGCAGATCGTCAAGATCGAGAAGCTCGCGCGTGCCGGCGGCGACAAGGAGGCGAAGCGCGTGTACGACGCGCTGCAGAAGGTGCGGTCGGTGCTGAACCAGGCGCGACCCGCGCGATCCGCCGACCTTGGCAAGGAAGAACGTGCGCTCCTCGCACCCTACTTTCTGCTCACCATGAAGCCGACCATGTACGTGGCGAACGTTGCCGAGAACGGATTCCGCGACAACCCGCTGCTGACGGCGGTCGAGGCGCACGCCGCACGCGAGGGCGCCCCGGTCGTGCCGGTATGCGCGAAGCTGGAGAGCGAGATCGCCGACCTCGACGGCGACGACAAGCAGGCGTTCCTCGACGACCTGGGGCTCGCTGAGCCCGGGCTCGACCGGGTGATCCACGCCGGCTACAAGCTGCTGGGGCTGGAAACCTACTTCACGGCGGGACCGAAGGAGGTCCGCGCGTGGACCATCCACGCCGGCAACACCGCACCGCAGGCCGCCGGCGTGATCCATACCGACTTCGAGCGCGGCTTCATCCGCGCCGAGGTGATCGGCTTGGACGATTACATCGCGCAGAAGGGCGAGCAGGGCGCGAAGGAGGCGGGGAAAATGCGGCTCGAAGGCAAGGATTACGTGGTGCGCGACGGCGACGTCGTGCATTTCCGGTTCAACGTCTAGCAGACCATGGAAGTGCCGCTCAACTTTTCAGCGTCATCCCGAGCTTGGATACTCCCCCCGGTGTCATCCCGAGCTCGTCGAGGGATCTGCCCACGGGTGTCATCCAGAGCAAAGCGAAGGATCTGCTGTTGCTGGTCGGCAAGATGAAAAAGCGGATCCCACGCTTCGCTCTGGAGATTCCTCGTTCCTCGGAATGACACAGCTACTTACAGGATGCGAATGGCGGATTCCACGTCCCTCGGAATGAGACACCCTCGTTTAATACGCGGTTACTTCTCCGACCCCGTCCACGCGTGACGACGCTCGCGTTCACCAAGATGCAGGGAGCGGGAAACGACTTCGTCGTCGTCGACGCGACTCGCACGCCGTTCACGCTGTCGCCGGCGCAGGTCCGCCTGCTCGCCGACCGTCGCTTCGGCGTCGGCTGCGACCAGCTGCTGGTCGTCGAGCCGCCCCCGCGCGCGGGCGTGGATTTCGGTTACCGGATATTCAACGCCGACGGCGGCGAGGTCGAACAGTGCGGCAACGGCGCGCGCTGCTTCCTAGTGTTCGTGCATGCGCGCGGCCTCGCGAACCGGCGCGAGATCCGCGTCGAGACCCGCTCCGGCGTCATCGTGCCGAGGCTCGAGGAGGACGGCGAGGTCAGCGTCGACATGGGGGAACCCCGATTCGATCCGCGAGCGCTGCCGTTCATTGGCGGTACGGGCGCGATTCAGGAGCCGCTCGAGGTCGGCGGGGAGGTCGTCTCGATTTCCGCGCTGTCGATGGGCAACCCGCACGCAGTCCAGCTCGTCGACGACGTCGACGATGCGCCGGTCGCGACCCAAGGTCCCCTGATCGAGCGCCATCAGCGCTTCCCGCAGGGCGTGAACGCCGGATACATGCAGTGGCTCGATCGCGCTACCATGCGCCTGCGCGTGTACGAGCGCGGTGCGGGCGAAACGCTTTCCTGCGGCACCGGAGCCTGCGCGGCGGTGGTCGCGGGCATCCGGCGCGGCCTCGCCGAACGCAGCGTGCGCGTTCAGACGCGGGGAGGCGTGCTCACGATCCGCTGGGACGGTCCGGGGGCTCCGGTGTTGCTGAAGGGACCGGCGACGATCGTGTTCGAAGGCACTTGGACGATTCACTGAAGCGAGGCGCGCGAGCGCGATGGACCGACAGGCCAGCACAGAGGAAGCAACCGACCGAATGGATGCCCGCGACGTCGCCCGGTACCTCCGGGAGAATCCGAATTTCTTCGAGGACCACGCCGACGAGATCGCGGAGATCTTCGTACCGCATCCGCACGGCGGGCACGCGATCCCGATCGCGGAGCGGCAGATCTTCACGCTGCGGGAGAAAAACACCGAGCTGTCGGGCAAGCTCGCCGAGCTGATCCGTTTCGGCAGCGAGAACGACGCGACCGCGGAGCGGCTGCATCGGTCCACGCTGGCTTCGTTTTCGGCGCCCGACCTCGAAACCACGCTGGCCGTGCTCTACCACAGCCTGCGCGAGGATTTCGGCGTGCCGCTGGTCGCCGTTCGCCTCTGGGGCCGCGTGCCCGAGCAGTCCTATCTTCCCGAACTCGCCGCAGCGTCCGCCGAAGTGCGCGAGTACGCGGAGGGGATCGACGCCCCGTATTGCGGATCGGACGCGGTGGCCGAGTCGCGCGACTGGTTCGAAGGCGGCGAAGCGCCGGCGTCGTTCGCGTTTATGCCGCTCCGCACGGCGAACACCTTCGGATTGCTGGTGCTCGCGAGCCCCGACGCGCAGCGCTTCCGCTCCGGCATCGGGACCGTCTACCTGACCCGCCTCGCGGAGCTTTCCAGCATCGCGATCGCGCGCTTCCTGCCGGGAATGTGATCCTCCGATGCCGCGAGCGGCGGCAGCCCTGACCGAGGCCAACGTGGCGCGCGTGCACGCTTTCGCGCGGCATCTTGCCACCGCAGCCACCAATACGCGAAGCGCCTACCTGCGCGATGTCGGGCTGCTGGCGACACTCGCCGGCGAGCGCGACCTCGCGGGCTTGAAGCGCGCCGAACTCGCCCGATTCGTCGCCACGCTGCACGGTCGCGGGTTGTCCGGGCGCAGCCTTGCGCGCGTGCTCTCCGCCTGGCGCGCGTTCTATCGATTCTTGATCGAGCGCGAGCCCGACTGCTCCGAGGATCCCTGCGCTGGCCTGAAGGCGCCGAAGTCGGCGCGCGGCCTGCCTGCCGTGCTCAGTCCCGACGAGGCGGCAAAGCTGGTGGCGATTGCCGGCGAAGACCCGCTCTCCCGGCGAGATCGCGCCTTGTTCGAGCTTGCCTATTCGTCCGGCCTGCGACTCGCCGAACTCGCGGGGCTCGACTGCGAGCGCCTCGATCTCTCCCAGGGCGAAGTGCGCGTGCTGGGCAAGGGCTCGAAGGAGCGGATGGTTCCGGTGGGTGCGCTGGCGCGGGCCGCGATCAAGGCCTGGCTCGAGTCGCGCGCGGCGTTGGTCGGCGGGGGCGAGCGCGCGCTGTTTGTCGGCCGCGGCGGCGCCAGGCTTTCCACTCGTGCGATCGAGAGCCGGCTCGCACAGTGGGCGGTGAAGCAGGGCCTCGCGCGTCACGTGCACCCGCACATGCTGCGGCACTCGTTCGCCTCGCACCTGCTGCAGTCGTCGGGCGACCTTCGGGCGGTTCAGGAGCTGTTGGGCCACGCCTCGATCGCCAGCACACAGGTCTATACCCACCTCGACTACCAGTACCTGGCGAAGGCCTACGACGCCGCGCACCCCAGAGCGCGAAAGAAGCCCCGCGGCTAGCGCCGCGCTCGCCGGGCGACGGCGGAATCCGTCGACCTACCGGTCCCGCCGGGGTCGGTGACCTCGAAATCCCGGCACGGATTGTCGTCGACATTTCGACGGACGATCGTTCGATCGACGATCAGGAACCCATCCCAGCCATTTATCGGCCAGCGTCATATCTGGTCTCGCGGCTGCGCGATCATTTCCATCACGATAAGGTTTTATAAATCAACACGAATTAGAGATGACTTGAAGTCAAGCACGAATTTGTGTCGCGCGGTGGACAGCGATATTTCCAACTCATGTAACGTCATCGGTGCCATGCGGCGGTCAACCGAGTTGGGCTTACATCGCGGTTTGGCGTGGCAGCGAGGAACACATGACAAACTGAACATGTTCATGCTGGGCGCGTGCACGGCTTGCAACCGCTCGTGAGGGGGCGGGGGCACCGGTTCTGGCGCCGAGCCGACGAATGGTGGCCGGTCACCATTGCAAATTATGCGAGCGTCATGCAACCTTGCTATGCAGTTGTCATAGGTGGTGGTCCCGGTCCGCCGGCGCAACAACGGACCGGGAGACAACGAAATTCCCGGGTAGCGGGCGTGCTGTCGAAAGGCTGTATCCGATCGACCGGCGCGCGCGTCGAAGGCAAGCTCACTAGAACGAGGGTGTCCATGTCGCAAGCCGCAATCGGCG
>JBKKAZ010000293.1:0-10385 GCA_046714435.1 Casimicrobiaceae bacterium
TAGTACTGGCTGATCTCGTCGCCTGCGCGGACGCCGGAATCGATGCGTACGGGCGCCGGGTCGCTGCGTGCGTCGCCGCTGGCGTTGAACGCAAACGAGATCGCGTCCGGCATCGACAGGTGCGTGATCCGCCCGACCGAAGGCAGGAAGTTGTTCAGCGGGTCCTCCGCGTAGATTCGGGCCTCTATCGCATGGCCGCCGATCGCGAGTTCCCCCTGCGACAGCGGCATGCGCTCTCCGGCCGCGACGCGAAGCTGCCATTCGACCAGGTCGAGGCGCGTGATCATTTCGGTCACCGGATGCTCGACCTGCAGCCGCGTGTTCATCTCCATGAAGTAGAACGCGCCGCCGGCCTCCGCGATGAATTCGACGGTGCCGGCGCCCACGTAGCCGATCGCCTTCGCCGCCGCGATCGCCGCCTCCCCCATCGCTCGGCGCCGTTCTGGGGACATTCCGGGCGCCGGTGCTTCCTCGAGCACTTTCTGATGCCGGCGCTGCACCGAGCAGTCGCGTTCGAACAGATGCACCGTGTTGCCGTGGGTGTCGGCGAACACCTGGATCTCGATGTGACGCGGCGAGCTCAGGTAGCGTTCGATCAGCACGCGATCGTCGCCGAAGCTTGCCTTGGCCTCGCGCTGCGCGGACGCGAGCGCGGCCGCGAACTCGCCTTCGCGCTGCACGATCTTCATGCCCTTGCCGCCGCCGCCGGCGACTGGCTTGATCAGCACCGGGTAGCCGATTTTCGCCGCCTCGCGCGCAAGCAGCCCGGCATCCTGGTCCTCGCCGTGATAGCCGGGCACCAGTGGAACCCGGGCCTTTGCCATGATCGACTTCGCCGCGGACTTCGAGCCCATTGCGGCGATCGCCTGCGGCGGCGGACCGATGAAAGCGAGTCCGGCCTGCGCGCACGCCGCGGCGAACGCCTGGTTCTCGGAAAGGAAGCCGTAGCCCGGATGGATCGCCTGCGCGCCGCTGGCACGCGCGATCGCGATGATCTTGCCGCCATCGAGGTAGCTTTCGCGCGGCGCGGCGGGACCGAGCCGGAACGCCTGGTCGCAGGCCTCCACGTGCAGCGCCTTCGCGTCGGCGTCCGAGAACACGGCCACCGTGCGCACGCCGAGGCGGCGCGCGGTGCGCGCGACACGAACCGCGATCTCGCCTCGATTCGCGATCAGGATCTTGTCGAACATCACGGGCGATGGAGCTGCGGCAACGCCGACGGGTCCGCGAGCGCGACCAGTTGCAGCGTATCGAACGAGCCAGCGACGTTCATCGCTACACGCTAGCGCTTGGACTTGCTCTTGCGCAGCGATTCGGGCACCCACGCGGGCTGCCGGCGCGACAGAAACGCGGCGATGCCCTCGCGTCCTTCGTCGGATGCCCGCACTGCTGCGATGCACTCGGCGGTATAGGCGACGACCGTATCGTCGACGGGCCGATTCGAGACAGCGTGCACCAGCGCCTTGGCGGCGGCCTGCGCGTTGGGTCCGGCGAGCAGCAACGATCCGAGCAACTCGTTGATCCGCTCGTCGAGCGCCTCGACCGTCGCGACCAGATCGTGCACGAGGCCGATCCGGTAGGCCTCGGCGGAATCGAAGCGCTCCGCAGTCAGAAAATAGCGGCGGGCGTTGCGGGCGCCGATCGCCTCGATCACGTAGGGGCCGATGGTCGCCGGAATCAAACCGACTTTGGCCTCGGAGAGCGCGAAGCTTGCCTCATGTGACGCGATCGCGATGTCGCAACAGGCAACCAGTCCGACGCCCCCGCCGTAGGCGGGACCGTGCACGCGGGCGATCGTGGGCTTGCCAAGGTTGACAAGCGCCTGCAGCAGCCGGGCCATTGCTCGAGCGTCCGCGACATTTTTCGTTTGGCTGGAGGCGGCCATTCGCTTCATCCACGCGAGGTCGGCTCCGGCGCAAAAACTCGCTCCCGCGCCGAGCAGGATGACCGCGCGAACCTCGGGCGCGGCTTCGACAATGCCCAGCGCCTGCGTCAGTTCCTTGATCATCGTCTCGTCGAAGGCGTTGTGCCGATCCGGGCGGTTGAGCGTCAACAGCGCCACGCCGTTGCGAACGGCGAGATCGATGGCGCCGAACACCGGCAGCGGCGGATGGGACTGGGGGGACTTTTTTTGGGTCATGGTCTCGGAGGCTACATGCGGAAAACACCGAAGCGCGTGGGCGCGGGCGGCCGGTTGAGTGCGACAGAAAGGCCGAGTGCCAGCACACGGCGGGTATCCACGGGATCTATGACGCCATCGTCCCAGATACGTGCGCTGGCGTAGTAAGGATGGCCCTCGCGCTGGTACTGGGCGCGGATCGGTGTCTTGAACTGCTCCTCGTCTTCGCGGCTCCAGCTGCCGCCCTTCGCCTCGATCGCGTCGCGGCGCACGGTCGCGAGCACGGCCGCCGCCTGCTCGCCGCCCATCACCGAAATCCGCGCGTTCGGCCACATCCACAGGAAGCGCGGGTTGTAGGCCCGACCGCACATGCCGTAGTTGCCCGCGCCGTAGCTGCCGCCGATGATGACGGTGAACTTCGGCACCAGCGCGCACGCCACCGCCATCACCATCTTCGCGCCGTCCTTCGCGATGCCGCCCGCCTCGTACTTCTTGCCGACCATGAACCCGGTGATGTTCTGCAGGAACACCAGCGGCGTGCCGCGCTGCGCGCATAGCTCGATGAAGTGGGCGCCCTTCTGGGCCGATTCGGAGTACAGCACGCCGTTGCTGGCGACGATGCCGACCGGATAGCCGGCGATCCGCGCGAACCCGGTGACCAGCGTCGCGCCGTAGCGGGCCTTGAACTCGTCGAGCTCGCTGGCGTCGACGATACGCGCAATGACTTCGTGCACGTCGTAGGGCTTGCGAGTGTCGGCATTGATGACGCCGTAGAGTTCCTCGGCCGGGTAGCGCGGGGCGACCGGCGCAGCGACCTCCGCCAGCATGCGCTTGGGGCGGTTGAGATTGCCGATGATGCGCCGGGCGATGCCGAGCGCGTGGTGGTCGTTCAACGCGAAATGGTCGGCCACCCCGGACACGCGCGTGTGCACGTCCGCGCCACCGAGTTCCTCCGCGCTCACGATCTCGCCGGTCGCTGCCTTCACCAGCGGCGGGCCCGCGAGGAAGATCGTCCCCTGCTCGCGCACGATGATCGACTCGTCCGACATCGCCGGGACGTAGGCGCCTCCCGCGGTGCAGGAGCCCATCACCACGGCAACCTGCGGGATGCCTTCCGCGGACATCATCGCCTGGTTGTAGAAAATGCGTCCGAAGTGGTCGCGGTCGGGGAACACCTCGGTCTGGTTCGGCAGGTTCGCGCCGCCCGAGTCGACCAGGTAGATGCAGGGCAGGTTGTTCTCGTGCGCGATCTCCTGCGCTCGCAGGTGTTTCTTGACCGTGATCGGGTAATAGGTGCCACCCTTCACCGTTGCGTCGTTGCAGACGATCACGCACTCGCGGCCGGACACCCGGCCAACCCCGGTGATGATCCCCCCCGCGGCGATGTTGTCGTCGTACATGCCGTGGGCGGCGAGCTGCGACAGCTCAAGGAACGGGCTACCCGGGTCGAGCAGCGCCCGGACCCGGTCGCGCGGCAGCAGCTTGCCGCGCGCGACGTGCTTCGCCCGCGCCGAGTCGCCGCCGCCGGCCTCGATGGCGGCAACCTTGTCGCGCAAATCCGCGACCTGCGCTTGCATTGCGTCGCGATTCGCCACGAACGCAGCGCCGCGTGGATTGAGCTTCGACTCGATCGTTGGCACGGATCCGTCCTCCTGCTCAACCGCGTTCGAGCGCGGCGAGGCGAGCCGCGAGCAGGATGAACATCGCGCCAACGGCCCCGTGCAGCACCCGCGTGACGCGCGCACTGGCGCGGCCCCTTCGACCCGCCGCGGCGGCGAGCCAGGCGAGAGGCAGATTCACGAACAGGCTGTTGAAGTTGAACAGCGTGCCGAGGAAGACGAAGATGAGCGCGCGGCTTGGCGCATCGGCGTCGATGAATTGCGGCAGGAACGCGAGGAAGAACAGCGCCACCTTGGGGTTGAGCAGGTTGATGACCAGCGCCTCGCGGAAAATCTGCGCGGCGCGCTTCGATTCCGGCAGCGCCGCAGCCGTCGGCGAAACTGCGGTGGACTCGCGAGCGCGCAAGCTTCCCAGCAGCAATCCAATGCCGAGGTACAGAAGGTAGGCCGCTCCGCACAGCTTCACCACCGTGAAGGCGGCTGCCGATGTGGCGAGCAGCACGGAAAGCCCTGCCGCGGCCGCAAGCGTGTGCACGACACAGCCCGCGGTAATACCCAGCGTCGCCGACGCACCGGCGCGGAATCCGCCCGCGGCGGCGCGGGCCGCGATGTATGCCATGTCGGGACCGGGCGTCAGGTTCAGCAGCAGCCCGGCTGCGATGAACAGCGGGAGGTCGTGGACGCCGAGCACGTCGATGGGTGTCGAAGGAAACGTCAGGCGCGGCCGGGCAGCGGATGGCCCGGCATCAGCTGGTACGGCGCAACCCAGCGCGGCGTGTGCTGGATACGATCGAGCCACTCGGCGATCGCGGGATGCGTCGCCGTCCAGTCTACCCCGATCTCGTCGCTCCAGAATAGGTAGCCGCACAGCGACAGATCCGCGATCGTCAGGCGGTCACCGACCACGAAACGACGGCCGATCAGGTGCGAATTCAGCACCCCCCATGCGGTTTCCGCACGCTTCCGGAACTCGGCGAGCACCGCGGGCTCCGGCTGGTCGACGAAAGTTCGCAGGAAGCGATAGGTCGCCGTGTAACTGGTCAGTTTGTGATTGTCGAACAGCAACCAGCGCAGCGTCTCACGCCGCTCACTCTCGCCGTGCGCGGCGAATTGCGGAAAGCGCTCCGCCAGGTAGTCGAGGATCACGCCCGACTGGGAAAGCTTCCATCCCGCATGCTCGAGCACCGGAACCTCGCCCATCACGTTGATCGCCCGATAGGCCGGCGTACGCGTCTCGCCGCCGAAATAGTCGACAAAGCGAGGCGCCCAATCCGCGCCCGCGAGCTGAAGCAGCAATGCCGGCTTGTAGGCGTTGCCGGACTGGGCGAAGCAGTGCAGCGTGTACTCGGCCATGCCGCGTAACCTGGTCAGAATCCGCCAGACGAGAGCCAGCGCTCGATCTGCGGGAAGCGGTCGATGCCCCAGAACGGCTCGCCGTCGACGACGATGAACGGCGAGCCGAACACCCCGGCCGTGATCGCCTCCGCGACTTCCTGCCTTAGCGCGTCCTTGATGGCCGGGTCGTCGACCGCGGCGCGGAACCCGGCCGCGTCGCCACCGGACCGGGCGGCAATCGCCGCCGCTGTGTCCGCATCGGAAATGTCGATGTCGTCGAAAAAATAGGCGCGGTAGAGCGCCTTCACCACCGCAGCAACCCGCGCGGGGTCCTGCTGCCGCACCTTGAGCACAATGCGCGCCGGCACCTGGGTAGCGATCGGGAAGTGGCTCGGCATCCGGAACCCGGCGATGCTGTGGAAGCGCGCACTGCGCGGCATGTCACGCTTCGAATACTCGCCCTTGAGGGGCACTTCGGTGAGCGGCGTCATGCCGGTGGCCTTGAAGACCACACCGAGCAGAATCGGGTGCCAGCGGACTTCACGGGCGTGACGCTGCGCGAGTGCCTCGATCAGCTCGGCGGCGAGGCAGCCGTAGGGTGACGAAAAGTCGAAATAGAAGTCGATCGGTTTGGGCATGGGCAAGCTCACAGTGCGCGCCCGATCACCAGGCGCTGGATGTCGCTGGTCCCCTCGTAGATCTGGCACACCCGCGCGTCGCGCCAGATGCGCTCGACCGGAAAGTCGGCGAGGTAGCCGTAACCGCCGTGGATCTGGATCGCATCCGAGCACACGCGCTCGGCCATTTCCGACGCGAACAGCTTCGCCATCGAAGCCTCCTTGAGACAGTCGCTGCCGGCATCGCGCAGGCTCGCCGCGTGCAGGACCAACTGGCGCGCGGCCTCGATCTGCGTCGCCATGTCCGCGAGCCGGAACGCGACGGCCTGATGCTCGATGATCGGCTTGCCGAAGCTCTGCCGGTCGCGCCCGTAGGCCAGCGCGGCCTCGTACGCGGACCTCGCCATGCCGACGGCCTGCGCCGCGATGCCGATCCTGCCGGCCTCAAGATTCGCGAGCGCGACACGATAGCCGCCGCCTTCGGCGCCCAGCAGGTTCTCCGCGGGCACCTCGCATTGCTCGAACACGATCTGCGCGGTGTCCGACGCCCGCTGGCCGGTCTTCTCCTCGCACCGCGCGACCTTGTAACCCGGCGTCGAAGTTTCGACGATGAACGCCGAGATGCCCTTCTTGCCCGCGGACTTGTCCGTCACCGCGAACACGATCGCCACCTCCGCATTCAGGCCGGTGGTGACGAATTGCTTGACGCCATTGAGGACGTAGGCCCCGCCCTGGCGTTGGGCGCGCGTCGCGATGGCGCCGGCGTCCGAACCCGCCGCGGGCTCGCTCAGGCAGAAGCAACCGAGCTTGCGTCCAGAGGCGAGCGGCCTCAAGTAGCGCTGCTTCTGCTCGTCGCTGCCGAATGCCAGGATCGGACCGCAGACCACCGCGTTCTGCACCGAGACGACGGTGGAGGTCGCACCGTCGCCTGCCGCGATTTCCTCCAGCGCGAGCGCGAGCGATACGTAGTCGGCGCCGCCGCCCTCCCAGGCCTCGGGCACGACCATGCCCAGAGCGCCGAGCGCGCCAAGTTCTGCGAGTTCCTCGCGCGGGAAATGGCTCTCTCGATCCCAGCGTGCGGCGTTCGGCGCCAGCCGCTCGCGCGCGAAGGCACGCAGCGTGTCCCGAATCAGCCTCTGCTCGTCGCTTAGCAGCATCCGGTCACGGTGTCTCGATCGCCATCGCGGTGGCCTCGCCGCCGCCGATGCACAGCGCCGCGACCCCGCGACGCTTGCCGTGCTTGCGCAGCGCGCCCAGCAGAGTCACCAGGATCCGCGCGCCCGAGGCACCGATCGGATGACCCAGCGCGCAGGCGCCACCGTGCACGTTGACCCGGTCGTGCGCAAGCGCGTGCTCGCGCATCGCCGCCATGGTTACGACGGCGAACGCCTCGTTGATCTCGTAGAGATCGACGTCGGCGGTGGTCCAGCCGATCTTTTTCAGGAGCTTGTCGATGGCGCCGACCGGCGCGGTGGTGAATTTGCCGGGCTCCTGCGAATGTGTCGCGTGCCCGATCACGATCGCCAGCGGCTTGAGTCCGCGCGCTTCCGCGGTCGACCGGCGCATCATCACCAGCGCCGCAGCGCCGTCGGATATCGAACTCGAATTCGCCGCCGTGACCGTACCGTCCTTGCGGAACGCGGGCTTGAGCGACGGGATCTTGTCGGGCATCGCCTTGGCCGGCTGCTCGTCCTTGTCGATCCTGATCTCGCCCTTGCGTCCGGCAGTCGTGACCGGCGCGATTTCCCACGCAAAGGTCCCGTCGTCGTTGGCGGCAAGCGCCCGTGACAGCGACGCGAGGGCGAACTGGTCCTGCGCTTCGCGGGTAAAGCCGAAATCGCTCGCGCACTCCTCGGCGTAGGTGCCCATCAGCCGGCCCTTGTCGTACGCGTCCTCGAGCCCGTCGAGAAACATATGGTCCAGCACGCCCTGGTGGCCCATGCGATAGCCGGTCCGCGCTTTTGGCAACAGGTAGGGCGCGTTGCTCATCGACTCCATGCCGCCGGCAACCATCACCTGGTTGGTCCCCGCGGCGAGCAGGTCGTGCGCCAGCATCGCGGCCTTCATCGCCGAGCCGCACATCTTGTTGACGGTCGTGGCACCGGTCGAAAGCGGCAGCCCGGCCTTGATCGCCGCCTGCCGCGCGGGCGCCTGGCCCTGTCCGGCCGGCAGCACGTTGCCCATGATCACTTCGTCGACATCCTCGGGCCGGATTCCCGCGCGCTCGACGGCGGCCTTGATCGCCACCGCGCCGAGGTCGCTTGCGGACAGCGCCGCGAAGTCGCCCTGCAGCGCGCCCATCGGCGTGCGCGCGGCGCCTACGATGACAATGGGGTCGTTCAGCATGTCTCGTGTCCTCGAAGTGAAACAGTGAACAGGTGAATGGGTGAACGGGTAAAGCGCGCGTTCATTCACTCGTTCACTTGTTCACTTGTTCACTCGTTCACTTCGTTTCATTGAACAGTTCCCGCCCGATGAGCATGCGGCGTATTTCCGAAGTGCCGGCACCGATTTCGTACAGCTTCGCGTCGCGCCAAAGCCGGCCGGCCGGGTAGTCGTTGCTGTAGCCGCTGCCGCCGAGGCACTGGATTGCCTCGCCGGCCATCCAGGTGGCCTTTTCGGCCGCGCAGAGAATGGCGCCGGCGGCGTCCTTGCGCGCCGCGCTGCCCGCATGGCCTCGATCAAGCGCCTTCGCAACAGCGTAGACGTAGGCACGGCACCAGCTCAGCGTCGTGTACATGTCCGCGAGCTTGCCCTGCATCAGCTGGAACTCCCCGATCGGCTGGCCGAACTGGCGGCGCTCGTGGAGGTAGGGAACCACGACATCGAGCGCCGCCGCCATCAGGCCCAGCGGACCACCAGCGAGCACGGCGCGCTCGTAGTCGAGCCCGCTCATCAGGATGCCCGCCCCGCGGCCCTCCTCGCCGAGCACGTGGCTCGCCGGCACTTCGCAGTCGGTGAACACCAACTCGCAGGTGTTGCTGCCGCGCATGCCGAGCTTGTCGAGCTTCTGCGCCGTCGAAAAGCCCTTCATGCCTCGCTCGACGATGAACGCCGTGATGCCGCGCGCACCCGCTTGCGGGTCGCTCTTCGCATAGACGACCAGCGTACTCGCATCGGGCCCGTTGGTGATCCACATCTTGCTGCCGTTCAGCACGTAGTGGTCGTCCCGCCGCGCGGCCTTCAAGCGCATCGACACGACATCGGACCCTGCTCCCGGCTCGCTCATCGCGAGCGCCCCCACGTGCTCGCCCGACACCAGCTTTGGCAGGTACTTGCGCTTCTGTGCCTCGCTACCGTTGCGCCGGATCTGGTTGACGCACAGGTTCGAGTGCGCGCCATACGACAGGCCGACCGATCCGGACGCGCGCGAGATCTCCTCCATTGCGATGACGTGTGCGAGATAGCCCAGCGCCGCGCCACCGTAGTCTTCTTCGACGGTGATGCCGAGCAGGCCGACATCGCCCATCTTGCGCCACAGGTCCGCAGGAAACGCGTTGTCGCGGTCGATGTCCGCCGCGCGCGGGGCGATCTGCTCCTGCGCGAAGGCGCGTACGCTGTCCCGCAGCATCCCGATTTCCTCGGGAAGATCGAAATCGATCGTGGGAATGTCGACCATGTGCGACCTCGCAGTGCGCCGCTATCGATTGGATCCAGAAGCCGTGTCCGGCCGACCGTGCATCGTCATCAACGTCTGCTGCATCAGCGCGACCAGCGTGCGCCGCCCACCCTCGACGCCGTGGACCTCGCCGCGGGTGATCGTCAGCGTGCGGCCGTGCTTCACAACGAACCCTTCCGCCACCAGGCGCTCGCCCTTCGCCGGCGCTACGAGGTTCAGCTTGAATTCCACCGTCAGGACGGAGGCATCGGCGGGAAACAAGGTGAACCCCGCGTAGCCACCCGCCGAATCGACGATCGCCGCCACGATGCCGGCGTGGACGTAGCCGTGTTGCTGCGACACCGCAGGCCGCGGGACCAGCTCGATCGCGCAGTACCCGGGGGCCAGCGCGGTCAACTTCGCGCAGATCGTGTGCATCGCACCTTGCCGCTCGAAGCTGTCCCTCACCCGCTGCGCGAAGGCGGGATCGGACGGGACAAAGGCTGCGGGTTCGTTGTTCATCATGGGTGCGACGCAACGGTCTCCATGCGCGCTTTCGGCCGTTGCGATCGCGGACTATCGATTTTGAGTTACGTTTACGTAAACGTCAACTCTTGACCTTCGCGCCAACAACGCGCGGCGCCGCCGCGGGCGGGGGTTCCTTCAACCGCCGGCGGCACTCGCGCTCCACGCCGTCGATCTCGGCAAGAGTCGCATCGATGTCCTCCTTCTGCTGCAGCAGCCGTGCCCTGCGCTCGGACAGAATCAGCAGGAACTTGGAGAGCTGTGCGCGCTCGTTGCGAGCGACCTCGTACAAATCGAGCAGTTCGCCGATCTCGGCGAGCGACAGACCGAGTCGCTTGCCGCGCAAGATCAGCTTGATGCGCACCCGCTCCCGCTCGCCGTAGACGCGCGCGCTTCCCTTGCGCTGAGGCGACAGCAGGCCGCAATCCTCGTAGAACCGGATCGCGCGCGTGGTAAGCGCGAACTCCTTCGCCAGCTCGGAGATTGAATGGGGCATTCAGGGATCAGGGATCAGACGCGCCAGTGTATCCGGAGGCCGCACATTCAGCGCGGTTGCAAGAATGTCCCGGTGC
>JBKKAZ010000294.1:0-3720 GCA_046714435.1 Casimicrobiaceae bacterium
ATGGGGCGGCTGCGGGAAGTTGCGGAGAATCAAGGCTCTTGATTTACATTCGGGGGCCGAAAGGCCGGGTTCGATGGCGGCGGTTCCGCCGGTTTCGCTGCTCGACCGGGTCCGCAACAGGATCCGGCTCAAGCATTACAGCATCCGCACCGAGCAGGCGTATTGCGACTGGATTAGACGCTTCATCATTTTCCATGGCAAGCGGCACCCGTCCGGGCTCGGCGCGGAGGAGGTGGAGGCGTTCCTGACGTCGCTGGCGGTCCAGCGGCGCGTAGCCGCGTCGACACAGAACCAGGCCAGGAGCGCGCTGCTCTTTCTGTACAAGGAAGTGCTGGGCACCGAGCTGCCATGGCTCGACGGCGTCCAGCCCGCCAAGGCGTCGGCACGACTACCGGTCGTGCTCACGCGCGAGGAAGTCGCTCAGATGCTTGCCCGCCTCGACGGCGTGCACCGGCTGGTCGGCGCGCTGCTGTACGGCACGGGGCTGCGGATCATGGAGGCGATGCGCCTGCGCGTGAAGGATGTCGAGTTTTCACGGCGCGAGATCCTAGTGCGCGATGGCAAGGGCAACAAGGATCGCGTGACGATGCTCCCAATCCGCCTGATAGCGCCGCTTCGCGACCAGATCGCCCACGCGCACGAGCTGCATCGTGGCGACCTGGCCGACGGGTTCGGTGCTGTGTGGCTGCCGTTCGCCCTCGACCGCAAGTATCCGGGCGCGGCGCGCGAGTGGGGCTGGCAATACGTCTTTCCGGCCGATGCCCGCTCGATCGATCCGCGCGACCGGACCGAGCGTCGACACCATCTGAGCGACCAGGTGTTCCAGCGCGCGATGAAAAACGCGGTGCGGAGTGCCAGAATTGCCAAGCCGGCGACGCCGCACACGCTGCGGCACTCATTCGCCACGCATCTTCTGGAATCCGGCTACGACATCCGCACCATCCAGGAGCTGCTCGGCCACGCCGATGTCAGCACCACCATGATCTACACCCACGTGCTGAACCGCGGCGGACGCGGCGTGCGAAGCCCGCTCGACGTGAACGCCAGCTAGCGCGGCCGCTGCAGCTGATGACGCAGATGGCGACGTACCGCGGGCCACTCGCCTGCGATGATGCTGAAGACGACGGTGTCCCGCAGCGTGCCGTCGGGCATGATTATGTGATTACGCAGCACGCCGTCCTGCTTGGCGCCCAGCCGCTCGATCGCGCGCCGCGAGGCATGGTTGAACCAGCTGGTCCTGAACTCGACCGCGATGCAGCCAAGCGCTTCGAAGGCGTGCGTTAGCAGGAGCAGCTTGCACTCGGTGTTAATGGCGCTTCGTTGCGCACGTTTCGCGTACCAGGTGTGGCCGATCTCGAGGCGGCGATTCTCGGCGACCACGTTAAGGTACCGCGTGCACCCGACGATCTGCCCGCTCGCGTTGTCGCGCACGACGAACGGCATCGCTTCGTCATGTTCGCGCTGGCGCAATGCCGTCGCGACGTAGTCGCGCACGCGTTCGGGCGCGGGTACCGACGTGTACCAGAGTTGCCAGAGTTCGCCGTCCTGCGCGGCCGCCGCGAGTGCATCCTCGTGCGCATGCTCCAGCGGCGACAGTGTCGCGTGCTCGCCGGCCAGCGTGACCGGCTCGATGAACCGCGTCATCGCGACGAACGGCTAGCGTCCGGCGCGCGCCATGAATACGACGCGCTCGAACAGGTGCACGTCCTGCTCGTTCTTGAGCAGCGCCCCATGCAGCGGCGGGATGAACGCCTTCCGGTCCGCACTGCGCAGCGCCTCGAGCGGTATGTCCTCGGCGAGCAGGAGTTTCAGCCAGTCGAGCAGTTCCGAGGTCGACGGCTTCTTCTTGAGTCCGGGTACTTCGCGCAGTCCGAAGAACACCTCCAGCGCCTCGCTCAGCAGTTCCTTCTTCAGGCCCGGAAAGTGGACATCGACGATGCGCGTCATCGTCTCGCGGTCCGGGAAGCGGATGTAGTGGAAGAAACAGCGGCGCAGGAACGCGTCCGGCAGCTCCTTCTCGTTGTTGCTGGTGATCACCACCAGCGGTCGGTACCGGGCCTGGACCGTCTGCTGCGTCTCGTAGACGTGGAACTCCATCCGGTCGAGTTCGCGCAGCAGGTCGTTGGGAAATTCGATGTCCGCCTTGTCGATTTCATCGATCAGCACGACCGCGGGCTGTTCGCTCTGGAACGCCTCCCAGAGCACCCCGTGCTTGATGTAGTGCGCGATGTCCGCGACGTGAGAGTCGCCGAGCTGCGAATCGCGCAGCCGCGACACGGCGTCGTATTCGTAGAGCCCCTGCTGCGCCTTGGTGGTGGACTTGATGTGCCACTGGAACAGCGGTCGGCCGATCGAGCGCGCGACCTCCTCGGCGAGAAGTGTCTTGCCGGTGCCCGGTTCGCCTTTGATCAGCAGCGGGCGCTCCAGCGCGAGCGCCGCGTTCACCGCGAGCTTCAGGTCGTCGGTGGCGATGTAAGTGTCGGTGCCCTGGAAGCGCATGCGCACATCCGGCTCGGAAAAGGATCTAGTTTACCGGAGCGCTGCCTGGAAGCCGGAGGCGATCGAGCACAAGCCCCGCTCGCGCGCGAATGACATTCCGGCCGCGACCCCCTAGAATCCGCACTGGATCGGAAGTCCCTCACCCGCCGCCGCGGCGCACCCGGCGCGCCGACATCCCGGCGCGCGCATCCCGCCGCATTCCCACCCTACTCAACCGCAAACAGCCACAGGGCCATTCACGATGGAAATGCCGAAGAATCGCTTCAAACAGGCGATCACCTCGGGCCGGTTGCCGATCGGAACGTGGCTGGTATCGGGCGCGTCGTCGACCGCGGAAGCGATGGGTTGCGCCGGGTTCGATTTCCTGGTGCTGGACATGGAACACACGCCGATCGACATGGCGCAGTTCGTGGAAGTCCTGCGCACGATCGAGGGCACGCCCGCCGGGGTCATCGCCCGGCTGCCGTGGAACGACATGGTCATCGTGAAGCGTGTCCTCGACGCCGGCGCGCAATCGCTGATGTTCCCTTTCATCCAGAATGCCGACGAGGCGCGGCGCGCTGTGTCATACACGCGTTACCCGCCCGATGGCGTGCGTGGTGTGGCTGGTGCGCACCGCGGGAGCCGGCACGGTACGATTGCGAACTACCATCGCGGTGCCGCCGCCGAACTGTGCGTGGCCGTGCAGATCGAAACGCTGGCAGCGCTCGAACAGCTGCCGGCGATTGCCGCCGTGCCCGGCGTCGATACGCTGTTCATCGGCCCGGCCGACCTCGCCGCGTCGATGGGCCACCTCGGCGACACCGGCCACCCCGATGTGATGGCGAAGCTGGCCGAAGGCGCGGCCGCCTGCCGGCGCGCGGGCAAGCCGGCCGGCATCCTCGGTCCCAATCCGGACGTGGTCCACAAGTACATCGAGTTCGGCTTCACCTGGGTTGCGATGGCATCCGACATGTCGATGATGGTCGGGCGCGCGCAGGAGTTCCTCGGCAAGTTGCGCGGCTGATCGGTGGCACGATCGATGACCGAGTCCCCGTTTGACTGCGCGCTCGACATCAAGGCGAGCCTCGGCGAATGTCCGCTATGGTCGGTGCCCGAGCAGGCGCTCTACTGGGTCGATATCAATGCGCCTTCGCTCAATCGCTTCGATCCCGCGACCGGACGCAACCTCGCGACGCCGATGCCCGCGTCGATCGGCTGCTTCGCATTTCGCGAGCGCGG
>JBKKAZ010000295.1:0-21247 GCA_046714435.1 Casimicrobiaceae bacterium
CGACCACGATGGGCAGGAACAGGTGCCCGCGCTGCAACATTACCTTTCCGAACCGGGGCAGTTCGGCGCGCGGCACACCGAGAAGACCGTAGCGCTTCGCCTCGAAGTGCACCGCCCAGAACACCGCGACGTAGTAGAGCAACGCCGGAATCGCAGCCCATAGCGCAACCGTTGAGTAGGGCACGACCAGGAACTCGGCCATGACGAACGCCGCCGCACCCATGACTGGCGGCATCAGTTGCCCCCCCGTCTAGGCGACCGCCTCCACCGCCGCGGCAAACGGCGGTCGGAAGCCGGTGCGCTTCATCAGCGGAATGGTGAGCGGGCCGTCGACCATCACGTTGGCGACGGCGCTGCCGGACACCGTGCCGAACAGGCTGGACGAAATCACCGCGACCTTGCCCGGCCCGCCCGCCGTGTGGCCGGTGAGCGACATCGAGAAGTCCATGAACAGCTGCCCGGTGCCGCTGCGTTCCATGAACGCGCCGAACAGCACGAACAGCATCACGTAGCCCGCGGAAACGCCGAGCGTGGATCCGAAGATGCCCTCGGTCGAAAGGTACAGCTGCTCCAGCACGACATCGACGGTGACACGCGTGAACACCAGCGCGTAGACGAGGAAGGCGAGCGCCGTCAGCGGCAGCGCCAGGCCGATGACCCGCCGCGTCGCCTCCAGCACGATCAGCACGGCGAGCACCGCGAAAATCCGATCCGCGTTGGTCAGCGTGTCGATATAGATGATGCGGTTGTTGAAGTAGTCGTGGTTGACAAAGATGTACAGCACGATGCCCCACGCGACCACCATCAGCAGCCCGTCGACGGCGCGCCAGGCGACGGGTCCGCCAGGGCGCGACGGATAGAGCATGAACACCAGCGTCAGCGCGAACATCAGGTGGGTGCCGCGGAAGATGACCGCTTCGGGCGGGCCGAACGCTGCCACCTGGATGTGGTAGAGCGACATCGCCACGGCGACCGCGTAGATCGCCCAGCGCAGCCACCTCGCCGTCGGCGTGGTGGCTTGCGCCTCGTCGGAAACGACGGCGGCAGTCAAGTCGGCAGCGGCGCTGGCGACAGGGTTCGAGCGCGGGACCTCCAACCGCTCGACAATCTACATCGCCCCGACTTCCTTGTAGTACTTCGCCGCGCCCTTGTGGAACGGCACGCCGATGTCGACCGCCATGTCCTTGGCGGTGATGCCCTCGATCGCCTTCACCACCGCGGCCATGCCGGCAATGTCGCCGGCCATCGCCTTGGCCATCCGTTAGACGACGTCCTCCGGCAGGTCGCAGGCGACGACAATATGCGTCGAATATCCGATCACCGGCACGTCCTTGTCCATCGACACCGCGTCGGTGTAGAACGCCTGGAAGTTCGCCTTGCTGAGCGACTGGTAGCTCATGCCGTTCAACTGCAACACGACCCCGGTGAGCAGTTCCCCGGTATTGCCCTTGGCCTGGGTGACCAGCGACTTGCCCTTGAGGTCGGCGAACGACTTGATCTTGGCGTCCTTGAGCGCGACCACCTGGAAGTGCTGCGGATAGAGATTCGCCAGCTGGCAGACCTTGGTGGTCTTCCTGGGATAGGGCGCGCGACCCTCGACGCCGTCGACCGTGGTGGCCGAATTCGCAAATCCGATCTGGGCTTTGCCCTGGTCGACGCCGCGGACGTTGGCGATGCCGGCGCCTGGAGTCTGCTGGATCTGCAATCCGGGTACGGCGCTTTCCCACATGCTCTTGAGCGCCCCGCCCAGCGGAATCCACGAGCCGCCCTGGGGGCCAGTCATGAACGTGACCTGTTGGGCGGAGACGGACAGTGCGAGTGCCGCGACACACGCTGCGGCGGCCAGGCGTACGGCTTGCTTGAATTTCATCACTCCTCCTGGGGAATCGGGACGCGGCTTCCTGGTTCGCGGACTGGCATAGGTGGCAGCGACTCTGGGCCGGGGTACGGCACGCGGTCAAGTCGGTTTCGCGTTCGCGAGCCGGGTCTGCCAGCCCGGGTGCGCAAGCGCCGTGGGATTGACCACGAACTCCGGCCGCCCGCCGGCCAGCGCGGCCACGATGCTCTTGAGTCCGATCGAAGCGATGTTGGCAAAGCACTCGTCGGTCCAGCACAACGCGTGCGGCGTCACGATGACGTTGTCCATCACCAATAGCGGATTGGCCGGGTCGACCGGCTCCTGCTCGAACACATCCAGCGCCGCGCCGGCGATCCGGCCCTCCCGAAGAGCCGCAATCAGCGCTGGTTCGTCGACGACCGGTCCACGCGCAACATTGATGAAGTAGGCCTCGCGACGCATGTGCGAAAGCGCTGCGGCATCGATCAGGTGGCGTGTCGACTCGTCGAGCAGGCAGGTGACGACCACGAAATCGGACTCGCGCATGAGCGCGTCGAGCGGCCGCTTGCCGGCGCCGACATAGGCGAGTTCGACCTCGTTGGCGAATGGGTCGGCGGCGAGAAGCTTGAGGTCAAAAATACGCGCCATCCGCAGTAATTCCTTGCCGATGCGGCCCGCGCCCACCACGCCGAGCGTGCGCCCGGTGAGGCCGATGCCCATGTGATCCATGCGCTGGTGCCAGCGGCCGCTGCGGGTGAGCCGGTCCTTTTCGAACAGCTTGCCGGCGAGTGCCAGGATGAAGGTCAGCGCGATCGTGGCCACCGGGCGGGGCATCGCGCTGGGCGTGTTCGTCACCAGCACGCCGGCGGCGGTCATCGCCGCGACGTCCACCGAGTCATAACCCACACCGTGCCGCGCGACGACGCACAGCCGGCGATCCGGACGCGCCACCGCGGCGGCCGGCACCCGCGCGGTGTTCACGTAGATCGCGTCGTAGCGCGCCGCGTGATCGGCGTCGATCGCCGCCACCAGCTGCGGGAGATATTCCCATTCTAGGCGCGGCTCGCGATTCAGGATTTCCAGTGCCGCGCGCCCGAACGAAGGTTCGCCGCGGCCGTCCAGCACGTCTTTGGTGATGCCGACTCGAAGCTTGCGGGTCATGTGGTCGTTCCGCCGGAAGCCTTCGCAAGCGCGTTGCGGACGACCTCGAGTCCGCGCCGCAACGCCTCCTGCAGCATCAACTGGTCGATGCCATAGGCCATCATGCGAAACCCACGGGCCGCGTAGTCGAACGCGGATGTCTCGTCCATCGCGAGGATCGCCGCCGTCTTGCCGTGCGCCGCGCAAGCCGCGACGACGCGATCGAGCGCCGAGTTGAACGCCGGATGCTCGAACTGGCCCGGGATGCCCATGAAATTGGAAAGATCGAACTGCCCGACCCACAACACATCCACCCCCGGCACCGCCGCGATGGCCTCGACGTTGGACAGACCTTCGTCGGTCTCGATCTGGGCGATGGTCAGCGTCCGGTGATTAAGCGCCGCCATCTTGGCCACGACGTCGCCACCCGAATAGTCGTCATGGGCGAATCCGAATGCAGCGCCGCGGCGGCCGGCAGGCGGATAGCGGGTGCAGGCGGCGAGGTGTTCGGCTTCGGCAGGCGTCGCGACCATCGGCACCATCACGCCGAATACGCCGACGTCGAGCGCGCGAGCCACGAAGTGATACTCGCCTCGGGGAACCCTCGCCAGCGGCAGCAGGTCGAGCCCGCGGCACAGCGCGGCCTGCGTCTTGAGCGTCTCGAAGCCGAGGCCGGTGTGCTCCATGTCGAAGAGCACGAACTGCGCCCCGGCATTGCGGCACAGCTGCGGCATTCCGGGCGTGTAGAACTCGAACACCATCGCGCCAATGGCGCTTCCGCCGGTAGCGAGCCGGTGCTTGATCGGATTGCCGCGCCACTGCACTGCCATGCCCCCTCTCCGCATCACCCGATGCCGCCGGCACTCTGCGGGTGCCGCCGGCGGATGTCAAACGGCGAGCAGCCGGTGGATGCCGTTTGCGACCCCGTCGACGCGGCACCAGGCCGGACCACGCGACGCATCAGCTATCGTCGGGCGTGCCTCGTCCGGCCTTGACCTCGCCGCGCCGCCGCTTGGTTTCCACCCGCCGGCGCTGCGAACTCCAGGTAGGCCTGGTCGGCTTGCGGGGTCTGGGCGGCGAGGCGGCGGCATCGACCAGCGCCTGCAAGCGTGCCAGCGCGTCGTCGCGATTTCGCTCCAGGCTGCGATAACGCTGCGCCTTGATGACCACGACGCCGTCGGTCGAGAGGCGCTGATCCCCGCACGCGAGCAGCCTCGCCTTCACCGCTTCCGGAAGCGATGACGCAACGATCCCGAAGCGCAGATGGACCGCGCTCGAGACCTTGTTGACGTTCTGGCCGCCGGCGCCTTGCGCACGGATCGCACTCCACTCGACGTCGCGGGGATCGATGCGCGGCACGGCGTGGCGGCCGTCGTGCCTGTGGACTTGACCCGAGCTTCCCTAGGGAAGCTTGCTCAGGATCGCGTTCATCTCGTTCTGATTGAACGCCTGCAAGGTCTGGGTGCGCACGTTGCCGGCCGATCCCAAAGTCAGTCCGAACAACGTCATGGTGGCATCATCGGGCGCTTCGAAGGTCGCAATGATGTCGTAGGCCCCCAGCGTCCAGTAGATGCTCTTCATCGTTACGCCCATCTTTCCCCCGAGCGTCTTGATCGCGTCGGTTCGCTTGGTCGTGTCCTTGACGCTGCGAATGCCCTGGTCGGTAAATGTCGCGAGGACGATATAGGTGGCCATGTCGTTTCTCCATCAAGTGTCGGGGCCCCGATTGCGTAACGCGGTCGCACGTCGATTCATCAACCTCCGCCCAGGAGGTCACCTGATTCGACAACACGCAATCAAACAACCCGCGGCGATTGCGCAAACCCGGATTCGGATGCGCCCGACGATTCCAACCTGCGCCGGCTCGGAGACAGTACGCGCCCCCCTCTTGGGTGTCAAACGACGGTCCTCACTCGCCCGGCATGCAAAAACGATGCGCTGCCGACTTGCCCGCGACGCGCTATAGTCGCTGCGTATCGTTCCGGGAGCACGCTCATGCCGATGTCTGCCGCCGACCCTCGCGAAACGGCGGCTCGCCAAGCCACCGATACCATCCGCACCGCTGGCAAAAGACCGGCATGACCGAGGACGCCGACGCGCTGCTCTTGGCGCATCTTGCGCCCCTTCGGCGCATCGACCGCGATCGCAGCCTGCTGCTGGTCGTCGATGTTCAGCAGCGGCTCGCCCCGCAGGTGCGCGATCACCAGGGGCTGATCGCTCGCGTCGACGCGCTGCTTGCCGCCGCGTCGCGCTTTCGCATCCCGCAGTTCGCGACTGAGCACTGCGCAAGCGAGCTCGGAGCGCTGGTCGCCCCGCTGCGCGAACGCTTCGCGCCGGGCGAGATATTCGCCAAGACGCGCTTCGGCGCGGCCGATCACGCCGAATTCGATGATTTGCTGCGCGCCGCCGATCGCCCACAGGTGATCTTGGCGGGCATGGAGACCCACGTCTGCGTGATGCAAACGGCGCTGGGCCTGGCAGCCGCGGGGTTCGCCGTCTTCATCGTTGCCGATGCGGTGGGCTCGCGCAGCAAACGTCAGGCGGATCACGAGTACGCGCTGGAGCGGCTTCGCGCCGCGGGCTGCGCGCTCGTCGGTACCGAAACCGTCCTGTTTGAATGGACACGCAGCGGCGACGACGACGCGTTCCGCGAGGTGCTGAAACTGGTGAAGTCGCTGCCCGGCTGAAGCCTGCGTGCCGCCGCGGCTCGACGCGCCCGGTCAGCCGAGATCGGCGAGCAACGGGAATACTGCCGGTCGCCTGATCAGGGCGTCGCGTCGCTACAACGCGACCCCGCGCTGTCCATCGGTGCGAGATCGCCGAGCAATGTCGGCAACAGCTCCGAAACGGTCGGATGGATGTGCATCGCGCCCGTGATCGTTGTGTAAGGCGCGCGCGCGTACATGACGTCGAGCAGCGTATGGATCACCTCGTCGCCGGTCACGCCGAGGATCGCAGCGCCAAGAAGCTGCTTGGTTTCGGCATCGACAACGACCTTCATGAAGCCGAGCGATTCCCCCTTTTCCACCGCGCGGCCCACGCGAGACATCGGACGCATCGCGGTCAGCAGCTTGCGCCCGGACTGCCGGGCTTCGGTGTCGGTCATGCCGATGCGGCCGAGCGGCGGGTCGATGAACAGCGCGTAGGTTGCAATGCGGTCGCTCAGCTTGCGATTCCCTCCTTCGAGGAGGTTTGCGGCGACGATCTCGAAATCGTTGTAGGCGGTGTGCGTGAACGCGCCGCGGCCGTTGCAATCGCCCAGCGCGTAGACGCCGGGAACGCTGGTCTGTAACCGATCGTCGACGCTGATGTAACCCCGTGCGTCGGTGGCGATCCCGGCGCGCTCGAGCCCGAGCCCCTCGGTGTTCGGGACGCGACCGACCGCGAGCAGCACATGCGATCCGTCGACGGCCGGCGCCCCGGCTGCGCAATCCACGCAGACTTCGACGCGGCCACTGCGCCGCCGCAGCGCGATGCATTCCGCGCCCAACCGCACGCCGATACCCTCGCCTTCGAGGATCGTTTGCACGGCGCTCGACACGTCCTCGTCCTCCCGTGCGATCAGCCGAGGCCCCATTTCCACGATCGTGACTTTCGCGCCGAAGCGCCGGACCATCTGTCCGAACTCGAGGCCGATGTAGCTGCCGCCGACGACGACCAGATGCTCGGGCACCGTGTCGAGGTCCATCATGCTTTCGCTGGTGAGATAGCGCACCTCGTCGACGCCGGGAAGCTTCGGCACCAGCGGATGCCCGCCGACGTTCACGAAGACCTGATCCGCTTCGAGCAGTTCCTCGCCAACTCGCAAGCGTTTCGCAGCTTCGAACGACGCAGCGCCATCGAACACGGTGACGTTGGCGTGCTCCCGCATCCAGCGCTCGACACCCTTGCGCGAACGCGCGACGATCTCGTCCTTGCGCGCCTTCACCCGATGCATGTCGATCTCGATGCCGCCGGCGCGAAATCCGTACTCCGCCCCCCGGCGCGCGGTGTGCGCAGCGTAGGCGCTGGCGATCAGCGTCTTGGTCGGAATGCAGCCGTTGTTGACACAGGTGCCGCCGAATGCGCCGCGCTCGATCATCGCCACGCGGCGCCCGGATGCCGCAAGCCGCGACGCGAGCGGAGGCCCTGCCTGTCCTGCGCCGATCACGACGGCGTCGAAGTGCCTGATCACGCGCTGCTCCCGGGAATCGATGCGGACGGCGCCCGCCCCCTGCGCACCGGCGGAACTCGACCTTACTCCGAACTCGCAGGATCCAGGAAGCGTCGGGCGGCGCTGAGGGAAACGGAAACCATGACCACGGCCGTGGTCTTCGCTAGCCGGCCGGATTCGGATAGCGCAGCTGGATCGCCGCGATCTCGGCCAAGGTTGCGGCGTCGAGTTCGACCTGCGCCGCGACGATGTCCTCGGCCAACTGCGCCATGGTCGTGGCGCCGATGATCGTCGCGCCGGTGAACCAGCGGCTGCGCACGTAACCCAGCGCGAGTTCGACCGGCGAGAAGCCCCGGCGCTTGGCCAGCGCGGTGTAGGCATCGATCGCCTCGTACACCATGGGCTTGCGGAAGCGCAGGCCGACGCCGTCGAACAGCGTGAAGCGCGCGCTGGCAGGCTTGTCCCCGCCGGCGTACTTCCCGGTCAGCGAGCCGCCGGCCAGCGGACTGTATGCAAGCAGCGACATCTTCTCGCGGTACAGCACTTCGGCCAGATCGTTATCGATGCTGCGCGACACCACGCTGTAGCTGTTCTGGATGGTCACCGGACCCGGCACGCCAAGCAATTTCGCAGCCCGCTGGAATTCCGCCACGCCCCAGCTGGTCTCGTTGGACAGGCCGTAGTGGCGAATCTTGCCAGCGCGGATCATCGCCGCCATGCCTTCGACTTGCTCGGCGATCGACGGTCCCTCGCGCTCCTTGCCCGGATCGAACTCGGTCGCGCCGAACATCGGGACGTTGCGCTGCGGCCAGTGGATCTGATACAGATCGATGTAATCGGTGCGAAGGCGCTCCAAGCTTGTGTCGACTGCCTCGGCAATCAAGCCGCGGGTCAGGTCGGTGCGTCCGCCGCGGATCCAGTCGCGGCGGCCGGGACCCGCAACCTTGGTTGCGATCACCAGCCGGTCACGCGGCGCCCGCTCCAGCCAGCGTCCGAGGAAGGCTTCGGTGCGCCCCTGAGTCACCGCATTCGGCGGCACCGGGTACATTTCCGCCGTATCGATGAAGTTGATGCCGGCGCCGACCGCGTAGTCGAGCTGCGCATGCGCCTCGGCTTCGCTGTTCTGCTCGCCCCAGGTCATCGTCCCGAGGCAGACCTCGGACACCTCGAGCGAAGTGCCGGGCAGGGTCTTGGTCTTCACGATTGTCCTTTGCGATCGGGGTTTGCGGCGGCAGGCACGACTAGCGGCCAGGCTCGATCGGTATCGCCCGCACCGACAAGACGCCGCCGATCGCCCCGATCGATTCGATCACCGCGTCGTCGACCGGGCTGTCCACGTCGACCAGCGTGTACGCCATCTCGGCGCGCGACTTGTTCACCATGTTGTGGATGTTGAGTCCGGCCTTCGCCATCGCCGAGCTGATCTGGCCCAGCATGTTCGGGACATTCGCGTTCGAGATCGCGACCCGGTGCGCGGACTCGCGCGGCATTTCGACATTCGGGAAATTCACCGCGTTCTGGATGGTGCCGTGCTCGAGGTACTCGCGCACCTGGTCGACGACCATCGCCGCGCAATTCTCCTCGGCCTCGGCGGTCGACGCACCCAGGTGCGGCAGCGCGAAAACGGCGGGCTCGGTGGCAAGCACCGCGCTCGGAAAATCGCACAGGTAGTACTTCAGCCGGTGCGAGCGCAGCGCCGCCACCACCGCCTGCGCGTCCACGATCGCGTCGCGCGCGAAGTTGAGCAGGACCAGGCCCGGCTTCGCTTGAGCGAGCCGCTTCGCGTCGATCAGGTGCCGCGTCACCGGCAGCAGTGGCACGTGCAGCGTGACGAAATCGGAATGCCGCATCACCTCGTCGATCGAATGCGCCTTGCGCACGGTCGAAGGCAGCCGCCACGCCGAGTCGACGGTGATCTCCGGATCGAAGCCGATCACTCGCATGCCGAGTTTGATCGCCGTCTCCGCCACCAAGCTGCCGATCGCGCCCAGGCCGACGATCCCCAGCGTGCGGTGCGGCAGCTCGATTCCGGCGAACTGCCGCTTGCCCTCCTCGACGCGGGCCTCGAAATCCGCGCTGCCCTGCTCCAGCGAGGCAACGAAGCGCAGCGCAGGGACGACGTTGCGGGCGGCCATCAACATCGCGGTCAGCACCAGTTCGTTCACGGCGTTGGCGTTGGCTCCCGGCGCATTGAACACCGGCACGCCGCGCTTCGACATGCCCGCAACCGGAATGTTGTTGGTCCCCGCCCCGGCCCGCCCGATCGCCTTCACCGAGGACGGAATCTGCATCGCGTGCATGTCCTGCGAACGCACCAGGATCGCGTCGGGCAGTTCGATGGCCTTGCCGACCGCGTAGCGCTCGCCGGGAAAGCGATGCAAGCCCTGGCTCGAAATCTGATTTAGCGTGAGAATCCGGTAGTGGGTCATCGCGTCAACCATGCTGCTGCTCGAAGTCGCGCAGGTAGTCGCAGAGTGCAACCACGCCCTCGAGCGGCATCGCGTTGTAGATTGACGCGCGCATTCCGCCGACCGCCCGGTGGCCCTTCAGTTGCACCATGCCGCGCTGCTCGGCTCCCTTCAGGAACAACGTGTCCAGCGACTCGTCGGCGAGCTTGAAAGGAACGTTCATCCGCGAGCGATCCTCGCGGCGAACCGGGCTCCGGTAGAAAGCACTCGCGTCGAGCAGGTCGTAGAGGAGTTTGGCTTTCGCGATGTTGCGCCGCTCGATCGCCGCAACGCCGCCCTCGCCGATCAGCCATTCGAACACCAGCCCGGCAATGTAGACCGCGTAGGTCGGCGGCGTATTCAGCATCGAGCCGGCTTCAGCCTGCTCCTTCCAGTGGAACGCGGAGGGCGTGATCGGCAGCGCGCGGTCGAGCAGGTCGTCGCGCACGATCACCAGCGTCAGGCCGGCGGGTCCGATGTTCTTCTGCGCGCCACCGTAGATCACGCCATAGCCGGCGACGTCGATCACCCGCGACAGCAGATGCGACGACATGTCAGCCACCAGCGGAACCTCGCCGGTGTCGGGCGTCCAGGGGTACTCGACGCCGCCGATGGTCTCGTTGGTGCAGACGTGCACATAGCCCGCCGCCGGATCGAGCTTCCAGGTCTTGCGCGCAGGCACGTAACTGAAAGCGCGATCTTCCGACGAGGCGGCGATGTTGACCTGGGTGTACTTCGTCGCCTCCTTGATCGACTTCTTCGACCACTCGCCGGTGTTGACGTAATCGGCGCAGGCTTTGCCTCGCAACAGGTTCATCGGCACGATCGCGTTCTCGGCGATCGCCCCGCCCTGCAGGAACAGGACCTGGTAGTTCGCAGGAATCGCGAGCAGCGAGCGCAAGTCGCTTTCGGTCTTGGCGGCGATGCTCATGTACTCCGGGCCGCGATGGCTCATTTCCATCACCGACATGCCGCTGCCGTGCCAGTCGAGCATCTCGCTCGCCGCGCGGCGCAGGACCGGCTCGGGGAGGACGGCCGGTCCGGCACTGAAATTGAAGACTCGCATGGGCATTCCGTGGGGTGCGTGGCAACGCGCAAAACCACGGATTGTAGCGGGCCGGCGTGGCGTGCTCTGCCAGCGCGCACACTCCGGTTGCTGCGAGGGGCGTCGACAGCTACCGCCCGACGCCTCTCCGGCGGATGAGCGTCGCGCTACCCCGCAGCCCTTCACCGGAACCTCCGGCGAAGGGTGATCGGCGACAGTTAGCGGCGACGGCGGCGCAGCGCACCGGCTGCAAGCACCGCGAACCCGAGCAATGCCAGCGTCGAAGGCTCGGGCACACGGAGGAGCGCCCGAATCTCGCCGCCCGGGTACAGCGACGTATGGATGTTGAAGTACGCGCGCCCGGCAAACAGTCCGGCCAGCAGCGCCGCTTCGGCGCTGGCCACCGTACCCCCGTTGGCGGTCACGAACGCGGGGCTGTAGGTGGAGGCGACGTCGGTATCGAGCAGCGCGTCGAACACGCCGCCGGTCACGCCCAGCGCAAAACCAATGAACGACGGCAACTGGGTCGCAACGCCGACATTCGCGCCGGGATTCGCGCAGCAGTGAATGTGGGCGGCCGTGGTGTTAGCAAGCAGTCCGCTCCACTCCGCGTGGATCAGCATCGTGTGCTCGACGGTGTCGATCGTTACGAAGACGAAGCCCGTCCCGGGCGACGCGTTCACCGGAACCTCGTTCAGGCCGGAAAACGTGCCGAACAGCGGGATGATATCCGCCGACGCGACCGGCACCCAAAGCAGCAGGATGGCCAGCCAGCGAATTGCAATCATCTTCATCGTCGACTCCGAAAATCGATCCCTGGCAACAGCCGCCCAGGGCGGCACATCGTGGAAGCGCTCGCCCGCGCTGCGGACCTGTTCGACTGGGTGTGCCGGAGACCATCGCACCGCAAGGGCATTGCGCCGTTGCGAGTCAGTCGCGCGCCAGCAGAACACGCTAGCAAGTCCCGTGCTCGTGCATGTAATCAAGGTGTTGTGCACAAACTACGGCCCCAACTGTAAACCGGCTCGACGGCAGCTCAGAGAGAGGCGCTGCATCGAGGCCGGCTACCGGGCAGGTTGGTTCGCCAGCAAGTAGGCGCGACTGTCCTCGAGGAAATGCGGCCCGTGGTCGGGTCTCAAGGCGGTACCCACGCCGTCGGCCGTCAGTACTTCCAGCATCAGCGCGCTTTCCACGCCGCCATCGATGATGTGCACCGAACGGACACCGTCGCGCACGGCCTGAATCGCCGCCGCAACCCGAGGCGACAGGCTGTCGGACACGGCGCCCTCGCGAAGCAGCGCCTCCGCTTCGCCGACGCGCAGGATGTAAGCGATCTTGCCGTCGCGGCCGGTCACGCCGGCGACGTTGGTCATCAGGATCAGCTTCTCGGCGCCGAGCGCGCGCGCGATTGCGCCTGCAAGGTGGTCCGAGTTGACGTGATACGCGGTTCCGTCCGCGCCGACCCCGATCGGCAGGATGACCGGGACGAAGTCGCGCGACAGCAGCAGGTTCAGCAATTCGACATCGACCCCGTCGACGTCGCCGACAAAGCCCGGATCGGCCGCCCCGTCACGCGCGTCGGCCAAGGGCAGCGGTCGCGCATGAATGAACCGGCCGTCCTGTCCGCTGAGTCCCACCGCGCGACCGCCGTGCCGGTTGATCAGTCCGGTCAGCTCCTGGTTGAGCTCATCCAGCACGCCCTCGATCAGATTGAGCGTCGCGGCATCGGTCACCCGCCTCCCACGTTCCCTGCGAACCTGAAGCCCCATCGTTTTCATCAGCTCGTCGATGCGCCAGCCGCCACCGTGCACGACGATCGGCTTCATCCCCACCAGGCGTAGCAGCGCGACGTCGCGCGCGAAAGCGGTCTTGAGCGTGGTGTCCGCCATCGCGCGACCGCCGAAGCGCACCACCAGCGCCTTGCCGCGGTAGGCGCGAAGGTAGGGCATCGCTTCGGCGAGGATGCGGGCGGTGGCGGTCGGTGTCGGCATGCTGAGTCGCGCGGGATGCCGGCATGGTAACCAAGTTCAGCGCACGCCGTGGTCGCAGCCCGAACACTGCCCGCGCGAACCGTCGGCGCGTCAGGCGCGCATCCAGGCGTTCAGCGTGAGGAATTCGCGGCGCGACTTCGGCCCGTAGCTGACGAACGCGGGGTCGGGCGCCGACCGGTAATTTTCTCGCTCGACGGCGACGCGATCGCGCGGCAGGTGCTTGCGGACGATATCAAGGGCCACCGGATAGATCCGCAGCGCGTTGAGTCCGAAGACCTTGCTGCGAATCCCGGGTGTCAGCTGCGGATAGCCATGCCGTTCCACCAGCGCGTCGGCGATCCGGAAAGCGCGGAACGCCTGGATCTGGTCCTGCGGCGAGCCGTACCAGATCGAATCGGTGCCCCACAGCACGTTGTCCTCGCCGACGTGCTTCAGCAGCTTGCCGAGGCAGTGCGCGGCAGCATCGGGATCGCGCATCAGGAATCGCCAGGTGGAGCCGAGTTCCGCATAAACGTTCGCGCCGGGCCGGATGCCGTTGTCGGCGAGGCTGGTTACGAGCGCGTCGACGCCGTCGCTGCGCTTCGGATCATAGGGGCCCTCGGCTGCGCCCGCGACAAAGCCCGAGTGGTAGACGAGGAAATTCACGTCGGGGAAGCGCCTGGCCACGCGCCCTATATCGACGCAGGTCGAGTGCTCGTAGCTACGCTGCCCGAATGGCAGCCCCTTGTGGATCGCGATGTTGCGCACGCCGAGCTTGCGCGCTTTTTCGATGAACGCCAGTCCGACGTCGTCGTCCAGGAAGAAGCCCTTGCCGTCCGGTCCCCACTGCGTGTAGGTCTTCCAGGCGGCGACCTTGTACTTCTCGGCGAGCATGTCCATCGACTCGAGGTCGCCCTCCTGGTTCGGGTTCACGCGGCCGTGCAGGAGCATGCGATGCGTGCCGTCCAGGCGCTCGACGATGCGCGCCGTCGCCGCCGCTTCCTCCATCGTCAGCGGCTCGCCCTTGCGCGTCGACGGCACGAACGACAGCACCACGAGGTCGGTGTCGGAATCGAGAAACACGTCCTTGATGAACGCCTCGCCGTCGAGGCAGGACAGGTAGTCAAGTCCGGGTTGCGCCACGGCTTCGCAGCGCTTGTTCTGCGCAAACGCCTTGAGTGGCGTCGCACCCGGGGGCAGCAGCTTGGTCCACGCGCCGCCCGGGTTCACGAAGTGGCCCTGCACGTCGAAGATGAACTCGCCGGTGTCGAGCGTGGAACGAGCGAGCTGGTCCTCGAACGCGGCTTGGGGCGCGATGTCGTAGTAGCCACCCCGCGCACCGCCCTTCGCATAGGCCCGATTCATCGCCAGTAACGTAGACGCGGCCCCGCATGCGGATACGAGGAAGCTTCGCCGGCCGATGCCCAGGCGCTTCGCGTGCGCCGTTGCCGCATCGAACGCCAGCGCGCGCGCCCTGTGATGGACTTCGCCCAGCGGGATCGGCATGAACTCGCCGTTGGTCGCGGTATCGAGCTTGATCGGCAGGCGGGTGCCTTCGGGATCGCAGGTCATGAACGCCTCCCCAAATCGCGGACCGCCCATCGTAGGCGCAATCGCGCGGGCCTGCAGCTTCGATTCGTTGCAAAGCGCGATTCGCTGCGTCGGATGCGGCCCGCCCGCCGGCGACCACCGCAATGCTCAGCGCCGCGGAGTGTGGCAAGCTACGCTGATGCTGCGTTGCCTGGTCTTCGCCTTGATCGCCCTTGTCGCCGCCTGCGTGGGTCCGGACCCCGGACCGCAGCCGGCCAAGCCCCCGGCGAATTCTCCGGTAGCGCCCGTGGTTCGCACGCCGCTGCCCGACACGCCTTTGCCTCCGCAGGCTTCGCCTCCTCGCGAGCCGGCGGCCGCCGCGCCCGGTCCCGCGGCTGGACTCGCACCCATCGTGGTTCCCGCCGATGCGATCTACGTCTGCGTCGTCGATGCCCAGGGCACGCGGCACCAGACGGTGATCGAGTTCGTGCCCAAGGTGCACGAACTGTGTCGCAAGCACCCGGAGATGGGACCGTGCCAGTACGAGCGCAATGCGTGCCGCGCCGCCGGCGGCCAGGTCTATGTCGCCGGAGGCCGGGAAATCACCCTGCAGACCGAGGCCGAGTACGACAAAAAGGTGATGCGCGTTCGATTGAAGTAGAACTGACCGCGAGCGCCGTGGGGCGCGCTACCAGCACGCTCCCGACTGTGCGGCTGCGGCGCGCGCGAGCCGCGACACCGTCGGCGCGAGATCGAGGCCTGTTTCATCGTTGAGCGAGACAGCCCGCGCGGCCAGCGACTCCGCGGTCATGTCCACGGCATCGCCGATCGCCGCCAGCGCCACCACATTGCCGCTCGCGCAGGGTGGCAGCGAGATCGCGCGCTGGTCGAACGCGGCCCGCAGGCGAGCGAGGCTCGCGTCGATGCCGCGGTGTCGCGATAGCAGATTGGTGGCAAGCACGCCGTCGTCGCGCATGCGGGCCCGACAGCGCTGGTAGAACGCCGGCGTGTCGAGCGCGCCCACCCGGCCCTTCGCGTCGTAGCCGTCGACCAGCACCAGGTCGAACCGGGGTCCGTCCGCGGCGACAAACGCCGCGCCGTCCGCGAGTTCGACGGCAACGCGCGTCCTGTCGTCGGGCAGTCTGAAGAAGTGTCCGGCGGCATCGACGACATCCTGGCGCTGCTCGACCACCGTGATGAGCGCGCGCAGCCGATAGCGGTACAGGAACTTCAGCAGCGAACCGGGCCCGAGTCCGATTAGCAACACCCGCTCGGGCCACGCCGGACCGGCGCGAAGCAACAGCGGCACCATCATGGCGCGGGTGTACTCGAGTTCGAGCGCGAACGGGCGCGAAAGCCGCATCGCCCCTTGCACCCAGCTCGAACCGAAGTGCAGGTAGCGGACGCCCCGCTCCTCGCTGATCTGGATCGCTCCCAAGGCGCGATCTTAGCGCGGCTGAGCCGCGACATCGTTCGGCTCTGGTTGACAGGCCCTGTTCGTGGTCTTAAGTTGCGGTGCGATAGACGAACGATCGTGCGATTATCGCGCTTCCCAGCAGTCGGTCGGCACCGCCGAGGCGCGATCGACCGGACCGCCGCCCGAGCGCTGCGCGCAGCGCCCTTCACGCAACCTCACCGACGCAATGTACGCGTTCTGCGAAATCACCACGATCCTGGTTGAGCCCGCTGCCCGGCCGCGGGCGCGCGTGACGACCGGCAGGAACTCGTGATCGACAAGATCTGCGCGTCAGTGCGCGACGCAGTCGCCGGCATCCGCGACGGCGCGTCGATCATGATCGGTGGCTTCGGCGCGGCCGGCATGCCGGTCGAGTTGATCGAAGCGCTGATCGATGGTGGCACGCGCGATCTTGTGATCGTCAACAACAACGCGGGCAACGCCGACTCCGGCGTTGCCGCGCTGATCCGCGAAAAGCGCGTGCGCAAGATCATCTGCTCGTTCCCGCGGCAGACCGACTCGTGGCACTTCGATCGCGCGTGGCAGGCCGGCGAGATCGAGCTCGAGCTCGTCCCGCAGGGCAATCTCGCCGAGCGCATCCGTGCAGCAGGTGCGGGCATCGGGGCCTTCTACACGCGGACCGGCTTTGGCACGCTGCTCGCGCAGGGCAAGGAGGTTCGCGTGATCGACGATCGCGACTACGTGCTCGAATTTCCGATCCATGCCGACTTCGCGCTGATCAAGGCGTTGCGCGCCGACCGCTGGGGCAACCTCGTCTACCGCAAGACCGCGCGCAATTTCGGGCCGATCATGGCGAGCGCCGCGGCCTGCACGATCGTGCAGGTGCACAGCATCGTGAATCTGGGCGAACTCGATCCGGAAGCGGTCGTCACGCCAGGCATTTTCGTCAGCCGGGTGGTCGAAATCCCGGACCGCGCCCTCCTTCAGCGCCAGCCGGACCCAACCGCGTGAAAGAACCACGATGAAGCGCTACACCCGCGAACAGATGGCCGCGCGCGTCGGCCGGGATATTCCGGACGGCGCCTACGTGAACCTCGGCATCGGCCTGCCGACGCTGGTGGCCAACCACCTGCCCAGCGACCGCGAGATCGTCCTGCACACCGAGAACGGACTGCTGGGCATGGGACCGGCGCCTGCAGCGGGCAGCGAGGACGGCGATCTCATCAACGCGGGCAAGCAGCCCGTGACCGCACTGCCTGGCGCGTCGTTTTTCCATCACGGCGACTCGTTCGCGATGATGCGCGGCGGCCATCTCGACTTCTGCGTGCTGGGCGCGTTCCAGGTGTCGGTCACTGGCGACCTCGCGAACTGGCACACTGGCGCGCCGGACGCGATCCCGGCGGTCGGCGGCGCGATGGACCTGGCGCTCGGCGCCAAGGGGGTGTACGTGATGATGGAGCACCTGACCAAGGGCGGCGAGAGCAAGATCGTGCCGCGCTGCACCTATCCGGTGACCGCCCTTCGCTGCGTCGCCCGGATCTATACCGATCTGGCCGTGATGGACGTCACACCGACCGGCTTGGTGGTTGTCGACCGCGCCGAAGGCCTGTCCCATGACGAGTTGCAGCGCGTCACCGGCGTGCCGCTCGCCAACGGCGTGCAGATGTGACGCAGCCGACTTGCGCCGGATCGGGGTTATGCTATTGTCATAGCTGATCGAGCCTCCCGGCGCCCCGATGAGACCCCGTACCCTGGTGACCCAGCGCCTGTACTTCGGCGTTGACCCGCTGAAGCTCCGCGAGGCCGGCGCACGCGTGCTCGCCCGGGTGGCCGGGCTGGCCGCCGAGCGCGCCAAGGTGAGTACCATCGAGATCCAGCGCGACTTCGACCTGGACACGGTCGAGGGGCAATCGACGGTCGATGCCATGGTCGCCCAAGGACTGCTGACACCGCGCGAATCTTCGCTCGGCCAATACCGCCTCACCGAGCGCTTTCACGAGTACGCGAACGCCCGCATCGTCGAACCGCTATCGCGCCGGCGCGCCAGGCAGCTCGTCGGCGGCGCGCGCGAACTTGCGTCGCACATCAACGCGGAATGGACCCGCAACCCGCTCATGGTTGCGGCCATCGCGCCGTTCGGCTGCTACATCTCACAGGATCCCTCCCTCGACCAGCTTCCGATCGGTGTCGTGGTGCGGACCCGGCCCTCGACGCGGCGTGCGCGCTGGCGAATGTTGTCGAAGGCCGAGGGCGCCCGGGAGATCCGCGGTGCCTTCACCGACCTGTCGTCGTTCGTCGTCGTCCGCCTGGTGACCCAGGTACGCGAACTCCCGCCGCCGTTCGCCGTCGTCTTCCGGGCGGCGGAGCCCGAGTGAGGAAGTCGGCGCGCATGGGCCGGCAGCCGATCGCGTAGGCCAGACGTCCCGACGTGCCGCCTGGTCGTGGTGCGGCCGCGTGTAACTTCGATGACGGGTGGGTTACGAAACAGTTGCGTAGACCGGTGGCTGCGCGGATAATGTGCACGACAACCTGTGTCCTGAAGGCTATGTACTGACACAGGGTTGGAACGAGACGGATTGCCGCCGGACGTCGGCTCGAGGTGTATCCGTGCCTCGATTTGACGTCAGCGCGCGGTCAGACCGGGGTCGACCCGGTTTTTTTTGCCCATTGCAGTCAAGGCGCGCCCCCAGCGACGGGCGCGACGCTTCAGCGGCATAGCGGTCGTGTCGGGGAGGATGAGCAAGATGGTGTCTGCCTGGTGGCTGATCGTAACGTTCATGGCCGGCGGAATGGCCGGCGTGCTGGTGATGGCGCTCATGTACCTGGCCGCCGATCCCGACCACGACGAGCCGAGTCCCCCGCTCGCACAGTAGCCTCGACCCCGCAGCTGGGTTAGCGTCCTGCGGCGGACGCGCCCGCAATCGGTCCTCGAACCGTTGTCATGCGCGCTCGATCGAGCGCACTCCCGTACCGACGCTAGCGCGCCACCTTGCGGCAGATCTGCGGCAGGTGGCGATCCGGAATTCCGATCGCCACGCAGTACCAGCGCACTCGCTCGCCGTGATCGACCGCGGGAACCAGCAGGATCGCCTTTCCGGCCAGTTCCGGAACCGCTGCGCCCACCGCGAACCTGACGCGGCCGGTCGCAGGGTCGACCGCGACCTCATCGAACAACATGGCCCCGGCCCGCGATGGAATCTCCAAGGCGACCGCGGGACGCGGCCAGCGACGGAAAGCCGCCCACGACTCCTCGATCTGCTCCTTCAGCGGCGACAGGCCCGCGAGCGCCTTGCCGACCTTGACCCGAACCGCGTGTTCGCGGTACGCATCGAAGAGCACCGGCGCCACACCGCCCGCCAGCAGTCCCAGCGCAAGCGTGCCCAGTACTATTGCGGCGAAGGGCGAAACCGGCGAGCTTCCGCCCACTCGACTTGCCGCCTGCGACGCGCCGCCCGCCCGCGCTTCGGCCCTGCGGATCCGGCGGCGCACCCGACCGTACAGCAGCGCATTCGCAAGCACTGCGCCAGACACCGAAGGCAGGACGAGCGTCAGCAACGTCGCGCACGCCAGCCACAGCCAAGTGAAATCGTCCAGCCACGGCGCGATCTGCGCCATCGCGTACGCGCCGCAAACAGGCGCAAGCGCAAACAGGAGCCCCGCCCACCAAAGCTTGCGATAGAACGCCCAGACCGCGGGGGCGAACAGCGCCGGCCAGTGCCAGCCGGTCATCGCGCGGCCGGCACGCTCGTACGCGAGAAAGCGCGGTCGGTAGTAATCGGCAGAGGGTCCGACCGCCAGGTGGAACAACACCGACAGCGCCGGGCGAACCACCCGATCGCGCGGATCGTCAAGGGCATTCGGACCCGTGAAGCGGGACAAGGTGATCGCTGAAAGGTGCCGGTCGGGCTCCAATCCGGAATTCGCCGATGCCGCTTCGCGGTCTGCCGTCCCATCGCGCCCGGACCACCATCGAAACGCGTACTGCAACAGTCTTTCCAGCACCTTCATCCGACTCCTGCGCGAACCGTTTCGCCATTCTACAGGCAAGTGGAGCAAACAGGCTGTACCCCACGGGACGATTGGCCTACTGGCGGTCGGTCGCTTTAGCGCAACTTCGCCGCAGGAACGCTTACGGTGTAAGGTTCGCCGCGGAACGCGCCGGTTCCCACACGGCGCCAGCTACAACGAGGAGAATCGCTTGCGTTCCCCGTTCACGATGAATAGCGCGCGGCCGCAATGGATTCGGCTTGCCGTGTTGCTGGCCACGCTGTCGGTGGCGTTGGTTCCGCGCGCCGCGGTCGCGCTCTCCGACGACGTTGCGAGCGAGGGCGTGCTGACCTCGGTGCGCGGCTGCGAGGTCCGCTATCGCGTTCACCGCGCGTCGTCCCCGGAAAGCGGGCTCGTGGTCGTGATCGCGCACGGGTTCATGCGCAAGGGTACATTCATGTCCGGATGGGCGGACGCGATCGCGCGCGAAGGCACGTCCGCAGTGACGGTCGACATGTGCGCGTCATTGCAACCCGAGGGTCGCGCGGCCGACAACGGGATCGATCTGGTCGCACTGCGCGGTGCGCTTCGCGCCGACCGGGTCGTGTACATCGGAGTTTCCGCGGGTGGCCTTGCCGCGCTGGTTGCCGCGTCGATCGACACCGAAGCGACCCGCGGCGTCCTGTTGCTCGATCCCGTGGACACCGGTGCCCCGTTGCTCAGCACGACCGGCAACGCGAAAAGCGCCGCGAGCCAGGTGCGCGCCCCGGTCGCCGCGTTGATCTCGAAACCGCAGGTATGCAATGCCTGGCGTAACATCGGCCCGGCGCTCGAGGAGCTTGCGCAGGCAACGATCATCCGCGTCGACGGTGCTTCGCATTGCGATTTCGAATGGCCGACCGACGCCTTCTGCCGGGTCGCCTGCGTCTCGACCAGCGGAGGCGAGCGCCGGAGACGCTCCGAAACCCGCATACGCGAACTCGGCCTGTCCTTCGTGCGCGCCATCGGCGCCGACGACAGCGGCGCGCTGTCCCGCTGGAAGGGTGACATCGGCGCGATTCTGAACTAGCCAACCACCGATCGGATACGCCGGCGCCGGCTTCGGTAGACTGGATGGTTGGTCCGACTCCAGAGCACCCGACACCCCATGCCCTTCCGTCCCTTCCCTGCCGCAGTGCCGCGCACTCTGGGGGTCCTCCTCCTCGTTGCGGCGGCCCATTGCGCGCAGGCGCAGAACAAGCAGCCCGAGAGTGCCGGCCCGTACGTTCCGACACCCTGGGTGATCGTCGACGAGATTCTGAAGCTCGCGGGCGTCGGCCCGGACGATTTTGTCGTTGACCTGGGATCGGGTGACGGCCGGCTGGTGCTGACCGCGGTCACCCGTTACAAGGCCAAGGGCGGGTTCGGCGTTGACATCGAGGCGCCGCTGGTGACCGACGCCAACGAAAGCGCGCGCAGGCAAGGCGTCGGGGACCGGGTCCGCTTCCACGTTCGCGACCTGTTCGAGACCCGCGTCGGCGAGGCGAGTGTGGTCACGCTCTACCTATTGCCGACCTCGGTGCCGAAGCTCGAGCCGAAGCTGCTCGCGGAGCTTGCGGCAGGCTCACGCGTGGTTTCGCACGACTACCCATTTCCGAACTGGCCGCACGACCGCTTCGTCAAGATGGACGTGGACGAGAAGATCGCGATCACCGGCACGACTCGCACGACGCTGTATCTGT
>JBKKAZ010000296.1:0-4491 GCA_046714435.1 Casimicrobiaceae bacterium
CTCGCCGGCCAGTGGTGGACGCCGCCGTCAGGCCGGCGCGTCGACGGCGGCCGGGGCAGGCGCGAGCGGTGGCGGCGCGCGCTCGATGCACACGTCGCCGTCGACGATGCGCACCGTCCAGGTCTGCACGGGAATCATGCACGGTGCCTTCCGCAACGTCGGCGCGTGTGCAAAGACGGATCAGCGTGGGTGGCGCTGCAACACCGTCGCGGGAAAACGCAATCGCAATACGCTGGGTTTGACAGGGTGCAGAATATCGGCATAATCGATTATTGTATAGAAGAACTACGTTCCGTATAGCGGAATTAGGCGCTTCCCCCAGCGTCCATAAGCACAGCCGCTCGAAAGACGCCGCGGCTCGCCGCGCGAGGAGAAACGGATGAGGGCGGAGCAGAACGAATTTCTCACGCGGACCGGCCCCGGCACGCCGATGGGCGAGATGTTCCGCCGTTACTGGCTGCCTGCGTTGCTCGCCGAGGAACTGCCCGTGCCGGACTGCCCGCAGGTGCGCGTGAAGCTCCTGTCCGAGCGGATGATCGCGTTCCGCGACTCGAGCGGGAAGCTCGGCCTCATCGACGAGTTCTGTGCGCACCGTGGCGTGTCGCTGTGGTTCGGCCGCAACGAAGAGCACGGGCTGCGCTGCGCCTATCACGGCTGGAAATACGACACCACCGGCCAATGCGTCGAAGTGCCCTCCGAACCGGCCGAAAGCGGCTTCTGCAAGAAGATCAGGCTGAAGAGCTATCCGCTGATCGAGCGCGGCGGCGTGTTGTGGACCTACATGGGACCCGCCAGCGAGCAGCCGCCACCACCCGAGTACGAGTTCGCGATGGTCGCCACGCGCCAGCGCTTCGTTTCCAAGCGCATCCAGGAATGCAACTGGCTGCAGGCGATGGAAGGCGGCATCGACAGCTCGCATGTCTCGTTCCTGCACCGCTACACGATGTCGCGCGACGCGCTGTTCATGGGTGCCAAGGGCAACGAGTACAACCTCTCCGACTCGCAGCCGAAGTTCGAGGTCGTCGAGTCGGTGGGTGGCCTGTTGATCGGCGCGCGCCGCAATGCCGAGGAAGGCCGCTACTACTGGCGCGTCACCCAGTGGCTGATGCCTTGCTTTACGATGATCCCGCCGCGCGGCAACCACTCGGTGCACGGCCACTTCTGGGTGCCGAGCGACGACGAGAACTGCTGGGCGTGGAGTTACGACTACCACCCGGTGCGCGAACTGTCCGACGCGGAGTTTGCCGCCATGCGCAACGGCGAAGGCGTGCACGTGAAGTATCTGCCTGGTACCTTCCGTCCGCTGCAGAACCGGGCGAACGACTACCTGATGGATCGCGAGGCACAGAAGGATGGCCGCAGCTTCAGCGGCATCGAAGGTTTCGCGATGCAGGATGCGGCCGTGCAGGAAAGCATGGGACCGATCCAGGACCGCAGCCGCGAGAGACTGGTCTCAACCGACAACGGCATCATCATGGCGCGGCGTCGGCTGCTGCTCGCGGCGAAGGCGCTGAGCGAGAAGGGTGTGCTGCCGCCGGGACGCCTGCCCGAGGATCACCGCGTGCGGTCGGCGGCAGTCGTGCTGCCGCCCGATGTCGCCTTCGCGGATGCGGCGCGCGATTCGCTGAAGGCCGTCCCGGGAACGGCGCCGGCTTCGGTCTAGCAGCGTGATGCAAGATGGCTCGAGATGCACAGCGTCGCGCATGATGCGCGTTGTTCGGTGGGGTTGCCGGCGGGCGCCCGAAGTGGCCAATGCGCGCCGCCCCTAGGCGCGCGCCTGAATTCAATCCCGATGCAAAAGGCGCAACTCAGCTATCCCTTCGCCCATCGAACTCACGGACGCCTTTTGCATCGGCCCGCATCGTTCGGCAACCAAGGAAGCCCATGGAAAAGGTGCTGGCCGCAGTGAAGGTCGGTCCGAGCCGGACCGAAATTCGCGAGTTCCCGATGCCGGACATCCCCGACGACGCGGCGCTGATGAAGGTCGAGGTCGCGGGCATCTGCGGCACCGACGTCAAGATGTACAAGCTGCCGCTCGCCGCCGGCCCGATCATCATGGGCCACGAGAACATCGGCGTCATCGCCAAGGCCGGGCGCAAGTTCACCGAGCGCAAGGGCTTCAAGGAAGGCGACCGCGTATTCGTCGAGCATTATGTGGCTTGCGGCAAGTGCGAGTGGTGCCACTCCGGCCAGTACCGGCACTGCGAGGCCACCGACTGGCGCTACAACCCCGACGCGATCCGCTATGGCTACACCTCCGCCGAGCGCGCACCGTATCTGTGGGGCGGTTTCGGCCATTACCTCTACCTGCCGTGGAATTCGGTGCTCCATCATGTGCCGCCCAACCTGACGCCCGAACTTGCCGGCATCGTCACGCCGCTCGCCAATGGCATCGAATGGGCGCTGTTCGACGCCGAGGTCGGTTACGCGTCGACGGTGCTGATCCAGGGTCCCGGCCAGCAGGGTCTGTCGCAGGTCGTCGCCTGCAAGCAGGCTGGCGCCGACCTCGTCATCGTTACCGGAACGTCGAAGGACGCGAAGCGGCTCGAAATCGCGAAGGTGCTTGGCGCCGATCACGTCATCGACGTCCAGAAGGAAGATCCACTCGAGCGCGTCAGGGAGATTACCGGTGGCAAGGGTGTCGACGTCGTGCTCGACTGCACGGCCGGCGCGGGAACATCGCCGGTTCTGCTCGGCGTCGACGCGCTGAAGCGCAAGGCCGGAACCCTGCTGATCCAGGGCGAAATGGCCGATTTTCCGAACTTCCCGATCGGCCGCGTGACCGTCAAGTACATCACGATCAAGTGCGCTCGGGGCCACAGCTTCAAGGCCTGCGAACTGGCGCTGCAGCAGCTCGCCTCGCATCGATTTCCGCTCGAGCTCGTGACCACACACACCTTCGGGCTGGGGGAAGCCGACTATGCGATCAAGTCGGTCGGCGGCGAGGGCGCGAAGGACGTGATCCACGTGTCGTTGCTGCCCTGGCAGTGACTCGAGGCAGCCGCCGATGCCGGAGCCAAGGCTCAAGACCGTCACCCGCACCCAGGGCAACAACGAGGCGCTGAAGGATGGCAGCATTCGGCCGCGCGGCTTTTGGCTCGACTTCGAGGAAGTCGACCCGCTGATCGCCGCGTTTCGGCGCATGGTGCGCGGGCTCGAGTACGACGTGTGCGAGATGGCGATGACGACCTACATCACCGCGCGCGAGCATGGCAAGCGGTTCACCGCGATTCCGGTGTTCCTGGTGCGCGCGTTCCACCACGGCGCGATCGTCCACAACCTGAACGCGGGCCTGCGCTCGCCGAAGGATCTCGAGGGCAGGCGGGTTGGCGTCAATCGCGGCTACACGGTGACCACCGGCATGTGGGCGCGAAGCGTGCTACAGCATCAGTACGGCGTCGATCTCACCAAGATCACCTGGGTGCTGTCGGGTGACGAGCACGTGGCCGAGTACCGGCCGCCGGGCAATGTCGTGCCGATCGAGAAGGGGCGCGACATGGCGCAGATGGTCGCGTCGGGGGAGCTGCCCGCGGCGATCGGCGTCGATATCAGCCATCCGGACGTCAAGCCGCTGATCCCGAACGCGCTGCAGGCCGGCCTCGACGCGCTGCGCCAGCGCGGCCACTATCCGATCAACCACACCGTCGTCGTGCGCGACGAACTGCTAGAAGCGCATCCCGATCTTGCCCCAAGCCTCTTTGAAGCCTTCGCGGAAGCGAGACGGGTCTATCTCGGGCGCCTCTCCGGTGGCAAGATCGCGAAGCCGACAGGCGTCGACGAGCTCCACCGGCGGGTGATGGAGATTACCGGGGATCCGCTGCCCTACGGCCTGGCCGCGAACCGGCAGGTGCTGGGCGAGCTGATCGACGCCGCGCTCGAGCAAGGCATCATCACGGCGCGCCCGGCGCTCGACTCGCTGTTCGCGCGCGGCACGCACGAACTCGTCGCCTGAGGGAAGCGGCGACGCCGGCAATTGGCTTCACTTCCCCTTGTCTTCCAGCATCGCGGCGCGCTGGCTGGTAAGCCACACGACCGGCTTGGCAATCGTTTGCGAAGGCGACGAGACCTCGGGCTCAGCCAGCGCAGCGAGGCGCGCTGCGCGAATCTGTGCGGCACGTTCGGCCGGGGCAAGTTCGGGTTGGCCGTCCACCAACGTCTCGAAAATGGACAGGAAGTTGGCGGTGCCGCGTTGGTGCGTCTCGCCGTAGCCCTTGATCAGGCGCTGGCATTCGGCGATTTCCAGTGCGAGGTCGAGGTCGCGTGCCCCCGCCGCGCAGATCGCGGAGAGCCAGCGCTCGATCAGCCGGTTTTCCTCGTGATAGCGATAGGTGTGGCGGCGAAAGCGCTTGAGCCAGGCGAGCGAACGCATCATCAGGTAGCCGCTCACCGTGGTGGTCTTGACGTGCATTCCGACGTTGAAGGATCGGCCCTTCGCCCACGCGAGCACGCGCAGCGCGAGACCGCGCGGTAGCACCGAGGACAATTCATCAA
>JBKKAZ010000297.1:0-11920 GCA_046714435.1 Casimicrobiaceae bacterium
AGACGCCGCAGCGGGTGTTTACCGTCGCGCCAGATCGCCGCCATCGGTCACCCCCGCGCTTCGGCTCAGTCGGCCTTTCGCTCGTCGGAGATCACCTTGCCGTCGTTCGGCAGCGACCCCGGAGAGACGAGGTCCACATCGCCCCGGAGCTTGGTCACGCTCTGTAATGTATCGGCGACGGCGCTGGCGAGCGCCGCATCCGGCGCCGCGGCCTCTGCCGCAAGAGTCATGGCATCCTTCTCGCCCTCGCGTGTTATGACAAGGCGAAGTCGCCCGAGGTCCGGGTGGCGTCGGGCGATCTCTGCGATCTGCTCGGGGCGCACGAACATGCCCTTGACCTTGGCGGTCTGGTCGGCGCGGCCCATCCAGCCCTTGATCCGGAGGTTGGTCCGGCCGCAGGGCGACACCCCCGGCAGCGCTGCGGAAAGGTCACCGGTCCCGAAGCGGATCAGCGGGTAATCGCTGTTGGTCAGCGCGGTGACCACGACCTCACCGACTTCACCGGCAGGCACCGGATCTCCGGTGCCGGGCCGGATGATCTCCACCAGCACCCCTTCGTCGACCACCAACCCTTCGTGCGCCACCGTTTCGTACGCGATGCTGCCCAGATCGGCGGTCGCGTAAACCTGGTAGCCGTCGATGCCTCGCGCCTTCAGCATGTCGCGGTGCTGCGCCAGAAACGCTTCGCCGGAGACCAGGGCCTTGCTCAGCGATGGCAGCCCGATGGCGAGTTCGTCGGCCTTTTCAAGGATGATGCGCAGGAACGACGGCGTACCGACGTAGCCGGCGGGGCGAAGGTCGGCGATCGCCTGTACTTGCTGCTCGGTCTGGCCGGTCCCGCCGGCGAACACCGCGCAGCCCAACGCGTGCGCGCCGGTTTCGAGCATCGACCCGGCCGGCGTGAAATGGTAGGCGAAGCAGTTGTGGATCAGCTCGCCGCGCCGGAAGCCTGCGGCGAAGAGCGCACGCGCCAGCCGCCACCAGTCCGCCCGTGCACCTTCTGGATCGTAGATCGGGCCGGGCGACGCGAACACCCGGCGCAGTTCGCCCCAGCCGACCGCCGCCAGACCGCCGAAGGGCGGCGCCGATTTCTGCAGTTCCTGGAGTTCCGACTTGCGCGTGACCGGAAGCTGCGCCAACGCGGCACGCGACGTGATCTCGCGCGGGTCGACCTCGGCGAGACGGGCCGCGAACCCACTCGCCCTCTGCTTCGCGTGCGCGATCTGCGCTGGCAGCGCTGCAAGCATCGCGCGCTCGCGCAGTTCGGGGTCGCGCGTCTCGAGTGCGTCGTAGCGATCGCTCATGGCGAAATCGGGGCTAGGGACTAGGGGCTAGGGAGCGTTTCGATGCTCGAACCGTCGATCCGTCGGCACGTCGTCCGCGCGGCGATTGCACAACGCAGGCGCTCCCTAGCCCCTAATACCTAGCCCCTAGTCCCCACTCTCCTCACGCCAGCCAGCGCTTGCGACGCCGGTAATGCTTGATGTCGCGGAAGCTCTTGCGTCCCGCCGTCGACAGGCCGAGGTAGAACTCCTTGACATCCTCGTTGCTGGCGAGCTCGGCGGCGACGCCGTCCATCACCACCCGCCCGTTCTCGAGGATGTAGCCGTAGTTCGCGTAGCGCAGCGCGACCATCGTGTTCTGCTCGGCGAGCAGGAACGAGACCCGCTCCTTGGCGTTGAGGTTGCCCACGATCTCGAAAATCTCCTCGACGAGGTGCGGAGCCAGCCCCATCGACGGCTCGTCGAGCAGGATCATCGACGGCTTCGCCATCAGTGCGCGCCCGATCGCGGTCATCTGCTGCTCGCCGCCCGACGTATAGCCGGACTGCGCGGTGCGCCGCTGCTTGAGCCGCGGGAAATAGTGATAGACGCTCTCGAGCGCCGCGCCAAGGTCGCCGCGCGATTGCTTGCGCGTGAACGCGCCGGTCAGCAGGTTTTCCTCGACCGTCAGGTGGGCGAAGCAATGGCGACCCTCCATCACCTGGCACACACCCATGCGCACCAGCTCGTTGGTGGTGAGCTTGTCGACTCGCTTGCCCTTGAACTCGATGGTGCCTTTGGTGACGTCGCCGCGCTCGGCACGCAGCAGGTTGGATATCGCCTTCAACGTCGTGCTCTTACCGGCACCGTTGGCGCCGAGCAGCGCGACGATGCTGCCTTCGGAGACCGACAGCGACACCCCTTTCAGCACCAGGATCACATGGTCGTAGATGACCTCGATGTTGTTGACCGTCAGGTACGCGGACGGCGCGGTGTCGGCTTGCGGTTGGGCACTCATCGAAGTCATTGCATCGGCTGGGGTGAGCAATCCGGGACGGCGCTGGAGCCCTCACCCCAACCCTCTCCCGCGAGCGGGAGAGGGCGGGAAGCGCGGGACGACGCCGGAGCCCTCACCCCAACCCGCTCCCGCGCGCGGGAGAGGGAGGGAGGCGCGGGCCTTACTATGATTCCTTGCTGCAGTCGCGCGGTGTGATGCCCTTTTCCTTCGCGTAGGCCGCGGCGGACTGCTCGATCATCGGGCGCACCAGCTCGCGATCGGGCTGGATCCAGTCGGTGATGACCTTCCACTGCTTGCCGTCCCATTGCTGGAACTTGACCGCTCCGCCGCCCTCGTGGTCGAGGCAGCTTACCTTCAGCGACTGCATGAAGCCGACCGCGCCGAGCTGCTTCAATTTCGCGTCGTCGATGGTGAGGTTTTCGAGGCCCCAGCGGATCTGCTCGCCGGTCATCGGTTTCTTGCCGTACTTTTCCTGCGCCTTGCGGATCGCCTCGACGGTCAGAATGCCGTGCACGACACCACGGTTGAAGTAGATGCTGCCGATGCGCGTCGTGTCGTCCATCTCCCCTTTGCCCTTGGCGTAGACGTATTTCTTGATCTCCTGCACAACCGGGAAGTTGGCGCCCGAGACGTTGAAGCCGGCCGCAATGTAGCCTTTCGCCGCATCCCCGGCGGGAATCGTGTCCTCCTCGGCGCCCGACCACCACACGCCGATGATCTTTTCGCGCGGGAAGCCGGTCTTGGCGGCCGCCTTCAACGCGACCGGATTCATCACCCCCCAGCCGCGCAGGATCACCCAGTCCGGCTTGATCTGGCGGATCTGCAGCCACTGCGCCCCCTGCTCGTTGCCTGGATGCGGCACGGCGATGTGGGTGACCGCGAACCCGTACTTTTTCGCCTGCGCGTCCAGTACCGGAATGGTCTCCTTGCCATAGGCTGAGTCGTGATAGATGTTCACGATCTTCTTGCCCTTGAGCTTGTCCATGCCGCCTTCCAGCGAACCGATGTACTTGATCTTGGCGGTGTTCTGCGACCAGTAGTTGGTGATCAGCGGGAACACGTAGGGGAACACGCGACCGTCGCTGGCGTCGGTGCGGCCGTACCCTACCGACACGATCGGGATCTTGTCGGTGGTGCCCTTTTCGATCAGCGAATAGGTGATCCCGGTGGACAGCGGGTGGACCATCGTGGCGCCGGTCGGCCCCTTATTCTTCGACCGCTCGTAGCACTCCACGCCGCGCGCGTTGTTGTACTCGGTCTCGCACTTCTCGTAGGTGAGCTTGACGCCGTTCACGCCGCCGTCGCGGGCGTTGATCATGTTCACGTAGTCGATGAACCCGCCGAAGATGCCCGAGCCGCCGGGCGCGTACGGACCAACCCAGTAGCCATTCATCGGGATGAACTGCTCGTTTTGCGCGCTCGCAGCGCCCGCGATGCAGACCAGCGCCGCGCCTAGCAGCGCGGATTTCAATGCCTTCATTGCTTCCTCCTCCAGGAAAGGCCCAACCTCGATGCGAAGCCGAACCGGTGAAGCATTAGCGCCGCCGGCGCCGGTGTCAATGACCTACGGGCAGCCGCGGCGCCCGGGCGCACGGCCCGAGCATGTTGCGGTGCAGCATTAGTGCGGGAACGGCCACAGCCTGAGCTTTTCCTTGCCGATCTGCCACAGCCGCGCCAAACCGTGCGGCTCGACGATCAGGAACAGCACGATCAGCGCCCCGAAGATCATCGATTCCAAGTTGGACATCAGGCCTGGCGGGAGATTCACGCCCAGTGCGTGCTCGAGCGGCGTGGCGATAGTGTTCAGGAAAATCGGGAACAGGACGATGAACGCCGCGCCCAGGAACGAGCCGAGGATGCTGCCGACGCCGCCCAGGATGATCATGAACAGGATCCGGAACGACAGGTCGAGGTTGAAGCCCTCCGGCTCGACCGTGCCAAGGTACGCAAAAGCGTACAGCGCACCGGCGACGCCGCAGTAGAACGAACTGACCGCGAACGCCGCGAGCTTGGTGCGCAGCATCGGGATGCCGACCACTTCGGCGGCGACGTCCATGTCGCGCACGGCCATCCACGCCCGGCCGATCGAGCTTCGCACCATGTTCTTGGCGCCCAGTGCCAGCAGGCTGACGACGCCGAGCGTGAGCATGTACTTCTGCACCGGCGTGACGAGGTCGAAGCCGAGGATCGTCATCTTCTGCGCGGTGATCACGCCCGAGCTCGAGTTGTTGGAAAACCAGGCGAACTTGGTCAGCGCCCAGACCACGAAGAACTGCGCGGCAAGTGTCGCGACTGCGAGGTAGAAGCCCTTGATGCGCAGGCTCGGCAGCCCGAACACGATGCCGACCAGCGCCGCCATGACGCCCCCGAGCGCGAACGCGCCGAGGATCGGCATGCCGGGCACGCGCAGCATGAAGTTGTACGCGGCGAACGCGCCCACCGCCATGAACGCCGCCGTCCCGAGCGAGAGCTGGCCGGCGTAGCCGGTGAGCAGGTTGAGCCCGATCGCGGCGAGCGCGAAGATCAGGAACGGGGTCAGGATCGCCGACAGCCAATACTGGTTGCCGATCAGCGGCACAACGACGAACGCGAAGACGACGACCGCCAGCACGGCGTAGCGGTCCTGCGCGATCGGAAAGATCTGCTGGTCCGTCGCGTACGAGGTCTTGAACTGCCCGGATTCGCGGTAGAGCATGGGAGGTCAGATGTCAGGTGTCAGATGTCAGATGTCAGTAGACAGCCACCGCGAGGCGCTGCGTCCGCGCACGCCACTCGGCGTCCTGGATCCGGGTGACGGGCTCGACACGTTGACCGGCGCGGCACGCGTCCGGTCGAACGTGATGGGCCCGTCGCCGTAGCCCATCACACCCTGTCTATGTGTTTTTCGCCAAACAACCCCTCCGGCCGCACCAGAAGGAACAGCAGCGCGAGCACGTACGGGAACCAGCCTTCGATGCCGCCGCCGACAAAGGGCCCGATGTAGACCTCGGCGAGCTTTTCGGCCGCGCCGATGATGAGGCCGCCGACAATCGCGCCGGGAATCGACTCGAACCCGCCGAGGATCAGCACCGGCAGCGCTTTGAGTGCCAGGAAAGTCAAAGCGAACTGGACGCCGTTGCGCGCGCCCCAGAGCAGCCCCGCGACCAGCGCGACGAAGCCCGCGACCGCCCAGACGATGCCCCAGATCTGCTGCAGCGGGATGCCGATCGCCAGTGCCGCCTGGTGATCGTCGGCGACCGCCCGCAGTGCCCGGCCGATGCGCGTGCGGCTGAAGAAGAGAGCGAGCGCCGTCACCAGCGCGGCGGCAATGCCCGCCGCGACGATGTCGAACTTCGACACGTTCATGCCGGTACCGTCCGCGATCCACGTTAGCGGCTCATCCTGGATGCCGAGGTCCAGATTGTGCGGCTGCGAGCCCCACAGCAGTTGCGACAGGCCCTCGATGAAAAAAGTGAGCCCGATGGTGGCCATGAACAGCGTGATCTGCGGCTGGTTGACCAGCGGCCGCAGCACGACCCGCTCGATCGCGAGCCCCAGCACGATCATCGCGCCAAGCGTCGCGATCATCGCCAGCCAGAACTGGAGCCCCACTTTCATGAGCCCGACGAAGGTCAGCGCGGCGAAGAACACCATCGCGCCCTGCGCGAAGTTGAACACCCCCGACGCCTTGTAGATCAGCACGAAGCCGAGCGCCACCAGCGAGTACATCACGCCCGAGAGCAGGCCGCCGATCAGGACTTCGAAAAAGAATGCCATCGCGTATCCTAATGCGCGACGCCCAGATACGCGTCGATAACCTTCTGGTTGCCGCGCACCTGGTCGGGCGTGCCGTCGCCGATCTTGCGGCCGTAGTCCAGCACCACCACGCGGTCCGAGATGTCCATCACCACGCCCATGTCGTGCTCGATCAGCACGATGGTCGTGCCGTACTGCTCGTTGACGTCGATCACGAACCGGCACATGTCCTGCTTTTCCTCGACGTTCATGCCGGCCATCGGCTCGTCGAGCAGCAGCATCGAGGGCTCGGCGGCCAGCGCGCGCGCCAGCTCGACGCGCTTCTGCAATCCGTAGGGCAGCCGCCCGACCGGTGTCTTGCGGATGTGCTGGATCTCGAGAAAGTCGATCACTTCCTCGACCTTGGCGCGGTTGGCGATCTCCTCGCGGCGCGCGCGGCCGATGTAGAGCGCCTGCTCGAGGATGGTCGCCTTCATCTTGAGGTTGCGGCCGGTCATGATGTTGTCGAGCACCGACATGCCCTTGAACAACGCGATGTTCTGGAACGTCCGCGCGATGCCCTGCTCCGCGGTCTGGTGCGGGACCATGTCGCGACGCTCGACACCGCGGTAGGTGATCGTGCCCTGCTGCGGGTGGTAGACGCCATTGATCACATTCAGCATCGAACTCTTGCCCGCGCCGTTGGGTCCGATGATCGCCCGGATCTCGTGCTCGCGGACGTCGAAGCTCACCTCGGACAGCGCCTTGACGCCACCGAACGCCAACGAGACGTTGTCGACCTTCAGGATGTCGCTTCCTATCGTTCGCATGATGCTTCGCCATGATGCTTCGCCATGAATCGCGGGCGCCGCGCATCGCCTTCATTCTTCATGGCGAAGCGTCTTCGAACCAAAGGGTCGTCATGTTCTTTCATGCGGCCTTCCGCGACGCAGCCGGCGCGGCTGCAGGCGCCCCGGGGAACGTCTTCGCTTCAATGATGCGAAGGTCGGCCGCCACCATGCCGCTGCGGCCGTCCTCGAACTTCACCAGCGTCTCGATGTGCTGCACCGTCTTGCCGCCGTACAGCGCGTCCACCAGCACGCCGTATTTCTCGGCGACGAAGCCGCGGCGAACCTTGCGGGTGCGGGTCAGCTCGTCGTCGTCGGGATCGAGTTCCTTGTGCAGGATCAGGAAGCGCCGGACCTGCGATTCGGCGAGGCCCTGCTCGCCGGCGAGCTCGGCGTTGACCTGCTCGACGCATTCGCGAATCAGTTCATAGACCTCGGGCTTCGCGGCTAGGTCGGTGTAGCCGGAATACGGCAGGCCGCGGCGCTCGGCCCAGTTGCCGACCGAGCCCACGTCGATGTTGACGAAGCCGCAGACGCCGGTGCGGCCGTGGCCGAACACCACGGCCTCCTTGATGTGCGGGGAGAACTTGAGCTTGTTTTCGAGGTAGTTCGGCGCGAACATCGCGCCGCTCGCGAGCTTGCCGACGTCTTTCGCGCGGTCGATGATCTTGAGGTGCCCGTCGGCGTCGAAGAAGCCGGCGTCGCCGGTGTGGAAGTAGCCTTCCGCGTCGATCGACTCGGCGGTGGCGTCGGGACGCTTGTAGTATTCCTTCAGCAGCACGGCGCCGCGCACCAGCACCTCACCGCTGCCGGCGATCTTCACTTCCACGCCCGGAGCCGGCGGCCCGACCGTGTCGAACTTGACCCCGCCGTCGGCCTGCAGGCACACCGCCGCGCAGGTTTCGGTCGCCCCGTAAAGCTGCTTCAGGTTGACGCCGATCGAGCGGTAGAAACGGAACAGGTCCGGGCCGATCGCGGCACCCGCGGTGTACGCGACGCGGATGCGGCTCATGCCCAGCACGTTCCGGAGCGGACCGTAGATCAGCACGTTGCCGAGCGCGTAAAGCAATCGATCGCCGAGCCCCACCGGCTTGCCGTCGAGGAGTTGGGCGCCGCAACGGCGTGCGACGGCGGTGAAGGTCCTGAACAGCCAGCGCTTGACCGCGCCGGCGTCCTCCATGCGGATCATCACCTGCGTGAGCAGATTCTCGAAGACCCGCGGCGGCGCGAAATAGTAGGTGGGCCCGATCTCGCGCAGGTCGGTCATCACGGTGTCGCCGGATTCGGGGCAGTTGATCGTGAATCCCGCGTAGACCCACTGCGCGAGCGAGAACAGGTGGTCGCCGACCCAGGCCATCGGCAGGTAGGACAGGATGTTGTCGTCGGGGCCGAGCCGGTCGAACTCGCACTGGGCGCGCGCCGCGGCGATGAACGCGCGATGGGTCTGGCGCACGCCCTTGGGCTTGCCGGTCGTGCCGGAGGTATAGAGCATGATCGACACGTCGTCGGCGCGCCCTTTCCCGACCTCGGCCTCGAAAAAATCCGGGTTCGCGCGGTCGAACTCGCGGCCGATCGCCTGCAGCGCCTCGAAGCTGGTCACGCCTTCGTAGTTGCGCAGCCCTCGCGGGTCGTCGTAGTAGACGTGCGCGAGCGAGGCCACCTGCGGGCGCACTTCGGCCATCTTGTCGACCTGCTCCTGGTCCTCGACGATCGCGTAGGCGATTTCGGCGTCGTTCAGGACGAAGACGAACTCGGCGGCCTGCGCGTCCTGATACATCGGCACGGGAATGCCGCCGAGGCATTGCGCCGCGAGCATCGACCAGTACAGCCGTGGCCGGTTGTCGCCGATGATCGCGAGATGCATGCCGCGGCGGAAGCCCTGCGCCGCGAGCCCGCAGGCCAGTGCGCGAACCTCGGCCGCCACCTGGCTCCAGTTCCAGGTCTGCCAGATGCCGAGGTCCTTCTCCCGGGTCGCGGGATGGCCGGGCCGCACGCGCGCGTGCTCGAGCATCAGCCGCGGGAACGTGTCGAGCGTGCCTTGCATCGCCGCCTCCATCCAACAAAAGCAGGGTCAGACTCGACTTTCACGCGCGACTATGTCGAAGCAGGGCCGCGACCGAAAGTCAAGTCTGACCCTGCTTTTGCTATGGTACCAAGGTGGAGCCCGAGGGCCCGAGAGACTTTGCAGGCTGCCCCACCCCGGAGTCTCGGGACGCAGCCGGGTCTCAGTAGGCGTAAAAGCCGCGGCCCGACTTCCGCCCGAGGTAGCCCGCCGCGACCATTTCCTTCAGCAGCGGCGCAGGCCGGTACTTCGGGTCGTTGAAGTCGGCGTAGAACACGTTCATCACCGCCAGCAGCACGTCGAGCCCGACCAGGTCGGTGAGCGCCAGCGGCCCGATCGGATGGTTGCAGCCGAGTTTCATGCCGTCGTCGATCTCGGTCGCCGACGCGAGGCCCTCCTGCAGCACGAAGATCGCCTCGTTGAGCATCGGGCAGAGGATGCGGTTGACGACGAATCCCGGGCTGTTCCTGACCACGATCGACGTCTTGCCCAGTGCCTTCGCAAAGGCGGCGGCGCGCTCGACGGTCGCATCCGCGGTCTGCAGGCCGCGGATAAGCTCGACCAATGCCATCAACGGCACCGGATTGAAAAAGTGCATGCCGATAAAGCGGTCGCCCCGCGACGTCACCGCCGCGAGCTGGGTGATCGAGATCGACGAGGTGTTGGTGGCGATAATCGCGTCCTGCTTCGCGATGCCGTCGACCTTGCGGAGGATGTCGATTTTCAGGGCCACGTTCTCGGTCGCGGCCTCGATGATCAGGTCGCAATTGGCGAGTTCGCCGTAACCGGTCGTCGTGGTCACGCGCGCGATCGCGGCGTCGCGATCGGCAGCGGACAGTTTGTCCTTCTTCACCAGGCGGTCGAGACTGGCGGCGATCGCACCGGCGCCCCGCTTCAGCGCCGCGTCGGAAACGTCGATCATCACGGCTTTCAGGCCGGCGACAGCGCAGGCCTGCGCGATGCCGTTGCCCATGGTGCCGGCACCGATGATGCCGACGGTCTGGATCGCGCTCATGGGGATTGCTCCGCAAGGGGGAAACCGGTAATTATACGTTTCCACAACAGGCGAAACCGCGTGTGGCTGCGGTTCCGCGGCCTTCACTGTTCGAGTGGCGCGTTGACCCTCATGCCCGAGCTTCCCGACCTCGAGGTGTATCGAAGCGCGCTCGAAGCACGCGTGGTCGGGCACGCGCTGCAGCGCATCGAGCTTCGCAACCCGTTCCTGTTGCGCACCGCGATTCCGCCCGTGGAGACCGCCCAGGGAAGGCATGTACGGAGCGTGGGCCGGATTGGCAAGCGCATCGTGTTCCGGCTCGACGGCGCGCTTTTCCTCATTGTCCATCTGATGATTGCGGGCCGGCTGCGCTGGCTCGAAACCGGGGCGAAACCTCCCGGGCGGATCACGCTGGCGTTGTTTCATTTCGACAGCGGCCAGATCGCGTTGACCGAGGCGGGCACCAAGCGACGAGCGTCGTTGCATCTTGTAGAGGGTGAGGCCGCTTTGGCTGCATTCGACCCGGGCGGACTCGACGTGTTCGCCGCGGACCGCCGTGCGTTGGTCGAACGGCTGGCGTCGGAGAATCACACGCTGAAGCGCGCGCTCACCGATCCGCGGCTGTTTTCCGGCATTGGCAACGCCTACTCCGACGAAATCCTGCATCGCGCGAAACTCTCGCCGCTCGCGCTCACTTCGAAGTTGACCGAGCCGGAGCGCGTCCGACTGTTCGACGCGACGCGTGACGTCCTCAAGGAGTGGACCGCGCGGCTATCCGCCGAAGCCGGTACGAACTTCCCGGACAAGGTCACGGCGTTTCGCCCCGGCATGGCGGTGCATGGCAAGTTCGGGCAGCCGTGCCCCGCCTGCGGCGCACCGGTGCAGCGAATCGTGTACGCGGAGAATGAATGCAACTACTGCGCGACCTGCCAGACCGGCGGCAGGGTCCTCGCCGACCGCGCGCTGTCGCGTCTGCTCCACGACAGCTGGCCGCGATCGATCGATGAAAAGTAGGGTCAGACTCGACTTTCGGTCGCCGCCCGGCGTCGATGCAATCGCGCGTGAAAGTCGAGTCTGACCCTACTTTTCCGCGCTACGCGCTCAGCGTCGCCTTGAGGAACGCGATCGTGCGCGTCCAGGCCAGGTCTGCTGCCGCCTGGTTGTAGCGCACCCCCGCGGTGTCGTTGTTGAATCCGTGCTCGACGCCCGGGTAGACGTGTTGCTCGAAGATGACGCCGTTGGCCTTGAGCGCGGCCTCGTACCCGGCCATGCCCGTGTTGATGCCCTGGTCATTGCCGGCGTAGTGCAAGAGCATCCGGGCCTTGATCTTTGGCACGTCGGCGACGGGCGGCGCAGCGCCGTAGAAGACCACCGCCGCGTCGAGCGAGGGGGCCAACGTCGCGATGCGATTCACCACGCCGCCGCCGAAGCAGAAGCCGATCGCCGCCACCGGACCCGCGGCGTCGGGACGGGATTCGAGGTAGGCGACCGCAGGCACCGCATCGAGATGCACGCTGTTGCGGTCGAGCTTCGCGAACATCTCCCGCGCCTGGTCGTCGTCGGCCGGCGACCCGCCGAGCGATGACAGGAGGTCGACGCCGAGCCCCGTATAACCGGCGAGCGCGATGCGTCGCGTGACGTCCTGGATATGGGGATTGATGCCCCGGTTTTCGTGCACGACGACCACCCCCGGCCTTTTCGCCGGGCCCGACTTCGGTATCGCGAGATACGCCTTTACGTCACCGCTCGCACCCTTGTACGTCACCCACGAGGTAGCCAGGCGAGGATCGTTTTCCGGGATGGTGGCCGCCTGCGCGTAGTTGTTGTCGAGCAGCGGCAGCGCCGCCATCGCCGCGGCCGTGCTGCCGCACAGCCCGATCAGGCGTTCGATGAACACCCGCCGGGGCAGCGGCGCGTGGGTGTACTCGTCGTACAGCTTCAGGATGCGTGGGTCCATGGTTTGTTACTCCTCGCACGAAAGTTGGGATGATAGCGGCGCGCGCCGCTCGATAGTAGGCCTGC
>JBKKAZ010000298.1:0-6245 GCA_046714435.1 Casimicrobiaceae bacterium
CTACCGCGAAAATCAACGACATCGCGGCACCGGCGATCAGCGCGGCTGCCACGCCGGCCCAGACGCTGCCGCTGTCGTGCGCAACCGCGAAGCCCGCAATCGCGCCGACCGCCATGATGCCCTCGGCACCGAGGTTCAGGACGCCGGACTTCTCGGTAACCAGTTCGCCAAGCGCGGTGATGATCAGCGGCGTCCCGGCGACGACGGTCGCAAACAGCATCGAGGTGATGATCGATTCCATCGGCTTGCCTTACGTGCGCGTGAAGAAAAAGTGTGTCACTCCGAGGAGCGAGAAGCGTGCTGAATAGAAGTGTGTCATTCCGAGGGACAAGGAATCTGCTGTTCGCGGTTCGTTGATCTCGTCGAAAAGCAGATCCCACGCTTCGCTCTGGATGACACCCATGGGGACATCCCTCGGCATAGTCGGGATGACACGGGTCGGTGGTGCTCGGGATGACAAGGTTTGGTGTTGTCGCATGCGAAAGTCCACAGCGCGCTAGCGAGCCAGCGCCCTGCGCCGCACCTGGTACTGAATGAACACGTCCGAGCCCAGCAGGAAGAACAGCAGCATCCCCTGGAACACTTTCGAAATCGAAGACGGCAGGTTGAGGTGTTGCTGCGCCTGCTCGCCACCGATGTAGAGCAACGCCATCAGCAGGCTCGCGAAGAAAATGCCGACCGGATTCAGGCGCCCGACAAAGGCGACGATGATCGCCGCGAACCCGTAGCCGATCGAGAGCTTGTCGGTGAGTTGCCCGGCTGCGCCCGACACTTCGGCCATCCCCGCGACGCCTGCCGCAGCACCCCCCGCGAGCATTCCGATCCAGATCATGCCGGCCGCCGAAAACCCGGCGTAGCGCGCGGCCGCCTCGGATTCGCCGGCAACGCGCATCTTGAAGCCGGTGTAGCTCTTCAGCATGAACACGTAGCCCAGCGCGAGCACCGCCAACGCGATGACGAACGCGTAGTTGAGGCGCGTCTCTTCGATCAGCATCGGCAGCAGCGCCGAGTCCTCGAAGGTCTCGGTCTGCGGGAAATTGAACCCGGCGGGATCCTTCCAGGGTCCAAACACCAGCCACGACACGCCAAGCTGGGCGATGTACACCAGCATCAGCGAGGTCAGGATCTCGTTGGCGTTGAAGCGGGTCTTGAGCAGCGCCGGGATCCCGGCCCATAAGGCTCCGCCGATGGCGCCGGCGACTAGCATCGTGGGCAGCAGCACCACGCCAGGGGCGCCCTTGAATGCCAGCGCGACGCCGGTCGCGCCGACAGCACCCATCAGGAACTGGCCTTCCGCGCCGATGTTCCAGACGTTGGCGCGAAAACCCACGGCAAGTCCGGCGGCGATCAGCATCAGCGGCGTGGCCTTGAGCAGGAGTTCAGCGACGGCATTGAGGTCGCGCATCGGGTACAGGAAAAAGACCTTGAAGCCCTCGACCGGATCCTTGCCGAGCGCGGCGAAGATGAACATTCCGCAGACGAGCATCAGCGCGACGGCGATCGCCGGCGACGCATAGCGCATCGCATTGGACGCTTCCGGGCGGGTCTCAAGCTTGAACATGGAGAGCCTCAGTTGTGCCCTCGGCCCCCGGCCACAGCCCGCTCATCCACACGCCGATCTCCTCGACGTTGGTTGCTCCGGCCGGCTTGGCGGGTGACAGGCGTCCCTTGGCGATCACCGCGATGCGGTCGCAGATTTCGAACAGCTCGTCCAGTTCCTCGGAGATCACCAGCACCGCGCAGCCGCTGTTTCGCAGGTCGATGATCGACTGCCGGATGAACGCGGCGGCGCCGACGTCCACTCCCCAGGTCGGTTGCGCCACGACCAGCACTCTGGGCGCCTGCTTGATCTCGCGTCCGACGATGTATTTCTGCAGGTTGCCGCCGGACAGCGAACGCGCCTGAGCCTGCGGGCCGCCGCATTTGACGTCGTATTCCTGGATGCACTCGGCGGCGAAGTCACGTGCCCTGCGAAAGTCGATCAGCCCATGGCGCACAAAACCTCGCGTTCGCGCGGCGGTGAGAATCGCGTTGTCCGCGAGCGACATGCTGGGCACCGCACCGCGGCCGAGGCGCTCCTCGGGAACAAAGCACAGGCCGAGCTTGCGGCGCCGTCCCGGCGCCATGCGCCCCGCTTCGGCGCCGCAGATCTGCACCGGGAATCTCTCCGTCAGCGGCACCTCGCCCGAGATCGCGTAGAGCAGTTCCTGCTGTCCGTTGCCGGACACGCCGGCGATGCCGACGATCTCGCCCGAATGCACGTCGAGATCGAGGTCCTTGAGATCGGTGCCGAACGGATCCTCCGACGCGCGCGAAAGTCCGGCGAGCTTGAGCCGGACCTCGCCACCCTCCTTCGCCTGGCCGTGCTCGCATACCGGCAGGTCCTTGCCGATCATCATGCGGGCCATCGACTTGGTTGTCTCCTGCGACGGCACGCAGTGCCCCGTCACCTTGCCGACACGAAGGACGGTAGCGGTGTGGCAAAGCTCCTGGATCTCGTCGAGCTTGTGACTGATGTAGAGGATCGAGCAGCCCTCGGACGCGAGCTGGCGGAGCGTCTCGAACAGCTTGCGAACCGCCTGCGGCGTCAGCACCGAGGTTGGTTCGTCCATGATCAGCAATTTCGGCGTCTGCAGCAGGCAGCGCGTGATCTCCACCCGTTGGCGCTCGCCCACCGACAGCGAATGCACGATGCGCCGGGGGTCCACCGGCAGTCCGTACTTTTCCGAAACCTCCCGGATACGTTCCGACAACGCGGCAAGATCGGTCTTGCCCGGCAACGCCAGTGCGACGTTCTCGACCACGGTCAGCGTCTCGAACAGCGAGAAATGCTGGAACACCATGTTGATGCCGAGCTCGCGAGCGTGCGCCGGATTCGCCACGGTCAGCGGCTGCCCCTCCCAGCGCATGCTGCCGCGATCGGGCTTAACCACGCCGTAGACCATTTTCATCAGCGTGCTCTTGCCGGCGCCGTTCTCGCCGAGCACCGCGCGGATCTCGCCGGGCATCACTGTGAGGTCGACGTCCTCGTTGGCGACCACCGCCGGATAGATCTTGGTGATCCCCGTGAGCGCGAGCCGCGGCACACCCCCGCCTGACCCGCCCGCCTGTTCCTGGACCATCCCCAGCCTCCGTGATCGTTGTTCTTGATACTTCGCGCGTGCGTGGCTGCGGTCCGCCGTCCTGGCTCGACCGATCAGATCGCGGCCGGCTGCGCGCTGCCGCGCAGCGCAGTGATCGCCTTCAGGATCGCTTCACCGGTCGCAGGCGCGTCGAGCGGCGGATTGGTCCGGCCATCGCCTACCGCGGCGATGGCATCACGGATCGCGAACAACACCGAGAACGGCAACAGCAGTGGCGGCTCCCCGACCGCCTTCGAACGCAGCACCGTATCCTCGACGTTCGGATTATCGTAAAGCCGCGTGCGTAAATCCGGCGGACAATCGTTGACAGCCGGAATCTTGTACGTCGAAGGTGCGTGCGTCATCAGCCGGCCTTCCACATTCCACCACAGTTCCTCGAAAGTCAGCCAGCCCATGCCCTGGATGAACGCGCCCTCGACCTGGCCGATGTCGATCGCCGGATTGATCGAGGTGCCGGCATCGTGCAGCAGATCGGCACGTAGCAGCTTCCACTCGCCGGTCAGCGTGTCGACCAACACCTCCGACACCGCGGCGCCGTAGGCAAAGTAGAAGAACGGGCGCCCGGTGAGAGTGTCGCGATCCCAGTGCAGCTTGGGTGTCGCGTAGAACCCGTCCGACCACAGCTGCACTCTCGCCTGGTAGGCCTGGGTCACGAGCTCGGGAAAGGGCACGGTGTTCCCGTTCACTCGGACCTCGTCGGATTCGAAGCGAACGGCCGTGCTCGCTCCGCCGTAGCGCTTCGCGGCGAAATCGGCGAGGCGCACGCGTAACTTCCGCGCGGCATCCTGCGCCGCCATGCCGTTGAGATCCGCGCCGGTCGACGCGGCCGTCGCGGAAGTGTTCGCCACCTTGCTGGTGTCGGCCGCCGTCGAGCGGACGTGGTCGAGACTCAAGCCCAGTTCGTGCGCGACCACCTGCGCAACCTTGGTGTTGAGCCCCTGCCCCATTTCGGTTCCGCCATGATTCACCAGCACCGAACCGTCGGTGTAGATGTGCACCAGCGCGCCGGCCTGATTGTAATGCACCACATTGAACGAAATGCCGAACTTGACCGGCGTCAGCGCAATGCCCTTTTTCAGCACGGGACTGGCGGCGTTAAACGTCTTGATCTCAGCGCGCCGCCGGCGATAGTCGCTGGTGGATTCGAGATCGGAGCAAAGCTCGTGGATGACGTTGTCCTCGACCTTCATGCCGTACGGCGTCGTGTCGCGGCTGCCCTTGCCGTAGAAGTTGAGCTTGCGGACGTCGAGCGGATCGCGACCCAGCGCACGAGCGATGCTGTCGATGATGTACTCGATCGCTATCGCCCCCTGCGGGCCTCCGAAGCCGCGGAACGCGGTGTTGGACTGGGTGTTGGTCTTGCCGGCAAGCGCCAGAATGTCCACGTCCCCGAGGTAGTAGGCGTTGTCGAAGTGGCAAAGCGCTCGCGTCATGACCGGCCCCGACAAGTCCGCCGAAAAACCCGCGCGCGAAGTCATCTCCACCCGCGCGCCGAGGATCCGTCCCTCGTCGTCGTAGCCCACTTCGTACTCGTAATGAAAGCAGTGGCGCTTGCCGGTGATCATCATGTCGTCGTCGCGGTCGAGTCGGAGCTTGACCGGCCGCTGCAGCCGGTGCGCCGCCACCGCCGCGACGCAGGCGAAAAGCGCCGACTGCGACTCCTTGCCGCCGAAGCCGCCGCCCATCCGGCGCATCTCCACCGTGACCTGGTTGAAGCGCAGGCCGAGCGCGTGCGCCACCACATTCTGCATCTCGGTCGGGTGCTGGGTCGAGCAATGGACGTGGAGGCAACCGTCTTCCTTCGGGATCGCGTAGGAGATCTGCCCCTCGAGATAGAACTGCTCCTGCCCGCCGACGTAGAGCTCGCCCGCGATGCGATGCGGTGCCGTCGCGATCGCTTCAGCGGGCTTGCCGCGCACAAGATGCATCGGCGGGAGGACGTAGGACTGCCGCTCCTTCGCCTCCTGCGGCGTCAGCACCGCGTGCAGGTCCTCGTACTCGATCACGCCCGCTCGCGCGGCACGGCGCGCGGCGTCGTAGGACGATGCAATCACCGCGAAAATCGGCTGGCCGATGTACTGCACGAGCCCGTCCGCGAGGATCGGATCGTCATGGATGATCGGGCCGCAGTCGTTCTCGCCGGGAATGTCCGCCGCGGTCAGGACCGCGACGACGCCCGGCAGCGCGCGAACCGCATCGAGATCGATCGACTTTATGCGGGCATGCGCTTTGCTCGAAAGACCGAGCGCCGCGTGGAAGGTACCGGCAGCCTCGCGGATGTCGTCGACATAGGTCGCCTCGCCCGCGACGTGCAGGTGCGCCGACTCGTGCGGATGCGCCTCAAACGCGGCGGGCCGCTTGGCCGCCTGGCGCAGGAACGGTTCGGCTTGCTTGTTCATCGCAAACTCCCCGCGGATCAGGGATAGACGCTCACGCTCCCGGCGGGCAGCGGCTTGACCGGCCGGGTCTCGAGAAAGAAGCGGTACAGCAGATTCTGCGCCGTCGTCGCGCGATAGGTCGCACTCGCCCGCATGTCCGACAGTGGAGTGTAGTCCTTCGCGAGCGCCGCCATCGCCGCGCGCGCGGTTGCTTCGTTCCATGGTCCGCCTGCCAACGCAGCCTCGGTGGCGACGGCGCGCTTCGGCGTGGCGGCCATCCCGCCGTAAGCGATGCGCGCCTCCGCGATCCTTTCGCCTTCGCGCCGGATCGCGAACGCAGCGCACACGGCAGAGATATCCGAGTCGTAGCGCTTGGACAGCTTGTAGGTGCGGAACTGCCAGCCGGGGCGCGGCAGCGGCAGTTCGACCGCCTCGACGATCTCGTCGGGCTGCATCGACTTCTTCATGTAGGCAACGTAGAGATCTTCGAGCGGAATCGCGCGCGTTCGCTCGCGGTTGCGCAGCACCACGCGCGCGCCGAGCGCGATCAGCCCCGGCATCGAGTCGCCGATCGGGCTGCCGTTGGCGACGTTGCCGCCGAGCGTCCCGGCGTTGCGTATCGGAACCGACGCAAAGCGCTCCCACATCTCCCGGAACGCCGGGTAGTGCTTCGTGATCGCGGCATACGCGTCGCTGAGCGAGACCCCGGCGCCGATCCAGAGCC
>JBKKAZ010000299.1:0-7966 GCA_046714435.1 Casimicrobiaceae bacterium
ACGTCGACGCAAGCCGTCGCTCCCGGGGAACCCGTCCGGGTTTCTGTATTCCGGCGCCGCGTTTCTTGCGCTCGACAGCCAGATCGGTCCGGTGTATCTCGGTTACGGTATCGGCTCGCAGGGCAAGCGCAGCGCGTACCTTTCCTCGGCCGGCTGTGACGCAGTCTCGAGCGACGAGGAGTACGCAAAGAGTCGCGTCGCGCCGATGCAAAAAAAAAGGGGTCACATTTGCATGCGACCCCGCGGTTCATGTGGTGGGCGATACTGGGTTCGAACCAGTGACCCCTGCCGTGTGAAGGCAGTGCTCTACCGCTGAGCTAACCGCCCCGCGAACCCAGACAGGAGCTTGGATTTAAGCATGGGGGCCGGGAGGGGTCAAACGAGCGTAAGTCAATTGTCTATGGATGTCCTCGACAAAAATGCCTCGTTTTGGTGCAAATGTGGCGCCAAATCGGGGCGGCGGCTAGGGTTGTTCCCAGATTGCGCGCCTAACCCTCTGCCCGAGAAGAAGTTATTGGATTTCCCTGCGACTTGCGGAAAGAAATTAGCGGTTCCAGCCCATCGCCGTGCACGTTGCGTCCTTGATGTATTGCAGGGCTCGTGCCCAGCCGATGCCCTACTGCGCCGAGGCTGCCGAATCGCGCGAGACCTCCGACGCTTGTCCTGGGTTGGTGCGAGCAGCCTGATGCACGGCCGATCGGAATCGCGGGCGAACCCGGTCACGCCATGATACGAACCCGCTTTGCGCCCAGTCCCACCGGTTTCATCCACCTCGGTAACATCCGCTCCGCGCTGTTCCCGTGGGCGTTCGCGCGCCATCACGGCGGTACGTTCATCCTGCGCATCGAGGACACCGACACCGACCGCAGCACGCCCGAGGCGACCCAGGCAATCATCGATGCGATGCGCTGGCTGGGTCTCGACTACGACGAGGGTCCCTTTTTCCAAATGCAGCGCATGGACCGGTACCGCACGGTCATCCAGGACATGCTCGGGCGCGGGTTGGCTTATCTCGACTATACGACGCCGGCCGAGCTCGAAGCGTTGCGTGAAGCGCAGGGGGCTCGTGGCGAGAAGCCGCGCTACGACGGCCGCTGGCGGCCGGAACGCGCCCAGGGAATGATGCCTCCCCAAGGTGTCCGGCCCGCGGTCCGGTTCCGCAATCCGGACGCGGGCGTTGTGGCCTGGGACGATGCGGTCAAGGGACGCATCGAGATCGCCAATGCCGAACTCGACGATCTGGTGATCGCACGCGCCGACGGAACGCCGACCTACAATTTCTGTGTCGTCGTCGACGACCTCGACATGGGAATCACCCATGTGATCCGCGGCGACGACCATGTTAACAATACTCCACGCCAGATCAATATCCTGACCGCGCTCGGCGCGACAGCGCCGGTGTACGGCCACTTGCCGACGGTATTGACGCCCGAGGGTGACAAGCTCTCCAAGCGCCATGGCGCAAAGGGGGTGCTGCAGTACCGCGACGACGGCTACCTCGCCGACGCGGTGGTCAACTACCTGGCAAGACTCGGCTGGTCGCACGGCGACGACGAGATCTTCTCTCGCGAGGAACTGCTGCGGTGGTTCGACCTCGACGGACTTTCGTCATCGCCCGGGCGGTTCGACCCGGAGAAGCTGCGTTGGGTCAACCAGGAGCACATGAAGCGCGCAACCGAGTCCGAGTTGGGCGCACTGTTGGTTCCTTTCCTGCAACGCATCGGACTCGATCCCGCGGCTGGCCCGAATCCCGCGGCCGTCGCCGCGCTGTTGAAGGATCGAGCTTCGACACTGGTGGAAATGGCGAACGCCGCGCGCTACTTCTACGCGACCGTTGCACCCAACCCGGACCTCATCAGGCAGCACATCAGTGGCGCCAGCCGTCCCGCGTTGATCGAGATCGCCGAAGCGATGGGCACGCTGACGTGGACGCGCGAGGCCATCGCTGCATTGCTCAAGTCGACGGCCGCGAAGCACGGCCTCAAGGCGCCGCAGGTGATGATGGCATTGCGGGTGCTGGTGGCGGGGGCGTCTCAGACGCCGGCGATCGATGCGGTGCTTGCCTTGCTCGGCCCCGAGACTGCACGCAAGCGCATCGCGGCGGGACTGGGCGCCTGATGCAATCTCCGGTAAAATGCAAATTTCCAAGAGAACTTGTCCCATGACCAAGTTCGTCTTCGTGACCGGCGGGGTCGTTTCATCGCTCGGCAAGGGCATCGCCGCCGCGTCGCTGTCCGCGATCCTCGCCTCCCGCGGCGTCCGCGTCACCAATCTCAAGCTCGACCCCTACATCAACGTCGATCCCGGCACGATGTCGCCGTTCCAGCACGGCGAGGTGTTCGTGACCGACGATGGCGCCGAGACCGACCTCGACCTCGGGCACTACGAGCGCTTCACCGATGTCAGGATGGGGAAGCGCAACAATTTCACCACCGGGCAGATCTACGAAAGCGTGATCCGCAAGGAGCGCCGCGGCGACTACCTCGGTGGCACGGTGCAGGTCATTCCCCACATCACCGACGAGATCAAGGCATGGATCGCCGCGGGCGCCGGCGACGCGCAGGTCGCGGTGGTCGAGGTCGGCGGGACGGTCGGCGACATCGAGTCGCTGCCGTTCCTCGAAGCAATCCGGCAGATGGGCATCACGCTCGGTCGCGACAACGTCTGCTACGTGCACTTGACGCTGGTCCCCTACATTCCCACCGCCGGCGAGATGAAGACCAAGCCGACCCAGCACTCGGTCAAGGAACTGCGCGAGATCGGGATCCAGCCCGACGTGGTGCTGTGCCGAGCCGACCGGCCGATCGCCGACAGCGACCGGCGCAAGATCTCGCTATTCACGAACGTTCCAGCCGAGGCCGTGATCCCGGCACTCGACGCCGACTCGATCTACAAGATCCCGGCGGCGCTGCACAACGAAGGGCTCGACGACATCGTCGTCAGGAAGCTCGCCTTGAGCCCGCCGCCGGCCGACCTGACGGTCTGGACCCGGCTGGTAGAAGCGCTCGAGCACCCGGAGCACACCGTGCACATTGCTATGGTCGGCAAGTACGTCGACCTCACCGAATCGTACAAGTCGCTGTCGGAAGCGTTGGTTCACGCCGGCATCCAGTCGCGCAGCAAGGTGCAGATCCACTACGTCGACTCGGAAGCAGTCGAGCGTGAAGGCGTCGAGTCACTGAAGGGAATGGACGCGATCCTGGTGCCTGGCGGATTCGGCAAGCGAGGCGTCGAAGGCAAGATCGCGGCCATCCGTTACGCGCGCGAGAATCAGGTGCCCTATCTGGGCATCTGCCTCGGCATGCAACTCGCGGTGATCGAGCACGCGCGGCACCACGCCGGGCTCGCGAACGCCAACAGCACCGAGTTCGACCCAGCGACCCCGCACCCGGTGGTCGCGCTGATCACCGAATGGCAGAACCGCGATGGATCGATCGAGAAGCGTACCGAGAAGTCCAATCTCGGGGGCACGATGCGCCTCGGCGCACAGGCCTGCGAAATCGTTCCGGGATCGCTCGCGAGCCGCATTTATGGCGCGGCTTCCGTCGCCGAGCGCCACCGCCATCGCTACGAGGTCAACAACCACTACCTGCCACGGCTGGAGTCGACCGGGCTCACGGTCGGGGCGTGGGCAAAAAGCGCCAGCGCCGGCGATCTGTGCGAAATGATCGAGCTTTCCGACCATCCCTGGTTTTTCGGCTGCCAGTTTCATCCGGAGTTCACCTCGAATCCGCGGCGCGGTCACCCGCTGTTCACGAGCTTCGTCCGGGCTGCACTCGACCGGCAGCGGGCCGTGCAGGCCTCGCTCGCGGGATCGGTGGCCGAGCTGGTCGCGTCGGTCTGACAGGAGGACCGTTGAGACTGTGCGGTTTCGAGGTTGGCCTGGACCGTCCGCTGTTTCTGATAGCCGGCCCCTGTGTCGTCGAAAGTGAAGCCCTCCAGCTCGAGGTTGCCGGCAAGCTGAAGGAGATCTGCGCAGCCCTCGGCGTTCCGTTCGTGTTCAAGTCGAGCTACGACAAGGCCAACCGCAGCTCGCACGCGAGCTTTCGCGGATTGGGCATGGACGAGGGACTGCGCGTGCTGTCGGAAGTGAAGCGTCAGATCGGCGTGCCGGTGCTGACCGACGTTCACGTTGCAGATGAGATTCCGGCGGTCGCGCAGGTCGTCGATGTCCTGCAAACGCCCGCGTTCCTGTGCCGGCAGACCGATTTCATCCAGGCCGTCGCGCGCGCCGGCAAGCCGGTGAACATCAAGAAGGGCCAGTTCCTGGCGCCGGAGGACATGCTGCAGGTCGTGAGCAAGGCGAAGGCAGCGAGCGGCGCGGACAACATCCTGGTCTGCGAGCGGGGCGTGTCGTTCGGCTATCACAATCTGGTCTCCGACATGCGCTCGCTCGCGATCCTGCGCTCGACCGGCTGCCCGGTCGTGTTCGACGCCACGCACTCGGTGCAGTTGCCGGGCGGGCAGGGGACCTCGTCCGGCGGCCAGCGCGAGTTCGTGCCAATCCTGGCGCGCGCGGCGGTCGCGGCGGGGATCGCCGGCGTATTCATGGAAACGCACCCCGATCCGGCGAAGGCGTTGTCCGACGGCCCGAACGCCTGGCCGCTCCCGCGCATGCGCGCGTTGCTGGAGACGCTGAAAGAACTCGACGCCACCGTCAAACGCAACGGTTTTCCTGAGCAGGAGATGATCGGTGCGCAGGCCTAGCCCGTGCCGTACTTACTCCGGCGCCGCGCCTGGCAGCCCGTCGCTTCCTTCAACTGACATCTGGCATCTGACATCTGTCTACTGACTCCCGAACATGAGCTCAATCGTCGACGTCATCGCCCGCGAGATTCTCGATTCCCGGGGCAATCCGACCATCGAGGCGGACGTCGTCCTCGACTCCGGCGCGTCGGGCCGCGCCGCTGTGCCATCCGGCGCGTCCACCGGCTCGCAGGAGGCGATCGAATTGCGCGACGGCGATGCGGCGCGCTACCTCGGCAGGGGCGTGCAAAGGGCCGTCGAAAACGTCAACACCGAGATCTGCGAGGCCATCATCGGCCTCGATGCCGCCGAGCAGTCGCTGATCGACAAGACCTTGATCGAACTCGACGGCACCGACAACAAGGCGCGCCTGGGCGCGAATGCGCTGCTCGCGGTGTCCTGCGCGGTGGCGAAGGCGGCCGCTGAGGAGTCGGGATTGCCATTGTATCGCTATCTGGGCGGCGCGGGGGAGATGCAGCTCCCGGTGCCGCTGATGAACGTGATCAACGGTGGTGCGCATGCCAACAACCGTATCGACCTGCAGGAGTTCATGCTGGTTCCGATCGGCGCGCCGACCTTCCGGGAGGCGGTCCGCTACGGCGCCGAAGTCTTCCACGCGCTGAAGAAGATCATCGATGCGAAGGGCATGCCGACCACGGTGGGCGACGAAGGCGGTTTCGCCCCGGACCTGCCGTCGAACGAAGCCGCGCTGGAGCTGCTGATCGAAGCGATCGACAAGGCTGGCTTCACGCCGGGTACCGACATCGCGCTTGCGCTCGATTGCGCCGCATCCGAGTATTTCAAGGACGGCCGCTACGTGCTCGCAGGGGACCAGGCCAGCCACACGCCACAGCAGATGGTCGACGTGCTCGCGACGTGGTGCGCCAAGTTCCCGATCGTGTCGATCGAGGACGGCATGTCCGAGCACGACTGGGACGGCTGGAAGCTGCTCACCAAGCGCTTGGGGCGGGACGTGCAGCTGGTGGGCGACGACCTGTTCGTGACCAACACCCGGCTGCTCAAGCAGGGCATCGCGAAGGGGATCGCCAACTCGATCCTGATCAAGATCAACCAGATCGGAACGCTGTCCGAGACGTTCTCGGCGATCACGATGGCGAACCGGGCCCGCTATACGGCCGTGATCTCGCATCGCTCCGGGGAAACCGAGGACAGCATCATCGCGGACATCGCCGTGGGCACCAACGCCGGGCAGATCAAAACCGGATCGCTGTCGCGGTCCGATCGCACCGCGAAGTACAACCAGCTGCTGCGCATCGAGGAAGACCTGGGGGATGCCGCGCGCTATCCCGGTCGCGACGCCTTCTTCAACCTGGTCTGACACTGCCGCGTGCGGATACTCGCGCTTGCCTTCGTCGCGCTGATCGTCGCCCTCCAGTACCCGATGTGGCTGGGCAAGGGCGGATGGCTCAAGGTGCGCGAACTCGACCGGCAGCTCGAGGCGCAGCGCGAGACCAACGCCAAGCTGCAGGGGCGCAACCTCGCGCTCGACGCGGATGTGCGCGACCTCAAGACCGGCTTCGAGGCAATCGAAGAGCGTGCGCGCGCCGACCTCGGCATGATCCGCGGCGACGAAGTGTTCTTCCAGCTGCAGCCGGCGGGGAGCCGAGCGAAGGCGACGGCGAGTGAGAAGGTGAGCAAGTGAGGCGTGAATAGGTGAACAGGTGAACGAGTGAATCGAAGCGAGCAATGCGCGCGCTTCACTTGTTCACCTGTTCACTTGTTCACTCGTTCACCGTTCCGATGCTTCGCATCTCGTCACGCGCCAACCTGCGGCTGCGCGAAGCGGGCCGGCTGGTCGCCTCGGCGCGTGACCGGCGCAAGGCCGGCAAGTGCGTGCTCGAAGGCGAGCACCTGATCGGCGTGTTCGTCGAACGAGGCGGCGTGCCCGAAACGATCGTCGTCACCGAGCCGTTCCTGGATCGGCCCGGCGCACGCGCGCTCGCGGAGCGCTTTGGCGATCGCGCGCTCGTCGTACCCGAACCGCTGCTCGACGAGCTGGCGGTCCTGCCGGCGGGTGTCGGCATGCTCGCGGTGATCCCGACGCCGCGCGCGGCGCTCACCCCCGGCGGATCGTTCTGCGTCGTGCTCGAGGACATCCAGGATCCGGGTAACGTCGGGTCGATGCTGCGCTCGGCGGCCGCGGCAGGCGTGGGTGACGCCTACCTGTCGCCGCACTGCGCATTTGCGTGGTCACCGAAGGTGCTGCGCGCCGGCATGGGCGCGCATTTCCAACTCGCGATCCACGAGGGTGTCGATGTGGCGGGATGGTCGCGCGCCTATCGCAATCGCGGTGGAAGCGTGGTCGCTGCCACCGGTCAGGGGGGCGCCAACCTCTATCGTGCGAGCTTTGCCAGGCCGCTCGCGATCGCCATCGGCAACGAGGGTGCGGGGCTGTCGGAAGCGATGCTCGAGGTTGCGAGCCTGCGCGTGACTATCCCGATGCCGGGGCAGGTCGAATCGCTGAACGCGTCCGCGGCGGCGGCGGTGCTGCTGTTCGAGTGCGTCCGCCAATTCAGCGGTAGGTGACGCCGGAGAAATCGCCGGTCTCGACGCAGCCGTTGCCCCCGTCCGAAACCCACTGTGCTTCAAAGCCCGTGGGCGTGGGCCGCAGATTGTAGACGCGCGCGGGGCGATTCCAGCCGCTGTCCGGGCAGCTGTAGTTGGCGCCGTCCACCAGCAACAGCTTGCCGAACTGGACCGCCATACCCTCGATGCGGCACACCAGCCTTCCGGTCGCGCCCGAGTACTGCTCGAGCCGGAACTCGCCGGTTGTCGGTGAATGCAAGATCTCGAAATCGATGAAATCGGTGAACTTGCCGGACGGGTTGCACCCGGTGCGGGTTCCGGCGGCGGATCCGCGGTAGCTTCCGGCGACGTTGAGCGCAATCATCTTGAGCCGCTCGATGCTCTTGCTGATCGTCGTGCCGTCGACCGTGTACTCGAGCATTCCGGCGTAGGCCGAGCTTGCGGTGAACGTCGCCGTGCCGGCCTGCGCGATTTCGTAGCCTTGCCAGACCGGCGCCGCGAACCAGGTGCCGGTGACACGGTAGAGGCCGCCGGTGAAGCGCTCGGCGGACCCGTCGCGCGTCATCTGGGCCGTGAACCAGGTCGCCTTGCGATCCTGGCCGTAGACGTAGAACGTGCCGTAGACGAAGTTGCCCTGCTGGGTGAAGTTGACGCCCCAGCCGGATTCGCCACC
>JBKKAZ010000300.1:0-5155 GCA_046714435.1 Casimicrobiaceae bacterium
GACGCCGGGGCCGACCCCGAAGCGCTCGGCCACAAGATCCTCGCGGTGAACCTGTCGGATATCGCGGCGATGGGCGCACGACCGCGCTGGGCGCTGCTAGCGGGTGCGCTGCCGGACAGCGACGCGAGCTGGCTCGAAGCGTTTTCGCGCGGGCTGTTCGCGCTTGCCGACCAGCACCAGGTGACGCTGATCGGTGGCGACACGACCCGGGGCCCGCGCAACCTGTGCCTCACCATCGCGGGCGAGGTGCCGGCCGGCCAGGCGATCCTCCGCTCGGGCGCCAGCCCGGGCGACGAGGTCTGGGTGTCGGGAACCCTCGGCGATGCGATGCTCGGACTTGCCGCCCGCCAGCGACAAACCAAGCTGACCGAAATTGAGTATGCGTTGGCGGTGAGCAGGCTTGATCGACCGACGCCGCGGGTCCTGCTGGGCCAGCGGCTGCGCGGCATCGCCTCGGCGATGATCGACGTTTCCGACGGGCTGGGCGGCGATCTCGGCCATGTGCTTGACGCATCCAAGGTCTCCGCGACCGTCGAACTGGGGCGCATTCCCTGCCTGCCGGTCCTGACCGCGCGCCTTCGCGGGTCCGAACGCCCGCTCGCGCTTGCCTGCCTCCTCGGCGGCGGCGACGACTACGAACTGTGTTTCACCGCGCCAGCGGCGCAACGCCTGCGGGTCGAGGCAATCGCAGCCGACCTCAATGTCCCGCTGGCCCGCGTCGGTGGAGTCGAGCCTCGCGGCCGCGGGCTGGTGATCATGGACGAGCGGGGCGTGCAGCTGCCGGCGTTGCCTCCGGCATTCGATCATTTCCGTGTGACGGACTAAGCGGTGAGCAGCACTGTTCCGGCGTTGACCGCGAGATTCGTGTTCGCACATCCCGCGCACGCGATTGCGCTCGGGCTGGGTGCCGGACTCGCGCCGTGGGCGCCCGGGACGGTCGGCACGTTGCTCGCGATACCGATCGCTGCGGGGTTGTGGCGATGGGCCGGCGATGCAGGGTTCCTCCTCGCCGTTGTGGCGCTGTTCGTCGTCGGTGCGTGGGCCGCGGAACGCACCGGGCGCGATCTTGGCGACGCGGACCACGGCGCGATCGTCATCGACGAGGTCACAGCGTTTCTACTGGTCCTGTTCTTCACCGGGCCGGCGGTCATCCGCATCGCGCTCGCGTTTGCGCTGTTCCGGCTATTCGACATCGCCAAGCCGCCGCCGATACGAAACGTCGACGCCCGCTTCAAGGGCGGATTCGGCGTGATGTTCGACGACCTCATCGCCGCGGGCTTCGCGCTGGTTGCTTATGCGCTGCTGGTGCGGTTCACCGGCTGGCCCGCGTGAGCGGCAAGTGGCCACCCGGCGCGTGTTGCGGGGTTCGGGTTTGCGAGTCGGCCCGATGCACCGTAGCGGAAGTGCTGCGATGAGCGGCGCCGCGATCGACCGGCGCATCGAGGAGGCCGGATTCAATAATCTGCACTCGCGCCGCCAGCTGTTCTACGACGGCTGGCTGCTGTTCCTGTCACCGGGCCGCGCCAAGCGCGCCCGCAGCGTCAACGCGCACTTCGGTTCGATGCTGCCGCTCGACACCAAGATCGGCCACTGCGAAGCGCTCTACCACCGCCACGGCCTGTCCCGGCTGTTTCGCATCACGCCGTTTTCACATCCGACCGACCTCGACCGCGCACTCGACGCGCGCGGGTACACGGCTTTCGGCAGCACGCTGGTGCAGGCTGCGACGCTTGCCTCACCGCCGGAGCTCGCCGTGCGCGACGACCTCGACCTCGATTCGCCGATGCTGGAATCGTTCGTCGAGGCGGTCGGCGAAATGCGCGGTTCCCCGGCGTTCCAGCGCGCGGCGCACCTGGAACGCGTTGCGCAGTCCCCGCTGGATCTGCGTACGGTGATCGCGCGTCGCGACGGCGTGACGTTGGCCGCCGGACTGCTGGCCGTGGACGGGGACATCGCCGGGCTGTTCGACATCGTGACGGCCGACAATTGTCGTGGTCAGGGCGTCGGCACGGCCGTTTCATTGGCGCTGGTCGCGAGGGCATGGGAGCGGGGCGTCCGGCGGCTGTTCCTGCAGGTCGAAGCCGACAACGCGCCGGCTCTCGCGATCTATCGCAAGTTCGGATTCGCAACCCGATACACCTATCATTACCGCGGGTTGCCCGGCGAGTGCCAATGAGCGAATCGAGCGAGTCGCTGCAGCGTGCGTTGTCCGCGGAGCTAGGCGCGCTGCTGCTGGCGCGGGGTTGGCGCGTGACCGCCGCCGAGTCTTGCACCGGCGGGCTTCTCGCCGGGGCGATCACCGCGACCGCGGGAAGCTCGGCCTGGTTCGACGTTGGCGTCGTAAGCTATTCCAACGCGGCCAAGCTGACGCTGCTCGATGTCCCGGCGGCGACGCTGGAAGGGCATGGTGCGGTCTCGGAAGCGACCGCGCGCGCAATGGCGACGGGCGCGCTGGCGCGTAGCGGCGCGGATCTCGCGGCCGCGGTGACGGGCGTTGCGGGTCCCGGCGGCGGGAGCGAAGCGAAGCCGGTCGGCACCGTTTGCCTCGCCTGGGCGGTGCGCGGTGGCGCCGTCCTGTCGGTCACGCGACGCTTCGCGGGCGAGCGTGCGGCGATCCGGGGGGCGTCGGTCATCGCGGCGCTGGAAGGGCTGATTGAACAGGCTCGCCACGGTTCGGCAGGTCGTGAACCCGGGGACGGTGAGGGTGGCTCCGGTGGCTCATTTGTTGAGCCACCAAGGTCGTAGCCTGTAGTTCTACCTACCGACCTGCGCCTCCCGCCATCGGCCGAAAGCCTCGGCCAAAAGGAGGCTTGCATCGAACGATCGTTCTATGTGATGATCGGAAAGGTAGCCCGCCCGACGTCACCGCCGACCGTCGGAGCGGATCGATCGGCGATACTTTGGAGTTCGCAAACCATGCCTCTCGACACCACCACGATGGACGACCAGAAGACCAAGGCGCTTGCCGCCGCGCTCGCGCAGATCGAAAAGCAGTTCGGCAAGGGCTCGATCATGAAAATGGGCGAGGCGCAGATCCAGAACGATCTCTCGGTGGTGTCGACCGGATCGCTCGGTCTCGACATCGCGCTCGGCGTCGGCGGGCTTCCGCGCGGACGCGTCGTCGAGATCTACGGGCCGGAGTCGTCCGGCAAGACGACGCTCAGCCTGCAGGTCGTCGCGCAAATCCAGAAAGCCGGGGGCACGGCCGCGTACATCGACGCCGAAAACGCGCTCGACCCCGTCTACGCGGGCAAGCTCGGCGTCAACGTCGGCGAGCTGCTGATCTCGCAGCCCGACACCGGCGAGCAGGCGCTGGAGATTGCGGACATGCTGGTGCGCTCCGGGGGGATCGACATCATCGTGATCGACTCGGTCGCGGCGCTGGTGCCGAAGGCGGAAATCGAAGGCGAGATGGGCGACCAGCTTCCCGGGCTGCAGGCGCGGCTGATGAGCCAGGCGTTGCGCAAGCTCGCCGCCAACATCAAGCGCGCGAACGTGCTGGTCGTATTCATCAACCAGATCCGGATGAAGATTGGCGTGATGTTCGGCAATCCGGAGACCACCAGCGGCGGCAACGCGCTCAAGTTCTACGCGTCGGTGCGCCTCGATATCCGCCGCATCGGCTCGATCAAGCGGGGCGAGGAAGTCGTCGGCAACGAGACCCGCGTCAAAGTCGTCAAGAACAAGGTCGCACCGCCGTTCCGCGAGGCGTTATTCGACATTCTCTACGGCGAGGGAATCTCGCGCGAGGGCGAGATTGTGGAGCTCGGCGTCACTCATCGGATCATCGAAAAATCCGGGGCCTGGTACGCGTACAACGGCGACAAGATCGGCCAGGGCAAGGACAACGCTCGCGAGTTCCTGAAGGAGCACCCCGAGCTGGCCGACGAAATCGAGGGCAAGATCCGCGCCGCCGTCGGCGTGCCGGCACCGGGTGTGCGCACCGGTCGCGGCAACGAAGCCGCGGCGGGCTGATCGCGCGGAGTGGTCCGCAGCGCTGCGGCGACGCGGCGCTCTCGCGATGGCAATGGCGCCGGTGCGCAAAGCGAAGACCGCGCGCACGCTCAAGCAGCGCGCGGTCGCGATGCTTGCCAGGCGCGAATTTGCTCGCGCCGAACTTGCGAGCCGCCTCGCCGCCTCCGGCGCCTCGCGCGCGGAGATCGAGCCGCTGCTGGAGGAGCTTGCCGCCGCCGGCCTGTTGAGCGACGCGCGCTACGCCAGCTCGCTCGTCAACCGCAAGCAGGGCTACAGCAAGCGCGCGATCGCGTACGCGTTGCGCGAAAAGGGAGTCGCCGCCGCCGCCGCGAGCGATGTGCTGGCCACACTCGACGCCGCCTCCGACCTCGCGACCGCGAGTGCGCTCTGGTTGCGCCGGTTCGGCACTCCTCCGGCGGACGAGCGCGAGAAGCTCGCGCAACTGCGGTTTCTGCTCGCGCGCGGCTTTTCCTACGGGGTCGCGATCAAGGTTGTTCGATCCGCAGGCGCGGCCGTCGACCGCGAAGGTGACGCGTGAGCGTCATCCCCGTCCCCGCCTTCGCGAGGATGAACTCCGGCGGGGACCCGGTGTCTTTGGCTGGTTTTAAGTAGCTTCGCAGCAAGCGTCGCTGCGTTCCCGCCCCTCGATCGAGGTCGAGGCCAAGCTTTGCGGGAACGACGAGTGAGCCGAGTTCACGCATGGCCGGAAACGGCGTCCTGGAATTCCATGTCTAGGGTGGCGCCATCGGTCCGTCCCTGGCCTCGGGCCGCGCGCTTGATGCGGGCGTCGGCGATGCGCCGGGCTCGCCCCGCAATCGCAGGCCCGGTGGCAGTTCGATCTTTCCCAGCCTGACCAGACGAGAGTTGATGGCGCCGCGGGTACGTTCCAGCTGTGCGGCGAGTGCTGCAACCGGCTGGCCGGCGTCGAAGCCGCTCGCGAGCGCGGCGTCGTCCTGCGCCGACCAGGGCAGGCCGGCGTTGCGTGCGCGCACAGCGGCACTCGCCGGTGTACGAAGCGCGCGGTCCGCATCCGCCTGCAGCAGCGCGAGCGCACCGAACACCACCCGCAGCGTTTCCGGCCGCTGGCCGGGATGATCGGGCGGCAGAGTTTCACCGGTGGTCGCGTCGACCCCGTCGGCCCACGCGCGCAATTGCTGGATCACGCTTGCTCGTTCCATGG
>JBKKAZ010000301.1:0-3809 GCA_046714435.1 Casimicrobiaceae bacterium
CTTCCCGCACGCGGTGCATGACGTCACTCCCCCTTCGAGGTGGTGCAAGTTGCCCGTGTAGACGTGTTGCAAGCCGTTTGCGAGGCCGATCGCCCGCGCGCGCTTCAACGTCGCAACCGGCGTCGCCGGTACGTCCATCATCTTCCAGTCGGGATGAAAGGCCGTGAAATGCACTGGCGCGTCAGCGCCGAGCTCGCGGGCGACCCATCGCGTCAATCCGTCGATCTCGTCCTCGCTGTCGTTCTTGCCGGGAATCAGGAGCGTCGTGATCTCGAGCCACACCTGGGTCTCGTGGCGCAGGTAGACCAGCGTGTCGAGCACCGGTGCCAGACGGGCGCCGGTGACCTTCACATAGAAATCGTCGCTGAACGCCTTCAAGTCCACGTTGGCGGCGTCCATTTTCGCGAACAGCTCGCGGCGCGGCTCGGGTGAAACGTAACCGGCGGTGACCGCGACGGTCCTGATGTCGCGCTCGCGACACGCATCGGCGACGTCCATCGCGTACTCGGCGAAGATCACCGGATCGTTGTAGGTGAACGCGACCGACGCGCACCCTAACTCCTGCGCCGCACGCGCGATCGCGTCCGGGCTCGCCGCGTCCATCAGCGTGTCCATTTCGCGCGACTTGGAGATGTCCCAGTTCTGGCAGAACTTGCAGGCCAGGTTGCAGCCGGCGGTGCCGAACGACAGGACCGAGCTGCCGGGGAGGAAGTGATTGAGGGGCTTCTTCTCGATCGGGTCGACGCAGAAGCCGGACGAGCGGCCGTAGGTGGTCAGCACCATCCGGTCGGATTCCCGCTTGCGAACGAAGCACAAGCCGCGCTGGCCCTCGTGCAGCCTGCAGTCGCGCGGGCACAGGTCGCACTGCAGCCTGCCATCCGGCAGCAAGTGCCACCAACGCGCGTCGTAGGACGATTCGGGGATGCTCATGCCGCTGGGTCACGCCAATGGGAGGGGTCAAGCAAACCCGACTGCGGCGCGCCGGCGACGGCGGCTGCCGGAGTCGTGGCGCACGCGTCGTCCTCAGTCCACTTGCGCACACGGTAACGTTCTAACTTGCAAGCTTCCAGAGCGGTGCCCGGCGCGAGCCCGGCCTTGCGAACCAGCGCGTCGAGGAAGTCGGCAGGATCGGGGAGCATCTCCCATACCTGGGGAAGGAAGGTGGCGCTCCGCGGGCCATCGCGGAGCACCAGTCCGTCAACCAACGGCTCGAGCTTCGCGATCAGCTCGTCGCGATCGCGAAAATGCATCCGCGCGGGAATCGACAGCACCGACACCTCGAGTCGGACGACGTCGAGCTGGCTGGGGACCAGCGGGGGAAACCGAGGGTCGGCGAATGCGGCGGCGTGGGCGTTGGCAGCGACGTCGTCGCGCAACGAGCGGCGTGGCACGATCGAACCGATGCATCCGCGCAGCGTGCCTTCGCAACGCAGCGTTACAAAGCAAGCGCGGTGCTCGTCGAGCCAGGCACCGCCGGCTGGCGGGATCGTGGTCCCACCGACGGCGGTACGAATCGCGCTTCGCGCGATGCCGAGCAGCGTTCGGCCGTGTTCGTCGGTGAGCTCATCGAGGCCCGAGGCAGGCTCGCGAAACGCGAAAGCCGCGTAACCGACGACCCGCGCCTTGTCGCCCGCGGTGTCACCGGAGTTCTCGAGGGCGATGAGCTGCGGCACCAGGCCGCGCCGCTTGGCTACGGTCAGCAGGCCCGCGATCGGCGTCGCGCCGCAGGCCTGTTCGTGATCAAGCTCGGCGTCGAGCGCGAGGATGGCGCGCGCGGTAGCCGCGTCGATCCTTCGCGCGTCGTCGTAACGATGGTAGTGCGACAGATCCGACGACACCACGATCAGCGTTTCCGGCCCGCCCCAGAGGCGATCCAGCACTTCGCCCACCTCGCGCGGCGTCGCACTGCCCACCGCGAGAGGCAGGATCGAGAATGTCCCGAGCACACGCTGCAGGAACGGCAGCTGGACCTCCAGCGCGTGCTCGTCCGCATGCGCGGCCGCCGAGCGGACCACCTGGGGAAGGTCGGCAATCGAGCGCGCGGCCTCACGATCCACGCGAACGACGCCGAGCGGCGTTTCGAATCCGTCGGCGTCCGGCAGCGCGAGTCCGCGAACCGGCACGCGGTGGCAGGGACCAAGCAGCACGACGCGATGGATCGCCATGCGTGCTGAGGCCAGGGCGGAGTAGGCGCTCGCCGCGATCCGGCCGGAATAGACGTAACCCGCGTGCGGGACGATCAGCGCCTTCGGCGGGGGCGGGCTCGCCGGTTGAGCTTCGGCGAGCGCAGCATCGACGGCGCGCAGCAACGCCGCCGGGTCGCGCGGATAGAACGAGCCCGCGACGGCGGCGGGGCGCACGTCGCCACGCGAGGTACTGGCGGAAAGCATGGGGCCTGGTCTCGATTCAGTCCTGATATCGAACGATGCGACCGTTTCGGACCGGGCGCAAGCATCCTCGTCATCGGCGCGCACCTTTGCCCGACCGAGGGTCGCGAATCCCGGCGTGTAGACTTTGCACATGACCGAATTCGGCATCTACGCCGTTGCCGCGGGCATCGCCCTGCTGGTCGGCGTCACCGTGCTGATCGTGCTGGCCGCGCTGGCGCTCGGGCGCCTGCGCGCTCTCGCCGCCGATCGCGAGTCGGCGACGCGCGAGCTTGCGCGGCAGGGAACCGAACTCGCCGTGCTGAAAGCGATGGGGCAGGATCTCGAGCGCGACCTGGAGCGGGACCTCGCGCTCACCCGGCGCGAACATGCCGACGCCGCGAAGGCGCTGCGTGGCGAGGTCGGCGATCGACTCAACCAGTTCACCCGCACGACGCAGCAGCAGCTCGCCGACTTCGGCGGCCGGCTCGATCAGCTGCGGGTGTCCAGCGAGTCGCGGCTGGAGACGATCCGGCAGGCCATCGAGCAGCGCCTCGAACTTATCCGCAGCGACAACGCGCAGAAGCTCGAGCAGATGCGTGCAACGGTCGACGAGAAGCTGCAGCAAACCTTAGAGACGCGGCTCGGCGAATCGTTCAAGCTGGTATCCGACCGGCTGGACCAGGTGCACCGTGGCCTGGGCGAGATGCAGAGCCTCGCGGTGGGCGTCGGTGATCTGAAGCGGGTCCTGACCAATGTGAAAAGCCGCGGCACCTGGGGCGAAGTCCAGCTCGGCGCGCTGCTCGCCGAAGTGCTGACCCCTCAGCAGTACGAGGCGAACGTCGCGACGGTGCCGGGGTCGGCCAAGCGCGTCGAGTTTGCAATCCGCCTGCCGGGCCGGGGCGACGACGGGCGGCCGTGCTGGCTTCCAGTCGATGCCAAGTTTCCGCTCGAGCACTGGCAGCGGCTGCAGGACGCGCTCGAGCGCGCCGATGCGACGGCGGCGGACGAATCCCGCAAGGCGCTTGCCGATTTCGTGAAGCTGTCGGCGAAAACGATTCGCGATTCCTACATCTCGCCGCCGCACACCACCGATTTCGCGATCCTGTTCGTGCCGACCGAAGGGCTCTATGCCGAACTGATGTCACGGCCGGGGTTCGGGGAGTTGCTGCAGCGCGAGCACCGGGTGACGCTGACCGGGCCGACCAACTTCCTCGCGCTGCTGAACAGCTTGCAGATGGGCTTTCGCACCCTCGCGATCGAGCAGCGGTCGGCGGAAGCCTGGAAGACGCTGGGCGCGGTCAAGACCGAGTTCGGCAAGTTCGGCGAGGTGCTCTCGCGGGCCCACAAGAAGATCGAGGAAGCCGGCAAGACGCTCGACGAGGCGCGCGGCAAGACCACGACCATCGTTCGCAGGCTGAGCGCGGTCGAATCGCTGCCGGA
>JBKKAZ010000302.1:0-1392 GCA_046714435.1 Casimicrobiaceae bacterium
TTCGATGGCCAGCGGCAGGCCATCGAGCAGCCGCACCACCTCGGCAACGGCGGCGCGATTGGCGTCGTTCAATACGAAGTCGGGTCGCTGTGCGCGAGCGCGGGCGGCGAAGAGTTCGAGGGCATCGCCGGCGAGCGGTAAAGGCTCGATCGGGAAGATCGCTTCGCCCGCGAGATGCAGTCGCTCGCGGCTGGTGACAACGAATGCCGCGTTGGCGGCCCGGTCGAGCCAGTGGCCGACGGTGGCCTGCGCGTGCTCGGTGATCTGCTCGAAGTTGTCGAGGATGACAAGGCACCGGCCGCGGCTGGCGATGACGTGACCGATCTGCACGCCGGGGTCGCCCTTGCCGAGCGGGACCTCCAGCGCCATGGCGACGGCGAAGAACACGCCGTCGAGCGAACGGGCCTCGGACAGATCGCAAAAGTACACTCCACCAGGCCAGTCCCCGAGCCAGGCGCGTCCATAACGGCAGGCAAGGCGGGTCTTGCCGGTGCCCGCGGGACCGACGACCGTGACCAGTCTCGCGCCGGCATCGAGCTCTTGCGCGAGTGCTTGCAGCTCCGCGATCCTGCCGACGAACACATCACGCTCGGAAGGCAGATTCTGGCGGATCGCGCGGACCGGCTGCCAGAACTCGCCCTCGCGAACCACGCGGTAGACAGGGTCGGTGTCCAGAGGCGGCGCGAAGGCGCTCAGTCCGCGCACGCCGAGTTCGAATACCTCGACCGGCGCTTCGACGCCTTTGAGCCGGAAGTAGCCGTGGTTCTCGAGTTCCGCGTCGTCCGCGCGTGTCGGGTCGAACGCGGCACCCACGATGCCGCTTAACAGCGTTTGTCCGCCGCGCGCTACCGACAGGATCCGCGCGACCACGTTGACCGGCGGCCCGAAGTAGTCGCCGTCGCGCAACTGGGCCGTGCCCGAGTGCAACGCCATCCGCACACGGATCGGCGTCCGGGATGGCCAGGTCTCGGTGAGCAGGGCCCGCTGCAGCGACAGCGCCGCTTCCAGCGCGCGAGAAGTCGAGGCAAACGTCGCGTAGAACGCGTCGCCTGCCGTCTTGAACACGTGGCCGTCGTGCGACTCGATCCCCGCGCGCAGGATGGCGTCGTGCCGCGCGAGCGCCGCCTGCATCACCTCCGGCGCGGCCTGCCAATACTTGGTGCTGTCCTCGATGTCCGTGACCAGGAAAGTCACGGCACCCGCGGGCAAGGCGGGATCTGCGGGAGTTGCTGCGGGCAAGGCGGGAAGGGGCGTTGACGCGAAGGAGACCGCATTCTGCGGACCACACGCGGTTTGCACAACGAATTTCTGACTCGGGACACTAACGCCTGGCGTCCGGGAAGAACAGCTGCTCGCCGCCGATCTTGTAGCTTGCGATCGAGGCCTGGCCTT
>JBKKAZ010000303.1:0-13081 GCA_046714435.1 Casimicrobiaceae bacterium
GCAGGCCTCGCCGCCGCGCAGGCGTACGTGGCCGGGCACGCTCACGGGCCGAAGCCGCGACTGCCCGCGGACCTCCTCGCCGCGTTTGTCGAGCGCGCGACGCAACAGGAATCGACGATCGAGCGCATCGATTCCCTGGCGGAGGTGCCGGCCGCCGTTGCGCGCTATCTGGATGCGCTCGAGGCCACGTCTCCGGCGGTCGGGCAGAAGTCGCATCGCGGTGTGTGCTGGCCCGCGTTCGCGACGCTCGACTGGCAGCGCGCTGGCATGGAAATCGAGCCCAGGCCCACCACCGGTGACGACCGGCTGGGGATCACCGGCTGCCTTTGCGCGATCGCCGAGACCGGAACGCTGGTGCTGATTCCCGGCCGTGAGATGCCGACTGCCACGGCGCTGCTCCCCGACACCCACGTTGTCGTGCTGTTCGAAGCCGACGTGGTTGGTTGCATGGAGGAGGCGTTCGCGCGAGTGCGCGTGGCGTGTCCTGCGCTGCCGCGCGCGATCAACCTGATCTCGGGACCGTCGCGCACCGGCGACATCGAGCAGACCATCGTCCTCGGCGCGCATGGACCCTTTCGCGTCCACATCCTGCTCGTGAAACGGAGCGCGGCCGGCTGATCGTCGCCGTGCCGCGACGACGCGGCAGAGCTGGCTGTGTGTACAGCAGACCTCGTTTCACCTAGACTGGCGTGCCTCGCGACGAGGGGAGGGCGATCGAATGAATGGATCTGACCGAGTAATTGCACCCTTTGCGCACGCCATCATCATCCTGTGGTCAGTGCCGACGCTTACGGATGAGGCGGTCCGATGACGGGCCGTCGCGCTTTGATCGCTTTTGGTTTGGGCCTGTGCGCAATGCCACTCGTCGCATCGGCGCAGCAGGCGGGAAAGGTTGCACGGATCGGGATGTTGCTGCCCAATACCCCCGAGATCGTCGCACGCAGTCCCCGAATTGCGGCCTTCCTCAAAGGTCTCCACGACCTCGGCTGGATCGAGGGACAGAACCTCGTGATCGAGTGGCGCTTTGCCGAGGGGCAGCTTGGGCGTCTGACCGAATTGGCGGCAGACCTGGTGCGTATCAAGGTGGACGCCATCGTGACGGCCGCGGCACCTTCTGCCTTGGCAGCCCAAGGCGCGACCCGCGTTATTTCCATCGTCGTGCTTGATCCCGGCGATCCCGTCGGCCTGGGACTTGTGGCGAGCCTCGCGCGTCCGGGCGGCAACATCACAGGCGTCAGTTCGATTGCTCCGGACCTGGCGGCGAAGCGATTGGCGTTGCTCAAAGAAGCGGTGCCCGCGATGGTCCGGGTTGCGGTCCTTGCGAACGCCGCGATTCCGCCCGCCGAAATCGCGATGCGGGAACTGGAGGCGACGGCCAAGGTCCTCGGTGTGCAGGTCCAGTTGGTTCCGATCCAAGGCATCAAGGGTATCGAGCCGGCGTTTAGCGAAATTGTGCGCCAGCATGTCGATGGAGTCGTCGTCTTTCCGGATCCGCTAACGTTCTCGAATGACGTGGCGATCACCGGCCTTGCGCTGAAAAGCCGGATTCCCGCGTTGTACGGGGCCATGGAATTCGCGCAGGCGGGCGGCCTCATGTCGTACGGCCCGAACTACCCGGAGATGTTCCGACGGGGTGCGAATTACGTCGACCGAATTTTGAAAGGCGCAAAGCCCGATGACCTACCGATCGAACAGCCCACTCGGTTCGAGTTGGTGATCAACGTCAAGACCGCCAAGGCACTCGGAATCACGATCCCGCAGTCGATCCTCCTGCGTGCGGACCGGGTGATCGAATGATGTGCGGTGGCTCGTTGTGCTACCCGATTGCGAATGTCAATCGTCCATTCCGCTTAGCCATGCGGATGAATTGACCGCCCGCAACGGCGGTTCCACGATAGGCGCAGCGTCGGCGCGCGTCCGCGCCGACGGATCAGTCGACGCCGGGGCGGCCCGCGCTCCGAAGCCGATCGGAGGAACGCGCCATGTCCGAATTGCTCGCAGGCGAGTCCCAACGCGGCAATCCGCCGCTCGAATTCGCGGTTGCGGTCTGGCTCGGGATGCCCGACGACGAGATCGAGCGGGGACTGCGCGAAGGCTGGATCCGGCATCCGTCGGCCGCCGCGCCCCGGCTTCACACCGAAGGGCCGATTCCCTTTCCGGACCAATTCCGCGATGGCAATGGCGGGGAGGCGCGGTCCGACGATCGCACGCGCATTCACGCCATTCTCCGCCGACTCGACGGCACACTCGACGCTGCGAGGTTCGACGCAGCGTGGGCCGAGGCCGGCGCCAACGACCCTGCGCGCGCCCGTGCATTCCGCGGCTTCCTCGCGCGCACGCTGAATGTTGCGCACGCGTCCCCAGCCGAGGATGGAGTACCGGAGCCCGCGCTTGCCGCGCTGGAGGCCGCAGCCGCCGGCGCAAGCGGCAGGGCGCGCTTCCTCCACCTTGACACAATGACCGGCCGGGACCTCGAGACGCTTGCACGCTCCGATGGGGGCTTGCGTCGCGCACTTGCGGCGCACGAGAACTGGGCGTTGACGGGGGACCGCGCGCTCGCGCAGCTTGGCGACCCCGAGGGGCGCTATGACCGCTTCGACCGCGACACCGGGGAGGCGCTGCTGTCGGATGCCTGGCTCGGCGATCGAGCGCGCCACGCGGCGTGGCGCAGGGCCGCGGCCCAGGGGCAGGCGCTGGAAGTCGCAGGGGACGGTTGGCGCTTCATCGACCGCGCCGCAGGCGACGCCGTGACGCTCGAGCTTCGTGCCGCGGGCGATTCCCTCATGCACCAAGTGATCTTCGCTCGCGACGACGGCGATTCCGTCAGCGGCGGCGCGTCGACGGATCGCATTCACGGCGGCCGTGGCGACGATGTGCTGCGCGGTCGTGCTGGCGACGACCTGATCGAAGGCGGCGCGGGCGCCGACATCCTCCAGGGCGGCAGCGGTCGCGACCACCTGTCCGGGCAGCAAGGCGACGACGACCTCGACGGCGGCGCCGGGCGTGATCAGCTCGAAGGGGGCAGCGGCGACGACACGCTTGCCGGCGGACGCGGGGACGACCTGCTGCGTGGCGGCGAAGGCAGCGACACCTACCACTTCGAGCAAGGCGACGGCACCGACATCATCGACGACGCCGGCGGCGCGATTTTCATCGACGATGTCGCGCTCGCCGGAACCATGCAACGCGATGGCTCCGGTTGGCGCTCAGATGACGGCCGTTACCGAGTCAGCCTGGACGACAACGACGAGAGCGCGCTGATCATCACGTCGACGCAGGATGGCGACGGCGGCGCAGCGGATGCGATCCGCGTGCTGGGATGGACGCAGGGAGCGTTCGGCATCACGCTGGGCGCTACCGACGATCCCGCGGAGGATTTCTCGGAGTCGCCGCGATCCGACGCGGACCTCGAGGATGGCCGCGCGCCGGTGGCCTTGGACGATGGACGCGATGACCTGTCGCAGTCCCCGCCATCGAGCGATATCGCAGACAACGATGCAGGCCTTGGTGCCGACGCGGCGGGCAGCGATGCGGGTTCCGATGCGACGTTGGCGATCTCCGGGGACGTCACTGACCAGCCGCGCCGTTCGCTGTTCGATATGACGTCACTTGCGTCCGACCCGCTGGACACGTCCACGCTCGTCGACTTCGCGGCGGTGATTCAGGTGCTCGAAAATGGCTGGATCCCGAGTCCCCCCGACGTCGACGCGCCGTCTCGAAGCGAATGGGTCGGGCTTACGCCAGCGGATCTCGCCGAGGCGCTTGCCGAAGGATCCGACGCGGCCGACATCGAGGTGGGCTACCCCCCCGTTTTCGATTCGCGCGGAATCGTCGAGCCGCCGCGCCCCGGCGATGCCACGGCGATGGCGCGGCCCGAACTCCTGCTGCGAGCGACGCCGGCCTGACCCCATCGGACAACGAGGCTTCGAATCGCGCGGTCGCGCCGATCGGTCGCCATGCCGGGCTTGGTCCACGCCGTCGACAACGGAGCGAATTGCCCAGCGTTCGATCCGGTGTCGTTGCGACTCGACCAGGCTCCGCTTTCGCCGCTGCCTCGGCGGTTGCTCCACGTGCTGTTGTTGTTGCTCGTGACCGCGGCGGCGGCCTTGTTCGCCGGTCGCCTCGACGTGGTGGCGGTGGCGGAGGGACGACTGGTGCCACGGATGCTGGTCAAGATCGTCCAACCCGTCGACGCCGGGGTGGTACGGGAGATTCTGGTCGACGAGGGTGCGGCGGTCATTCCGGGCCAGCCGCTGGTGCGCCTGGACGCGCGGATCGCCGACGCCGACCTACGCGCGCTACGCAGCGAACTCGAGCAGCGCCTGCTGCAGTTGCGCCGCATCGATGCCGAGTTGGCCGATCGACCGATGCAACGGCATGCCGGCGACAGCGAGGACGCGATGAATCGCGCACTGGCTCAATACCACGCCAATCGCAGCGCCCACCGGGATGCGCTCTCCCAGGCGGCTGCGCAGGGCGCACGGATCGCGCAGGAGCTCGCCGCGGCCAAGGAGATCGAGCGCAAGCTGACTCGCACGCTGCCCATCGCGCAGACCATGGCGGAACGTTACGAGCGCCTGCGTGTCGAGGGCTTCGTCAGTGAGCTGTACGCGCTGGAGCGCGAACGTGATCGCATCGAGCGCGAACAGGACCTCGGTGCGCAGCGCCACACGGTGCAGGCGTTGCGGGCCTCGCTCGAGCAGGCCGAACGGCAGCTCGCCCAGGTCGCCTCCGCCGACCGCCGACAGCTTCATGCCGAGCGGGCCGATGCCGAGTCGCAGGTCGCGCGCGTCCGCGAAGAGCTGGACAAGCAGCTGGTCCGGCGCGAGCACGTCGAACTGGTCGCACCCGAGGCAGGGGTGGTCAAGGACCTCGCAACCCGCACGCCGGGAACCGTCGTGGCCGCCGGAACCGTGCTGGTTACGCTGGTGCCGGCCGGTGAGCCGCTCGAAGCCGAGGTCCTGATACGCAACGACGATGTCGGTTTTGTTCGCGCCGGTCAGAAGGTCCGGTTGAAGGTCGCCGCGTTTCCGTTCCAGAAGTACGGCCTCGTCGATGCCGACGTGATGCGCGTCGGTCCCGATGCCGTGGATTGGCAGGGACGCAGCCCCTCTCCCGAAGCCCAGGCGGTCGCGGGCGGCTATCGGGCGCGGCTCGCGCTGAATGCGCAGTCGCTTCTCGCCGACGATCTTCGACTTCCGCTTACTGCCGGAATGGCCGTTGCGGCGGAAATTCACCTCGGGCAGCGTCCGCTGCTCGACTACCTGCTCGCACCCGTGCAGAAGGCCTGGCACGAGGCGGCTCGCGAGCGCTAGCGTCCCGACTCGGGACGCCGCTCAGGAGAATGACTGGTGCGCGGTGAAGCCCTCGCTGCGATCGCGCTGAGCCTCGCGCCAGCGGACACGTTCTGGGCGGTCGGCAGCCTTTGCAATCTCCATCGGTTGCCTTTCGACGCGAGCCTGCTCGCGCGCGCGTTTCCGCCTCCGCACTCGTTCGGCACGCTGCTGGAGGCGTTGCGAGCGATGGGCTGCGTTGCCGAATTGGACGTGATGCGCGTCGAAGAGCTCGCAGCGTTGTCGCTGCCGAGCCTGGTGCTGATGGCGCAGCGCAGCCCTACCGGTACAACCGCCCATCAGGCACGTCCTGCGCTGCTCGTTCGCGCGGAGGGCGCTCGCATGCTCTATTTCGCCGCCGGTGCGAACACGCCCACGATCGCCAGCCGCGACGAGTTCGCCGCGCAATTCCAGGGTGCGGTCGTCAAGGTCGCCCGCCAGGCGTCGGCGGTCGGCATCGGCGAGACCGACCTGCCGCCCAGGTTCGGCTTTCGCTGGTTCGTTCCCGAGATCCTGCGGCATCGTGCGGTCTGGCGCGAGGTTCTCGCGGCATCGCTTGCCATTCAACTGCTGGCGCTCGCCCTGCCGCTGCTGTCGCAGGTCGTGATCGACAAGGTGATCGCGCATCGCGCCACCAGTACGCTGGCGGTGATCGCCGCGGCGCTGACCATGGTGATCGCGTTCAGCGCGGCGCTGACCTGGATCCGGCAATACCTGGTCATCCATACCGGCAATCGCGTCGACGCCGTGCTGGGCGCTGCCGTGTTCCGGCACCTGCTCGCGTTGCCGCTGCGCTACTTCGAGCGGCGGCCGACCGGCGTGCTCGTCGCGCGGCTGGCAGGCATCGAGACCATCCGCGAATTCCTCTCGGGCGCGGCCGTGACCCTGGCGCTGGACGTGCCGTTCCTGCTGGTGTTCCTGGTGGTGATGTACTGGTACAGCGTCCCGCTCACCCTGGTGACGCTGGGCGTGGTCGCGTTGCTTGCGCTGGTGTCGGCGCTCGCCGCACCGGTGCTGCAGCAGCGCTTCGACGCACAGTTCCTGGCGGCGGCCCGCAACCAGGCGTTCGTGACCGAGCATCTGGCGGGGATCGAGACAGTGAAGTCGCTCGAACTCGAGCCGTCGCTGCGCATGCGCTTCGAGCGACAGCTCGCCGACTATCTGGGAGCCAGCTTTCGCACCCGGCTGGTTGCCAACAGCTACCAGACGCTCACCGGCGCGCTCGAACAGTTGCTGTCGGTGGCGATCCTGTGCATGGGTGCGGCGATCGTGATGACATCACCGGAATTCACCATCGGCATGCTGGTCGCGTTCCAGATGTTCGCCGCGCGCGTCGCGAACCCGCTGCTGCGCCTCACCGGGCTGTGGCAGCAGTTCCAGCAGGCGGCGATCGCGGTGAAACGGCTCGCCGACGTGATGGACATTCCCGCCGAACCGCACTCGCTGGTGCCGTTGCGACCGTCGCGCGGCCCCGGGCGCATCCAGTTCGCGAAGGTCGGATTCCGCTACGCCGACGATCGTCGCTGGCTGTTCCGCGGCCTCGATTTCGCGATCGAGCCTGGGGAATGCGTGCTATTGACCGGGCCCTCGGGCTCCGGCAAGTCCACGCTGTTCAAGCTGCTGCTGGGCTTTGCGCTTCCGGTCGAAGGCGCCGTCCGGGTCGACGGGCGCGATACGCGCACGTTCCCCGCCAACGAGCTGCGCGCACGCTTCGGAGTGGTGCCCCAGGAGACGACGCTGTTTTCGGGGACGGTGCTGGAGAACCTGCAGGCGGGCAATCCGCTGGCGAGCCTCGAGCAGATCGTCCGGGCCTGCCGGGTCGCCGCGATCCACGAAGCAATCGATGCGCTACCGGAGGGCTATCGCAGCGAAGTCGGCGAGCGTGGTGTGGGACTTTCGGGCGGACAGAAGCAGCGGCTCTCCCTCGCCCGCGCGTTGTTGCGGCGCCCGCAGACGCTGTTGCTGGACGAGCCGTTCTCGCAACTCGACGACGACGCGGCCAACCGGATCGCGGCTGCGTTGTCGACGCTTAAGGGCGCGCTGACGATCGTGATCGTCAGCCATCAGTGGCCGGCGTCGCTCGGGTTCGACCGTCGGATCGAAATCGGCTCGGGCGATGATCAGCCCCAGAGGCGGCCCGAGCCTGCGCCGGGAGCGGTCTGCCCGGCCTCGCGGACGACCTAGTCGCCGTACTCGGCGAGGATGGCCTCCAACTTGACACTATCAGCGAGGAATGCGTCGATGCAGCGCGAATCGAAGTGCCGCCCGCGCTGCGATTTCAGGAATTCGATCCCTTCGGCAAGCGGCCACGCATGCTTGTAGGGGCGCTCGGAAACCAGCGCGTCGAACACGTCCGCGACTGCGACCACCCGCGCCACCAGCGGGATGTCCTCGCCGTGCAGTCCGTTCGGATAGCCGGAGCCTTCGAATTTCTCGTGGTGGCCGAGCGCGATGATCGCGCCCATCGACAGGTACTTCGACGGGCTGCCCTTGAGGATGTCATAGCCGATCCGCGGGTGGGTCTTCATCACGTCCTCTTCGGCCTTGGTCAGCGGACCTTCCTTGAGGAGGATGGCGTCGGGAATGCCGATCTTGCCGATGTCGTGCATCGGTGCCGCGACCTCGAGCACGTGAACGGTTTCCGCGCCCAGCCCCAGGTTCTGGCCGATCATCGCCGAGTACCTGGCCATGCGCGTCAAGTGGTTGCCGGTGGTCTTGTCGCGGAATTCGCCGGCCTTGGCGAGCTTCGACAGGGTCTCGAGCTCGCGCTCGTGGATTTCGGCAACCGACTTGTCGACCTGGTACTGCAGCACGCGGGCCTGGTCGGACAGCACGATCTTGTGGCGCCGTAGCTCCAGCAGGTTCGCGCAGCGGGCCCGGGTCTCGTGTTCGTCGAGCGGCTTGATGAGGAAATCGGTCGCTCCGGCCTCGAGCGCGTCGTAGCGGATCTTGCGGTCGTCGACCACGGTGATCACGACGATCGGCACGTCGACGCAGTGTTGCAGCGCTCGCAGTTGCTTCACCAGTTCGATGCCGTCGAACTCGGGAAGCTTGTAGTCGGTGAGGACGATGTCGACGCGGTTATTGCGCGCGTACTCCAGCGCGCGGCTCGGCGTGTCGAACAGCTCGAGGTTGAGCTTGCCGTCGATCTGGCGAACGATCTCCGCCAGCAGCAGGCGGCTGCTGAACAGGTCGTCGACGATCATCACCGTGTTGCGCTGGGCGCGTGCAAACGCGATCTCGGAGATCACGCCAGTACCCTGAACGGTGCTGCGTACGGGGGCGGCTGTCATCCTCGGTTCCTTGCGCGACAGGGCGCATCGGCACTGGCAAGCAACAACCGGGCCGCGAAGTGCGGATCCGGGGATCGGGGCCGCAGGGGTTGTCCGGGGCGCTGGGGCATCGCAAATACTCCCGTTCCGCAGTCCGCCGGCGAGGTCGCAATCGTCCGCAGGCAGTCGTGTTTTAACAACAACTTAGGCTATCACAGTTTAAGCAGTTTGCGAGCTATCGACGCTTAACGTCGGGTTCGCGGCCCGGCATGACCGCAACATCGGCCCCCGCAAGGGGTTCGGTGACGGTTCGCGGCAGCGTTGGACCCCTTTGTGGTCCGGACCGGTCCGCCCACCGGGGCAATCGCCGGAGCCGTTGCCGACGGCGCGAGCAGGCTGCGCGGGTCGGGCAGGGAAGGCCAGCCGAATGGTCGGGGCGAAGTGATTCGAACACTCGACCCCCTGCACCCCATGCAGGTGCGCTACCAGGCTGCGCTACGCCCCGACCGAACTGGAAATTATACCTTGCCGCGACTCGGCGGCTCGAGCAGCAGCCGGATCTGCTCGAGTTCCTCGCGCAGCGCGTCGGGCAAAGGCGGGAGCGCCACGGCCACGCTGGTGGCGCTTTGCGCGGAGCGCGCCGCCGCGCGGGGTTCGACCACGTCCGAGTCGAGCCGGTGCCGCGCACCATTGATGGTGAACCCCTGTTCGTAGAGCAGGTCGCGGATGCGGCGGATCAGCAGCACCTCGTGGTGCTGGTAATAGCGTCGATTGCCGCGCCGCTTGACCGGCTTCAGCTGGGTGAACTCCTGCTCCCAGTAGCGAAGCACATGCGGTTTCACCGCACAGAGGTCGCTGACCTCGCCGATGGTGAAATAGCGCTTCGCGGGGATCGGCGGGAGGTCGGTCTTAGCTCGGCTGGTTTCCGGCATGGTTCGCGGCTTCGACCATGGCCTTCAATTTCTGCGACGCGTGGAAAGTGACCACTCGGCGCGCGGTGATCGGAATCTCCTCCCCGGTCTTGGGGTTGCGACCCGGTCGCTGCGGCTTCTCGCGGAGCTGGAAGTTGCCGAACCCGGAGAGCTTCACGCATTCGCCCGCCTCGAGCGCAATGCGGACTTCCTCGAAGAAGCGTTCGACCATGTCCTTGGCTTCGCGCTTGTTGAGGCCAAGCTGCTCGAACAGCAGATCGGCGAGTTCAGCTTTGGTGAGCGTCATGCGTGTCCTACGTACGTAACGTCGCGCCGAAACGACGACCGAGCATCGACACCAATCCTGCCACCACTGCGTCGATTTCGGCGTCCGTCAAAGTACGTGCAGTATCCTGCATAAGCACCAGAATCGCAAGGCTTTTTCGGCCAGGCGGAATTCCGGCACCTCGAAACTGGTCGAACACCCGGACGGCATCGACCTCGGGGGGGCTCGCGCCCTCGAGGGCTTCTATGACCGCCTGGGCCCCAACGGCCTCGTCGACGACAATCGCGACGTCCCGGCGGACGACCGGCTGTCGGGAGACGGTCCGGACCGCGGGCATCGCGCGCACCAGCAGCCGCTCGAGGTCGATTTCGAACACAACCGCCGAGCGCGGCAGCTCGAAGTGCCGAACCAGCCGAGGATGGAGCTCGCCCAGCCAGCCCGCGTCGACGCCGTCGATCCGTAGGCCCGCTGAGCGGCCGGGATGCAGGGACGGATGCTCCACGCGCTCGGACGTCAGTCGGCACGGAACCGCGAGCGCTTCGAGGTCCCCCTTAACGTCGAACAGGTCGACCGGTCGCGACGGGGCGCCCCATTGCTCGGGCAGCGCGGCGCCGTAGGCGAGTCCACCGACCCGCAGGGGCTGCGCCTCCGGGGCCGCCCGTGCTTCGCGGAACACCCGGCCGACTTCGAACACCCGCACGCGGTCCGCGCGCCGGTTCAGATTGGTCCGCAGCGTCTCGATCAGGCCCGGCAACAGCGAGCGGCGCATCACGTCGAATTGGGCGGCGATCGGATTGAGCACCCGGATCGCGACGCCGGAAGGATCGAGCGCTGCCTCGACCCGGGAGCTGACGAAACCGAAGGTGACGATCTCCTGCCAACCGTTCGCGACCAGTTGCGCGCGAATCGACGAGGTCGCGCGCCGGGTCTCGGGTAGCGGCAGCATCGTCGCGGGGTGAGCCGCATTCGTCGCCGGGATGGCGTCGTAGCCGCGGATGCGCGCGACTTCCTCGACCAGGTCTTCCTCGATGGCGAGGTCGAAGCGGTACGAAGGCGGGGTCACGATGAAATCGTCGCCGTCGCGTATCGCCGGGATGTCGAGACGCCGGAAGACTTCGGCGATGTCGGCAGCCGAAAGCTCGATGCCCAGCAGCTTGCGAACGCGCGCCGGTCGGACGCGGACGGGGTCGCGCGACGGCAGCGCGCTTCTGGCGTCGGACAGCGGGCCGGCGCGACCGCCGCAGATCGACAGCACCAATTCGGTTGCGCGTTCGACGCCTTGCGGCGGCAACTCGAAGTCGACGCCGCGCTCGAAGCGGAACCCGGCATCGCTGGCGAAACCCAGCCGGCGCATGCGGCCCTGGATCACGGCCGGATTCCAGAACGCGCCTTCCAGCAACAGGTTCGTCGTCGCGCTGTCGATACCGGAGTATTGGCCGCCCATGATGCCGGCCAGGCCGAGCGGCTTCACCTCGTCGCAGACCAGCAGCAGGTCCTGCTGGAGGTCCAGCGTGTCGCCATTGAGCAGCAGAAGCTTTTCGCCGGGGCGCGCAAAGCGGACCACGAGGTCGCCCTCGACCCTCGATCGATCGTAGGCGTGCAACGGCTGGCCGAGCTCCAGCATCACGTAGTTGGTGATGTCGACAATCGCAGAGATCGAGCGCATGCCGCAGCGCTCCAGCCGGACTTTCATCCACGCCGGCGTTGGCGCATTCGGGTTCACGCCTTCGATGACGCGGCTCGCGAAGCGCGGGCACGCCGCGGCATCCTCGATGCGTACCCGATGCGTTGCGACGCTGTCGACCCGGATCGGTGCGATCGCCGGCCGTACGAGGGCCGCACCTGTCACCGCGGAAACCTCGCGGGCGATACCCAGTATCGACAGGCAATCGGCGCGATTCGGCGTGAGCTTCAGCGTGATCAGCGTATCGTCGAGTGCGAGCGCCTCGCGGACACCGCTTCCGGGTGTCAGCTCCGCGGAAAGTTCCATGAGCCCGGACGCGTCGTCGCCGATGCCGAGCTCCTTCGCCGAGCAGAGCATGCCTTCCGAAGCGACACCGTGCACGTCGGCACGACGGATCACCAAACCGCCAGGCAGCACGGCGCCGGCCTTCGCGCACGCTACCGTCATTCCGGCAGAGGCATTCGCAGCGCCGCAGACGATCGTAAGCCGTTGCGGCTCACCCGCATCGACGGTGCAGATGCGCAGGCGGTCGGCGTCGGGATGCGGAGCCACCGCTTCGATACGCGCCACGACCACGCCCGATGCGGGGGGCGTTGCAGCGCAGGACTCCTCGACCTCGAGGCCCGCCATCGTCAGCGCTTCGCACAATGCGGCGCTGTCGATCGGCGGATTCGACAGGGTGCGCAGCCAGCGTTCGGAGAGCTTCATGCGAATTGTCGGAGGAAGCGCAGATCATTCTCATAGAACAGGCGCAGGTCGTTGACGCCGTAGCGCAGCATCGCCAGCCGATCCGGCCCCATGCCGAACGCGATGCCCTGCCAGCGCTGCGGGTCGATGCCGACCGCTTGCAGCACGTTCGGGTGGACCTGTCCGGCGCCCGCGATCTCGAGCCAGCCGGCGCCGAAGCTCATGTCGATTTCCGCCGACGGTTCGGTGAACGGAAAAAACGACGGGCGAAACCGGACCCTGAGGTCATCGCGCTCGAAAAAGCCCTGCAGGAACTGGGTGAACAACCCCTTGAGGTCTGCGAACGACACGTCTTCACCGATCCACAGCCCCTCGACCTGATGAAACATCGGCGAGTGCGTCGCGTCGCTGTCGACGCGATAGACGCGACCGGGCGCGATGATCTTGATCGGCGGCGCGTGGTTCTCCATCCAGCGCACCTGAATCGGCGAGGTGTGGGTGCGTAGCACGAGGCCGCCTTCGACGTAGAAGGTGTCGTGCATCGAGCGCGCCGGATGATTCTCGGGCGTGTTGAGCGCGGTAAAGTTGTGAAAGTCGTCCTCGATCTCGGGCCCGTCGGCGACCGTGAAGCCAAGCGATCGGAACAGCCCGGCGATGCGGTCAAGCGTGCGCGTCAGCGGGTGGAGCCCGCCGACTCCGGCGCTGCGGCCGGGCAGGGAAACGTCGAGCGATTCGGCCATGAGCTGGGCCGTGAGCTTGCCGTCGGCGAGCACTTCGCGGCGCGTTGCGAGCGCCGCCTCGAGCGCGTTCTTGGCCTGGTTGATCCGGGCACCGGCGGCCGGCCGCGCTTCGGCGGAGAGCCGGCCGAGCCCCTTCAACTGCTCGGTCAGCACGCCGCTCTTGCCGAG
>JBKKAZ010000304.1:0-3540 GCA_046714435.1 Casimicrobiaceae bacterium
TTGAACGGGCAGTGCGTCTGATGCTGCGTCCTTTCGAGGCAGTCCATGCGGACATCCTCGGCCGGAAAATAGTGCGCCGGCGCAGCCCGGGTTTCGTGCAGGACGATCGCGCGCGACGAATCGGCGACCCAGGTGCCGTTGAATTCGACGCGGACCCGCTTCCGACAGGGCTCGAAGCGAATCTCGTAACCGGCTTCCCGCGCAACCGGCCTTCCGCCAGGCGCTTGCTCCGCCATCACCTCACCCTTGCATTTTGGTTCGTCGGCAATGCCTGATGAGCCGAATTTTCTGTCCGTTCAAGAATGCGCGGGCCCGACGTAGACCGGCTCGGCCATCGTGAAAAACGCGTGGAGGATGTGGTACGCCGTGCGGTAGTTCTTCTGCTGGAAGCTCGCGTGCGAGATCCCGGCCATCACCGAGAACTGCTTGTCGGGGTGCGGCAGCCGCTCGAAGAAGCGGATCAGGTCAGCAAGCCCCGCGATGCCGTCGTACTGTCCGCGCATGACCATCGTTGGCACCGCGATTTTCTCGGGATCGACCACCGGGAGCTTCGAGCACATGTCGATGTAGGTGCCGTTGGGCATCGAATCGTCGAGCGCCAGGATCGCGTCGGCGAATGCCTCGACGACGTTGCTGTCGGCGCAGTCCGGGTGATCGCGCTGGAAAATGGAATGCACGAACGCGCGGTCGATGGGACGGCGCTTGCTGGCGAGAAACTCGGGCAGCTTCTTGCGCCGCTGCTCGAGCGTGGGCGAGCCTTCGCCGGTCCAGACGAAGGCGTCGAGCGCCAGGCGCGAGACGCGATCGGGATGGCGCTGGGCGAACAGCGCGGCGCGCAATGCGCCCGAGGAAATCCCGTAGGTCAGGAAGCTGCCAACGCCGCGCGCACGGGCGATGTAGTCGGTTGCCGCGGCGAGGTCGTCGGCGCCATTGGCAATGTCGCAATAGATGTCCCGACGCTTGTCGGAGCGGCCGTAGCCCTCCATGTCGACGCTCCAGCAGACAAAGCCCCGCCGGGCGAACCAGTCCATCGCCGAGGAGTCCGGACGTCCGGGTACGACCAGGTCGAATGTTGGCTGCGAGGCCATCGACGAGCCATGGACGAACAGCACGGCCGGCTTGCCCGCGGGCGACCCGACGTACTTTTCCCACAGGAACAGCCGGACGTCGCCGTCCTGCGTTCGCTTCGCCGTCCAATGTTCGACGCCGATGACTGTCGGCGCGGTCGAAGTGGAGCTTGCAATTTGCGTTTCCATGCTCGCTGAACCCTTGCCCGGGTTGGCGCGGTGCCTTCGCGCCCTCTCAGTCGATCTTCGCGCCGGTGTCGCGGACGACCTTCGCCCACAAGTCCTTCTCGGCGCGGAAATAGCGGCCGAACTCCGCCGGCGTGGAGCCGGCGATCTCGATACCGGCATTGGCCATGTAGGTCTTCACCTCCGGTGCCTGCAGCACCTGCATCAGTTCACGATGGAGCCGGTCGATGATCGGCTGCGGCGTGCCCTTCGGGGCAAGCAGGCCCATCCAGACGTAGGCCTCGTAGCCCGGAACGCCCGACTCGATGATGGTCGGTACCTCGGGGAGGTGCGGCGAACGTTGCGCGCCGGTCACCGCGAGCGGCCGCAGCTTGCCGGACTTGATGTGGCCCATCATGCCGGCGGTGCCGGGGATCGACACCAGCACCTGCCCGCCGAGCAGGTCCGCGGTGGCCTGGCCGCTGCCGCGGTACGGGATGTGCGTCATCGACAAGCCGGTGGACGAGAGCAGCAGCGCCATGAACAAATGCTGTCCGCTGCCGTTGCCCGACGAGGCGTAGTCGAGCTTGCCCGGGCGCTCCTTCACGTAGGCCACGAATTCAGCGAAGGTCTTCGCGGGGAACGACGGATGGACGACCAGCACGCCGGGCTCGCGACCTATCAGCGAGATCGGCGCGAAGTCCTCGATCGGATCGTAGGTCAGGTTCTTGTACAGCGAGGCGCTGATCGCGTTGGTCTGCGAGGCCAGCAGCAGCGTGTAGCCATCCGGCGACGACTTGGCCACCACCTCGGTACCGAGCGTCGCGCCCGCGCCGGGCTTGTTCTCGACGACGACCTGCTGGTTGAGGCGCTTGCCGAGTTCCTGCGCGACGATGCGCATCGGGCCGTCCACCGCGCCGCCCGGGGAGAAGGGCACGATCACCCGGATCGGGCGCGAGGGAAAATCCTGCGCGAGGATTGTCGGCGTGAATGAAAGCGCGCCCAGGGCGAGCACGACGAAGGCCAGCGATCGGCGGGTGCAACGGGTCCTGTTCGGCATCGTGGAATCCTCGGCAGGGGTGGCGACGTGCCTGCGACTATAGCGCGTGGGTGGCGCCGGCGTCACCGGTGGCGTCGAGCTTCGTGGCGTGCTCGGGGCCCCGTCCGCGGCGTGCCGCGCTATGCTTCGCGATTCGCGCTGCGCCGACGGTTTGCGTCGGCGCCCGGAACGGAGCCGAGCATGCTGAAGATCTGGGGACGGATTTCTTCGATCAACGTGCAGAAGGTGGTCGTCTGCGCCAACGAACTCGGGCTGGCCTACGAGCGGCTCGAAGCGGGCGGCAAGTTCGGCGTGGTCGGCACGCCCGAGTTCCAGCGCCTCAATCCCAATGCCAAGATCCCGGTGATCGAGGACGGCGAGTTCGTGCTCTGGGAGTCGAACGCGATCGTGCGCTACCTCGCGCGGGCTCACGGCGCGGGCACGTTCTGGCCCAAGGATCCGCGCGTTGCGGCGGACGCCGACCGCTGGATGGATTGGCAGGCCACAATGATCAACCCAGCGTTGGGAGCGGCGTTCTGGCAGCTGATTCGCGTCGAGCCGGAACAGCGCGACCGGGCCGCGATCGCCGCGTCGCTCGCCGCTACCGAGCCGCTGATGGCGATACTCGACGCACACCTCGCCGGCCGGCGCTGGATGACCGGCGACGATTACACGATGGGCGACATTCCGCTCGCCTGCACTGCGCACCGCTGGTTCGGGCTGCCCTGCGACAGGGAGCCGCGTCCCAACGTCGCGGCGTGGCTCGACAGGATCCGCGCGCGTCCGGCCTATTCCGGCGTGCTCACGCTGCCGATAGTCTGACCTGCGCGGTCCACGACACCGGAGTCGTGTGAACAACTACGAGGAGGATTCCTTGACTGCACTGCGGCATCACCCGCATCCGAAGCCATGAACACCGTCACCAACATCGCGATCGCGCTGGTAGCGGCGCTGCACGTCTACTTCCTGGTGCTGGAGATGTTTTTCTGGGACCGGCCGCTCGGCCTCAAGACCTTTGGATTGGCTCCGGAGTTCGCGCGTGACTCGAAGACTCTGGCCGCGAACCAGGGCTTGTACAACGGATTCCTGGCGGCGGGCCTGGTCTGGGGGCTCCTCGCGACGGACGCCGCAACCGCAATCAAGCTGTTCTTCCTCGGCTGCGTCGTCGTTGCCGGTGTCTTCGGCGCCGTGACCGTCAATCTGCGCATCCTGTGGGTGCAGGCGGTACCTGCGGCGATCGCGATTGCGCTGGTGATCGCCTCGGCGTGA
>JBKKAZ010000305.1:0-13709 GCA_046714435.1 Casimicrobiaceae bacterium
CCGCACATCAAGAAGGGCGCGGCGCTCGCCTTTGCGCACGGTTTCAACATCCATTACGGCCAGGTCGTGCCCCGCGCCGACCTCGACGTGATCATGATCGCGCCCAAGGCGCCGGGTCATACCGTGCGCTCTACCTACGTCGCGGGTGGCGGTGTGCCGATGCTGATCGCGATTCACCAGGACCCATCGAAAAAGGCGCGCGACCTCGCGTTGTCATACGCAGCCGCGATCGGTGGCGCACGGGCGGGCGTGATCGAGACCAATTTCCGCGAGGAGACCGAGACCGACCTGTTCGGCGAGCAGGTCGTGCTCTGCGGCGGGCTGGTCGAGCTGATCAAGGGCGGCTACGAGACGCTGATCGAGGCTGGGTACGCGCCGGAGATGGCGTACTTCGAATGCCTGCACGAGGTGAAGCTGATCGTCGACCTGATCTACGAAGGCGGCATCGCGAACATGAACTACTCGATTTCCAACAATGCCGAATACGGGGAGTACGTCACCGGGCCGAAGATCGTCACCGCGGAAACCAAGCAGGTGATGAAGGACGTGCTGAAGCGCATCCAGACCGGCGAGTACGCGCGCGACTTCATCCTCGAGAATCGCGCCGGCGCGCCGATGTTGCTGTCCCGGCGGCGCCTGACCGCCGAGCATTCGATCGAGCAGGTGGGCGAGAAGCTGCGAGCGATGATGCCGTGGATCCGCAAGAACAAGCTGGTCGACCAGACGAGAAACTAGGTGAACGGTTGAAGCAGTGAACGGGTGAACAAGTGAACAGGTGAATTGAGCAGCAGCGCGCGCATCGCGCGCTTTCATTCACTCGTTCACCCGTTCACTCGTTCACCACACCCCCGGGGCGCCCATGCATCACCTCCACCACCAGCGCGGCTGGGCCTTCCTCATCGTCCTGATCGCGCTTGCGATCGTCGCGTTCCTTTCGCGTGACGCCATCATGCAGTACCTGGGCAGCTTCAACCGAACGCCAGAGTCGCTGGAATCGCGCCTTCCACCCGGCGCGCGCGTGGTGCCCGACTCGACGCAGGCTACGCCGGCGCCGACGGCGCCAATCGAGCGTGCGCGGGCGGTGGAGGACACCTTGAAGCAGCAGCACGAGCAACTGGGCAAACGGATCGACGGTGTCGCGCGCTGACAAGCCGCAGCCGCGCTTCGAGTTCAATCGCACCTGGATCCTGCGGGCCATCCTCGTTGCAATCGCAATCGCGCTGATCGCGCTGATCGTGAAGGTCGCCGGAATGGCCGTCGGCGATGGCAGGGCGAGGACCGATCGCGTCGAGCGCGCGGTCGAATCGCGCCCACCGGCGGCGGCGCCGGAAGGGTCGACGGCACCGGCCGCCGCACGTTGATCCGGCGCCGGGCCGTCGCGCCTGGATCGCGCGTCGTAAGGTAGAATCGAACGCGCCTAAAAAGGCGGCAATCCGACTCCGGTGTCGAACTATCCTCATCCGATCATTGCCCGCGAGGGTTGGCCGCTCGTCGCCATCGCGGCTGCCATTGCCATCGTGCTGACCGCCGCCGGCTGGATTGCGCTCGCGACGATCGCCTGGCTCGTGGCGCTGTTCGTCCTGCAGTTCTTCCGCGATCCTCCGCGCACGGTACCTTCGCAGGCCAATGCCGTGCTCGCGCCCGCCGACGGCCGCGTGGTCAAGGTCGAGCAAGCGCGCGATCCGTACCTGGTCCGCGAGGCACTGCTGGTCAGCGTGTTCATGAACGTGTTCAACGTGCACAGCAATCGCAGCCCGGTCGACGGGACCGTCGAGGCTCGCTGGTACCACGCCGGCCGGTTTCTGAACGCCGCGCTCGACAAGGCATCGCTCGAGAACGAGCGCAACGCGCTGCACCTCAAGACGTCGTCCGGTGTGGACGTCGTCTGCGTGCAGATTGCCGGCCTGATCGCGCGGCGGATTCTCTGCTATGTCGACAAGGGCGAGCGAGTCGCGCGCGGGCAGCGCTACGGCTTCATCCGGTTCGGGTCGCGCGTCGACGTCTACCTGCCGGTGAACGCCACGCCTCGCGTCGCCGTCGGCGACAAGGTCGCCGCCACCGAATCCATTCTCGCTGAGCTATAGTGTCCCAAGTCAGCGGTTCATCGTGCAAATCACGCCAGTTCGCTCCCAGGCGTTGTTGCCAATGCGCGACAGGTGACCTACCTCGCCACGCATCGGCGTCGCCCCTGGAAGCGAACGCGGCGCGTTTGCGGGGACACAGGTGTGCTTCCCAATATCGTCCGACGAACCACTGACTCGGGACACTGGTAATGCACGACGAATTCCAGACCCAACGCATGCTGGAGAAAATCCGGATCCGGCGGCGCGGCATCTACATCCTGCCCAACCTGTTCACGCTGGCGGCGCTGTTCGCCGGATTCTTCGCGATCGTGCAGGCGATGAATCTCGAGTTCGACAGGGCGGCGGCGGCGATCTTCGTCGCGATGGTACTCGACGGCCTGGACGGCCGCGTCGCGAGGCTGACCAAGACCCAGAGTGCGTTCGGCGCCGAATTCGACAGCCTCGCCGACGTGATCAGCTTTGGTGCGGCGCCGGCGCTCGTGGTCTATGAATGGACTCTGCGCGGCATGGACAAGCTTGGCTGGATCGCGGCTTTCGTCTACGTTGCCGGCACTGCGCTGAGGCTCGCCCGCTTCAACACGATGCTCGAGGTCGCCGACAAGCGCTGGTTCCAGGGCATGCCGAGCCCGGCTGCTGCGGCGCTGGTAGCGGGGTTCGTGTTCGTGATCGACGACTACGGCATCGATCCCGAGAGCGTGCGCTGGTGGGCGTTTGCGGTAACGCTGTTCGCCGGCCTCACGATGGTCAGCAATCTCAAGTACTGGAGCTTCAAGACCATCAACCTGCGGCGCAGCTATCCGTTCGTCGCGCTGCTGCTTATCGTGCTGTTGTTCGCGCTGCTCTCCTACCAGCCCGCCACGGTGCTGTTCGGCATGTTCGTCGCCTATGCGCTCTCGGGCTACATCGTGTCGGCGTGGCTCGAGTTTCGCCGGCGACGCGCGGGCAGGCACCCCGGGACAGTCCCCTGACCACGGGACTGTCCCCTGGTCTTGTTCAACCCTTGTTCACGTACCCATACGCGAGGTTGGTGCGGTCCGCGCCGTTGTGCTCGTAGACTTCCTTGAAGTGAGCGATCCTGTCGGTGAGGACGGCGGCCTGCTGCTTCGGCGAAAACCCGTAGAGCCGGGCGTTGTTCCCGCCCAGAATGGCGGTCTTCACCGGGCCGTCGGCCGCACCCATCGGCGCGAAGCCATACTTCCTCTGGATGTCGTCGGGGATCTCCAGGCGCCGCAGCGCCTCGATCTGCCATTGCGGGGCGCCGGTCCACAGCGCGTCGGTGCCCCAGCAGATGTGATCCGACCCCATGCCCTTGATCATCGCGCCCAGCATGAACGCGCAGACGCGGGGCTCGGCCATGGTGCTGTGGGCGAAAATCTGCCCGAGGTCGGCGTAGACGTTCCTGACGCCGTATTGCGCCGGAATCTCGGCGAGGTCGGTGACCCAGTCGACCCGGCCGGTGCGCTGCAACTGGTCCCACGCGGCCTCGGCGGTGCCGCCGGGGCCTGCGATCCACCGGTAGGCTGAGTGGTAGATCACGAAATTGAGCTGCGGCCAGTCCTTGGCGGCCTTGCCCACATCATTGACGTTGCAGTAGCCGAGCAAGTGCGGGAACTGCGCCTCTACCGACGGCGGGAACAGGCCCTTGTGGATGCAGACGTTCTTGAGGCCAGGGCGGTCCGGGTACTTCTGCATCGCCTTCACCAGCTTTTCGTAGAACGGATACATGAGCTTCTCGTCGTCCAGCCGGTACGGGAACTTCGAGAGGTGCTTGTTGGTGTTGTCGCCGATCGTATAGCCCTTCCATGAATCGGGCTTGAGCGTCTCGTTCTCACGATCGAACGTGTCCAGCCACCCCTGCCAGCCGGGCGTGAAGATCGCGTGCGAGAACATGCGCCGGGTACCGGCTTCCTTGTTGATCCGCTCGCGCGCGTCGAACTTCATCTGGTTGGTGAGGAACGAGTCGCTCGGCTCGACCGAGTAGGAGCCGCTGATGCAGGCCACCTTGGTGTCGCTGTCGAGGAAGATTTCCTTGAAATAGTTGGGGAACTTGAGATCGTCGATGGTCTGCGGCTTGCCGACCAGCGTCGGGTTCCAGCCCGCCTTGCCTACCGCCTCGCGCTGGCGCACGAAATTCATGATCTTGGTGTCGTCGCGCAGGAAGTGCGTGTGCATGTCCATCACGAACTGGTTGCGCAGCGAATCGGAGCGCGCCTGCGCGAGCTCGGGTGTCGCCGCCTCGGCATTGCCGACCAGGTAGAGCGGACCGTAGGTCTCGTTCATCGCGACGAACGCCGCCGCCATGCCGGCGGAGGTCTTGAAAAACGCGCGTCGACTCATGCCATGCTGCTTGGCGAGTCGCGCGCCGAGCTCCTTCACGCGTGCTTCGAACTCGCGCTGCTTGGGCGTTTGCGGCCCGGGCATGAATTCGTCGCTCGACAGCGACTGCACGGGGATGGGCGAAGGGAACAGCGATTCGGCGGGGGAAAGCTTCGCGAGTTCTTCGTTGCTGAGAAAGCCAATGGTGATCCTCCTTTGAGCGGCGGGCGAGGCCGGAAGCGGTCCTCCGTCGCGCATGCTCGCACCGAAACGCGAAGCTAGCCATACCGCATTGCAGCAAGCTCCGGCTGGCTGATCCGGTGCCGGTGGGAGACCGAGCGGATCGGCGGCTGCGCTGTCCGGGTCGGGCGGCTTGCGGCCCGGGGCGATTTGGGCTATGTTGCGCTGCATGAGCAGCACTTTCACCTCCGCCAGCTTGCGCCCCGGCAGCCCTGCCGCGCCGGCGCTCGCCCTCCTTGGCGGCCTGCTGCTGCTGCTGCGCCTCGCGCGCACATAACCCCACCCCTCAATTCGAGCAGTGCCCAGCGCCTTCCGGCCAGACCGGAACGCGCGACCCGACGTCGAGCGCGCGCCTTGCGCCTCAACCGGATTCGGAGGACAGCATGAAATTCGACCCAGCGAAAAAGTACGCGCCGTTTGCCCCGATCGACATCGCCAATCGCAGCTGGCCGACCCGGTCGCTGACGGCCCCGCCGACCTGGTGCAGTGTCGACCTGCGCGACGGCAACCAGGCGCTGATCGAGCCGATGGACGCCGAGCGCAAGCTCAGGATGTTCGAGCTGCTGGTCAAGATGGGCTACAAGGAAATCGAGATCGGCTTTCCCGCGGCCTCGCAGACCGACTTCGACTTCGTGCGCCTGCTGATCGAGGAGCGCCGGATTCCCGACGACGTCACCGTGCAGGTGCTGACCCAGGCGCGCGAGCCGTTGATCCGACGCACTTTCGAGTCGGTCGTGGGGGCCCGGCGGGTGATCATGCATCTGTACAACTCGACGTCGACCACGCAGCGCCGCGTCGTCTTCGGCCTCGACCGCAAGGGAATCGTCGACATCGCGGTTACCGCAGCCAGGCTGGTGCGCGATCTTGCCGTCGAGCGGAAGCAGACCGACTGGGTGTTCCAGTACTCGCCGGAGAGCTTCACCGGCACCGAGCTCGATTTCGCGAAGGAAATCTGCGACGCCGTGACCGCGATCTGGGCGCCGGTCACCGACAACGGGATCATCATCAACCTGCCGGCCACCGTCGAGATGGCCACGCCGAACATCTTCGCCGACCAGATCGAGTGGATGCATCGCCACCTCGCGCGCCGCGAGAAGATCGTGCTCTCGGTACATCCGCACAACGACCGGGGATGCGGCGTCGCCGCGGCCGAGCTCGCGCAGATGGCGGGCGCGCAGCGGGTCGAAGGCTGCCTGTTCGGAAACGGCGAGCGCACCGGCAACGTCTGCCTGGTGACGCTCGGACTCAACCTCTATACGCAGGGCGTCGATCCGGGCATCGATTTTTCGGACATCAACGAGGCGATCCGCACCGTCGAGCACTGCAACCAGCTGCCGGTGCACCCGCGGCATCCCTACGGCGGCGATCTCGTGTTCACCGCGTTCTCGGGCTCGCATCAGGACGCGATCAAGAAGGGGCTCCAGGCGCGCGCGCAGGATCTCGCCCGGGGCCAGCAACGCTGGGACGTGCCGTACCTGCCGATCGACCCGGCCGACCTCGGCCGTACCTACGACGCCGTGATCCGCGTCAACAGCCAGTCCGGCAAGGGCGGCATCGCCTACCTGCTCGAGCGCGACCACGGGCTTTCGCTGCCGCGGCTGCTGCAGATCGAGTTCAGCCAGGTGATCCAGCGCATCACCGATGCGACCGGCAAGGAACTCTCGTCCGCCGAGATCCGCGCCCTGTTCGATCGCGAGTACACGGCTGCGACGCTGCCACTGGCCTACATCGACCACCGTGCGCAACACGGCGCGGGAGACGGCCGCGTCGAGCACTTGACCGCGCGGCTGACGCTCGATGGCCAGGAGACGGTGCTGGAGGGCGCCGGCAATGGTCCCGTCGATGCGTTCGTGCACGCGCTGCGGGCGAAGGGACTCGACGTGCACGTCCAGAACTACCACGAGCACGCGACCGGCGTCGGTGAAGATGCGACGGCCGTTGCCTATGTGCAACTGCGCGTCGGACTGGAAGTCGCGGTGCACGGCGTCGGCCTCGATCCCAACATCGTAACTGCGACGCTCAAGGCCGTGGTGAGCGCCGTCAACCGGGCGATCGCCCAGGGCGTGTTGGCGATGCCCGAGCTAAGGGCTGTCAACGCCTGAAATCGCCTGGCGGCCTGTTGATGATGGGTGTGTCGCTCCGACGGACATTCGCGCTTGCCCTGAGACTGACCGAGGCGGCAGTTCACGACGAGCAAGAGTGGAGGTCACGCAATATTCCTCCTGTGCGTGGTAACGCACGGACTTGACGACGACCCGCACGTACTATCGGCGGGCAAATCGTCGGTCGCTGGAGTGTCGGCCACGGGCAGGCTCCTCAAGCTGAACGGGGTAGCGCGGAGACGCGGTGGAAAACCCACCGTCTGATCCGTCTCGCTGTCGATCGGCACCGGGAAATGCTGACACTGGGATGGCTGCGCGCAATACCGCGCGCAACCCTTGTTCGACACAAAGGAAGAATCATCATGAGATACGCGATTGTTGTTGCAGCGGCACTGTCCGCCCTGGCATTGAGCGCCTGTGAACGGCCGGCGGTGGTTGTGTCTCCGGCCCCTCCGGCCGTGGTCGTGCCCGTTCCTGGCCCTGCCGGACCACAAGGAGTGGCCGGTGCGCCTGCGGAAAAGGGCGAACCCGGCGCAACCGGCGCAACCGGCGCAACGGGTGCACCAGGCTCGACGGGAATGATGGGCGCGGACGGCGCCAAGGGTGAAAAGGGCAAGACCGGCGGCGACACGATCGTGATTGTCCCGGCACCCGCGCCACGGAGCTGATTGCCCCGCGCCGGAGGCAGCCAGGGTATTCCCGGCGGTGGGCAGATGCCACCGCCGTCGGCCGCATTTGACATCGGAGGTCGATACCCTAGAGTCGATCCGTCAGCTCCCGGGCACCCTGGGGCCGAACCGGCACCTCTGCCGGCTCTCGAAGGACGCGACACTGTTCCGATACTTCACCGAGCCCCAGCCGTCTGGCGCAGGCACTCGCGCGGGTGGTAACCTAGGTGCGATACCGCACAGAACTCCGCGGCGATGGTCGACTAGTCTTCGCTCTCCGATGGGGGTGGGCGCGGATCGGCCCATGACCGTTCAGAGGACGCGTGGAAGTGTCGGCCGGCGCAGCGTGTAACCGGCCATACCAATGCGCGTCTGGGCGCCCGGAAAACCGGGTTGGGTACCAGAGGAGCCAGTGATATGAGCAACGACCGCTTGCGTACCAACACGCCTCGTGTCCCGATCCCGTCGGATCAACAGCAGGGCAGGAGCGCCGACCGTCAGTTGCAATTGCCCGCTTGGAATCGCGAGCAGCTCATTCAGCAATTCCAGGGAATCGATGGCTCCACGCGCAGCGACGCGGAGCGGCAAATCGACGCCTATGAACGAAGCTTCTGCGCCATTTTCGGGGGTTCGCTGGCCACTGGCACCTCGAAACGTCACGCCGAGGAATAGACCGGAATCCCGGAACAGCTTGCTTTCGGCTACTGATCTGCGGCACCGCCGACCAGCCGCGCCATCGCAAGCGCCTGATCAGTCGCCTGTTCGGTGAGGCCCTCGACCACGCCCTGCCGGTCGCGGGGCAGCCGGTTCTGGCTCACCTTCCACTTGCCCTCCAGCCTGTAGACGGGAATCTCGATGCCCACGATCGCGCGCAGCATGGCGTCGATGAAATCGGGCGGTGCGTCGGCAACGCGCCAGGGTGGGTCGCGCAAGCGTTCGTTGTGCGCCGTCATGGCCTCGACATGCGGCCGCAGCCAGGCGGGATCGTCGATGATCGTGAGCGGCCCGGAGGCGTGGACGACCGCGTAGTTCCAGGTCGGCACGACTTGGCCGGTCTCATGCTTGCTCGGATACCACGACGGGGTGATGTAGCTCTGCGAACCCGCAAACACCGCGAGCGCATCGACCGAGGGCGAATGCTCGCGCCAGAGCGGGTTCGCCCGCGCGACGTGAGCGCGGAGCACGCCCAGACGCCCACCCGGCGCGACCAGCATCGGAACGTGGTTCGCCGACAGGCGGCCGTCGGCAAGCACGACCAGTGTCGCGAGCGGATGCGCGGCGATCAGCGCATGCATGACGTCGACGCGTGTCTCGTCGAAATGGGCGGGCAGGTACACGGTGTCAGGCTCCGGTCAGCGGCACGATCGCATCCGCCAGCAGCGATACGGTAACAGCGCGGCCGGCCGCGATGCCGTTGCGGTCGGCGACGTGCGACGACAGCTTGAAGTGCACTCGCGCGTCGGGCAGGCCGTCGGGAACCAGCCGCACGACCACGTCGTCCCCCAGTGTCACTGCGTCCACGATGGTTCCGGACACCGGATTCTCGTGCTCGCCGCGGGAGGGTCGGTCGACGCGGTGGAGCAGCACCTTGGTCGGCAGGATGGTCCACTGGAGCGCCGTTCCCGGCGAGAACGCCGGCGTCGCGGGGACCTCGAGCAGGTGGGGGCCCCATTGCAGATACCGAGTCGCGAGCGTCCCTTGCGCGGTCGCTTCGAACAGGTTCGGCAGATCGAGCAGTCGCGCCGCGGCGATCGACGTGGGTCGCGTGAGCACGTCCGCGGTACGCCCGTGCTGGACGACCCGTCCGCGCTGGATCAGGCACAGGTGCGTCGCGAGCATCGCCGCCTCGTCCAGGTCGTGGGTGACCAGCAGCATCGTCGGGGCAAGCTCGCCGTGCAGCCGCTTCAACTCGAAGTAGAGCCGCTTGCGCGTGCTGCGATCGACCGACGAGAACGGCTCGTCGAGGAGCAGCAGGCGCGGAGCGCGCGCCAACGCGCGCGCCATCGCGACGCGTTGCTGCTGACCGCCCGACAGTTCGCGCGGCCGCCGCTGGTCGAGCCCGGCGACATGCGCCAGCGCGAGATAGCTTCGCGCGCGTTCAAGGCGCTGTTCGCCGGAAAGGTGGGTGAGCGAGCACGCGACGTTGGCGAGCGCCGTGAGATGCGGAAACAGGCCGTAGTGCTGCGAGACAAAGCCGATCGGCCGCTCGCGCGTGGGCTTGTCGATGCCGTGCGCGCGGTCGAGCCAGCAGTCCTCACCGAGCGCTATGCGGCCGCGGTCCGGCCGCAGCAATCCGGCGATCGAGCGCAGCAGCGAGGTTTTGCCGCTGCCCGAGGGCCCGACGATGGCGACGATCTCGCCCGAGGGCAGCTTGAGGTCGATGTCGAAGGGCGGGACAGCGTTGCCGATGGCGATCGCAAGGCTCATCGGCGGTCCTTCTCGAGCCAGCGCTCGGACAGCCCGAACGACAGCGCGACGGTAACGAACGACACCAGCAGCAGCACGAGCGCCATGATCCCGGCGCCTTGGGTGTCGAAGCCCTGCACGCGATCGTAAATCGCGATCGAAATGGTCTGGGTCTGGCCGGGAATGTTGCCGCCGACCATCAGCACGACACCGAACTCGCCCAGCGTGTGTGCGAACGTGAGTACGGCGGCGGACAGCAGGCCAGGCCAGGCGAGCGGCAGCTCGATGCGCAGGAAGGTCTGCCAGCGCGACAGGCCGCAACACTGCGCCGCTTCGCGCACCTCGAACGGGATCGCCGCGAACGCCCGCTGTAGCGGCTGCACGGCGAACGGGACGTTGACGATAATCGACGCGATGACCAGGCCGGCGAAGCTGAACGCCAGCGGCGCTCCGAGCAGCGATTCGATCGCGCCACCGAGCGGACTCTTCGCGCCCAGCGAGACCAGCAGGTAATAGCCGACGACCGTGGGCGGCAACACCAGCGGCAGTGCGGTCAGCGCTCCGAGCCAGGACCGGGCCCGCGAGTCGGTGTACGCGAGCCAGCGCGCAGCGGCGATGGCGGCCGGCAGCAGGATCAGAATCGTCCACGCGGCGAGCGACAGCGACAATCCGAGTGCGGTCCAGTCCATCGGCGTCAGCGAGGTTCCGGGAGTTCGAAGCCGTGCTTGGCAAGCAGCGCCCTTGCCGGCGGTTGTTGCACGAAACGGTACAGCGCCTGCGCGGTGCTGCCGGCGCCCTTGATCAGCACCATGCGTTGCCGCAGCGGGCGGTATCCGGTGACCGGAAGCAGAACGCTGGTACCCTGCGCGGCGACCTCCGGCGCTTGCGCAAGCGCATGGGGCACGATTGCCGCTTCGGTCGCGCCGCTGGCGGCGAATTGCATCGCTTGCGCGGCATTCTCGCCGAGCACGAGGCGCGCGGCAATGCGCTCCCACAGACCGGCGTGTTGCAGCACTTCGCGTGCGGCACGCCCATACGGCGCGTGATCCGGATTGGCGATCGCGAAGCGCTTGAGGCGCCCGTCGGCGAGCGCCGCTTTGAGATCCGCGAGCGTCGCGTCCGGTTTGAGCGGCGAACCCTTCGGCACGAACAGCACGATGCGTCCCACCGCGTAGACCACGCCGGCGTCGCGGGCGAAGCCGTTCGCGGCAAGCCGCTCGATGTAGGCCTCGTCGGCGGACAGGAACAGCTCGAACGGCGCACCGTTCTCGATCTGCTGGGTGAAGGTGCCTGACGCGCCCAGCGCAACCCGAACGGAGAGGCCCGTCTCGCGGCGAAATGCGTCGGTGATCTCCGCGAGCGCAAAACGGAGATCGGAGGCCGCCGCGATCGCGGGAACGTCGGCGGCAGCGACTGGCTCCGGCGACATCCCGGCGACGAGGAACAGGACGAGACCGCGGGCGAGTGCTCGACGGAAATGGATGAGGTTGAACATGGACGGACCAGGCAGGCGCAACCGCCGCGGCGGGCGCGCGATTGTTCGCCGCGTCATGCTACGCGACGGCCTGTCGGGGGACTCGCCGAAACTGGGGTAAAATCTGTTTCTGAAATCGACTTCCACAAAAAACTTCGAATCCGCTCCAAAAGGACCCGCATGAGCAACCTCAGCTTCGGCCCCGGCATCGCGATCCACGGCCGCATCACCCCGGCCTACGCCGAAATCCTGACGCCGGACGCCGTCGCGTTCGCGGCGAAACTGCAGCGGGCCTTTGGCCAGCGCCGGGCCGAGCTGCTCGCGAAGCGCGAAGCGCGACAGGCGGAGTTTTCCGCCGGCAAGCTGCCCGATTTCCTGCCGGAGACGCGCGCGATCCGCGACGCCGAGTGGACCTGCGCGCCGGTGCCTGCCGACATCGTCGACCGGCGGGTCGAGATCACCGGTCCGGTCGACCGCAAGATGATCATCAACGCGCTCAATTCGGGCGCGAGCGTGTTCATGGCCGACTTCGAGGACGCCAACACGCCACGCTGGGACAACAACCTGCAGGGCCAGATCAACCTCCGCGATGCGATCCGCCACCACATCGACTACGTATCGGCGCATGGCAAGAGCTACAAGCTGAACGCCAAAACCGCCGTGTTGTTCGTGCGGCCGCGCGGCTGGCACCTGCCGGAGAAGCACGTTACCGTCGATGGGACCCCGATGTCCGGCGGCCTGTTCGACTTTGCGCTGTACTTTTTTCACAACGCGAAGGAACTGCTGGCGCGCGGTTCCGGCCCCTATTTCTACCTGCCGAAGCTCGAAAGCCATCTCGAGGCGCGGCTGTGGAACGACATTTTCGTGATGGCGCAGGACACGCTCGGGATTGCGCGCGGGTCGATCAAGGCGACGGTGCTGATCGAGACCATCGTCGCTGCGTTCGAGATGGACGAGATCCTCTACGAGCTGCGCGAGCATTCCGCGGGGCTCAACTGCGGCCGCTGGGACTATATCTTCAGCTGCATCAAGAAGTTCAGGGACAACCATGACTTCTGCCTCGCCGATCGCGTGCTAGTGACCATGACCACGCCGTTTCTGAAGAGCTATGCGGAGCTCTGCATCCACACCTGCCACCGCCGCGACATCCACGCGATGGGCGGGATGGCCGCGCAGATTCCGATCAAGAACGACGAGGTCGCCAACGCCGCGGCGTTGGCGAAAGTGAAGACCGACAAGGAACGCGAAGCGACCTACGGGCACGACGGAACCTGGGTCGCGCATCCGGGCCTGGTTCCGGTCGCGCTCGAGGCGTTCAACCGGCTGATGCCCTCGCCGAACCAGATCCGGTCGAAGCCGCGCGCCGACGTCCGCGTGAGCGCGGCCGACCTGGTGCGCTTCGAACCCGAGCGGCCGATCACCGAACCCGGCCTGCGGTTCAACATCAACGTCGCGATCCAGTACATCGGCGCTTGGCTCGCCGGCCAGGCGGCGGTGCCGATCTTCAACCTGATGGAAGACGCGGCAACCGCGGAGATCTCGCGTTCGCAGGTCTGGCAGTGGATCCGCTCGCCCAAGGGCATCCTCGACGACGGCCGCCGGATCACCAAGGCGATGGTCGCCGCGATGATCGAGGAGGAACTCGCGAAGATCGAAAAGCTGCTGGGACCGGCGTACGGCGAAGGACGCTACCCGGACGCCGCGGAGATCTTCGCCGACCTCGTCAACAACGATCGCTTTGTCGAGTTCCTCACGCTGCCGGCGTACCAACGCATCGACTGAGTCAGCCGAACAACCGGGCGGGGTAATGAGCCGCATGACCCGCCCGCGTCGAAGCCGGCGCCGCGGACCGATAAACTACGGTTATCGGTTGAATTGACATTATAAATTGGACGCGGAGCCGGAGCGAGGCCACAATGCTTCTCGACGCGGCCCGCTCGAAAAGCGTGTGGCCGCCGCCGTTTCCCCACCGCCGATCGATGCCGATTGCGGCGCTTTAACCCCATGAAGGAGATTCGACGATGAAGCCGCTCAAGGGTACCAAGACGCACGACAACCTCAAGGCCGCGTTCGCCGGCGAGTCGCAGGCGAACCGCCGCTACCTCTACTTCGCAAGCAAGGCCGACATCGAAGGCCAGAACGACGTCGCGGCGCTGTTCCGCTCGACGGCGGAAGGCGAGACCGGGCACGCCCACGGGCACCTCGATTACCTCGCCCAGGTCGGGGACCCGGCGACCGACCTGCCGATCGGGTCGTCCCGCCAGAACCTGAAGGCGGCGGTGGCGGGCGAGACGCACGAGTACACCGACATGTATCCCGGCATGGCGAAGGGCGCGCGGAACGAGGGCTTCGACGAGATTGCCGATTGGTTCGAAACGCTCGCCAAGGCGGAACGTTCGCATGCAAATCGTTTTCAGAA